>CAUZOL010000107.1:0-19327 GCA_963581435.1 Planctomycetota bacterium
AGAAGAAGTCGGTAATGCGCATTCAGAGATTCCATCGTCTCGACCTCGGAAATCCCCCATGATCCCGAGATCGATTCCACACGTCAAATCAAGCAGCACCCACTAAAATGCGCGAAGAACCTTTTTATTGTCGTCCACCGTTTCGCCGTTACGCAAATCGCCATTCTGCGATAGTAGATCAGTCCAGACGTGTATTTTCAACCACCTACATTGGGGTTCCACGGCTGGACGGTTTCCCTACAGGCCAGGACATCGCAAAAACCCGAGCGTTTTCACCCCCGGCTCGCATTAGGGGATTTGCGTCGCGGATTGAAACACTGACCGGCGCTACGAGAGTTCTTCGGCCTCCGGTTCGTCGTAGTCTTCGATGTCTTCTGCCTGCGGATTCACCCTTTTCTTTTTTCTCCGTTTTGTCTTTTTCGTTCCGGCGGCCGTTTGCAGGTGGGTGACGAGTTCGGCGGGGATTATGAGGCGATTGACGATGTCGGTTTCGTCTTCTTGTTCGTCGCCGTCGCTGTCCACCGTGACTACGACGTGCTTGATCGTCATGAAGTTCGATTCGTCGCACTTGGGGCAGGTGTGCAGGGTGACGCGCAGGCAGTCTTTCGCGTCGTGCTGGCCGGTGTGCAGTTCGTCGAGGCGTTCGTAGCGTTCGTCTTCCAGGTCGCCGCGAAGATCTTCGTAGCCAATGTTTTCCAGTTGCAGCAGGTTCTCTGCGTCGTCGGTCCAGACATTGCATGGCTCACAGAAGGCCGACTCGTTGCCGCCGGCGATGACGACGGTGGCGATGAAGATGATCGCCGCTTCGAGGAGCCAGAGGGATTACAAGCCCCATCCCTTCGGAGTTCCGCCAAACATGCTCCACATTCCGTTGTCGCCGATCCATTGAATGAGCGCGTACATCTGTGACGGATCGAAAAAGAACTCCGCCTGCTGGAGTCCGACAATGGGACACAATTCCGGGTTGGCTTTCAGCACCGCATATAAGTAAAACGCCCAGCAGAGATAAAGCGACAGCAAACCCATCGTGACGCCAACAAGCCGTGCGTACAACGGGTTCCGCACCTTGCCCAGTGTGGCACCAACGTTGACCGCGATGCCGACCCCCAACCCAAACAACCCCGTCGCGACGACGGTGACGTAGACGAACGGATTCCAGTAGGCAACGAAACCGTAGATGAACGAAAGCACGGTCGCGGCGACGATGCCGCAGCCCATCATGAGTACCGTGCCAAATAACGGGGCGGCTCCGGAATCGCGGTAGTATCGTTCGTCGAGGTTTTCCACGTTGGTCTCTCCTTGGTTGCAGTCGAGGTGTTCCTCGATAATAGAACCGTTCGACGTTCGAATTTCAAGGACTTGTCTCGCGATTCACAAGGCGTGCGATTCCTCTGGCTGGCAGACCTCCCCGGCGATACAATCGCCCGTAGCAACTGTTGAAGCAGAGATGAGCCGGATTGGATATCATCAGGACACTCGTGCTACGGAACGAACGATGTCGAGCAACTCCTCAAATGACGTCAGCATTTTTGTTGGCATTCTTGCCGGTGTGGCGGTGATGCTGGTGGTTGGAGTCATCGGCCTGATTGGTGCCGGCTTCTTCATGTTTCGTGCGACGGCCCGGTCAATCCCAGTGCCGTCGGTGGCGGCACCTGGAACAACCCCGACCGTTGTCGTCTCTGACACGATGGAGACGTCGAACGTGGTAACGGAAACGCCGGCCGATGAGCCGGTTGTTCCACCCGTTCCCGCGGTGATTGGCGGCAACGAACCGCCGCACGATGAACCGGTGATTGCGCCGGTTCCGTTTGCTGTCGATTGAGCGGTGTCTTCGGATCCCGCCGGTCGCGGCCGACGGGCTTTGGGTGTGGTACCGCCCTCGATGTCGCTTAGCGATCGTCGAAGGCCGATTGCGGGCGACTCAAGCCGTCGTTCAGCAATAGACCGTCGATGGCGACGATGCTGTGCCATAAACTTTCGAGCGACTCGACGTACTCCACCTGTGTCGTTGCGTACGATCGTTGCACGGTGAACAGCTGCGTGAAACCCATTTCGCCGGCATCGAACAACGTGAGGCTCATTTCGCGAGCCTTCTTTGCGGTCGGCAGTATGACTTTGTGATAGCGCAGCGCCCGCGTTCTGTTTGTCGCGTATTGCCGATAGGCATCGGCCAGCGAACGTTGTAACCAGAGTTCGATTCGCTCGGTTTCGCGCGTCGCAGCAATCCACTCTGCTTCGGCGGCGGCAATGTTGCCTCGGTTGCGATTGCGGATTGGCAACGGAAATCCAATTTGCAGGTTGGCGATTTGCGTTTGCGTTGCGAAATCGTATTGCGAGCCGGCCTGCACAGTGAGATTGGGAATCGGTTTCGCTTCGGCCCGTGCCAACCCGGTCCGTGCGCGATCGGCGCCGAATCGTGCGCGGCTCAATTGCGGGCTGAGTTCCAGCAACTTCGCCAGTGAACCATCCCAAGTCAGATCAGGCACATCGCTTGTCAAACTGCCGTCGAGTTCGGTCGGCTTCAACCCACGGTTGCCCACGACAGCCTGCAGCCGCGACCAGGCGGCTTCATACCGATTCTCGGCTCGATTCAACAACAACCGGGCAAGTTCAATTTCCTGGTCGATCTGCAACAGATTAACTTCGGTGCCGACCCCCAACTTGATGCGGTTTTCGACAATCGCCTTTGCATCCCGCATCAGCTTGACGAGTTTGGTGCTGAGATTACGCATCCGCACGGCGGCGAGGACCGAGTAATACTCCCGGCGCACCGAGTTGGCGACGCGGTACTCCTGCGTGCTGAGTCCCTGCTCCGACTGCAACTGACGAAACGTCGCCTCGTCGCGGGCCAACCGGAGTTTTCCACCAGTTATCAGTTTTTGGGAAACGAAGAATCCCTGTTGTCCCGACTTGCCGTCCTGTCCGATTTCGTTTCCCACGTAGGCGATGGTCGGGTTGGGATAACGGCCGGCCTGTATCCGCTTGCCCTCCGCTCGCAAGATTTCCGCCCGCGCCTGTTCCAATGTTGGATTGTATTCCTGCGCCATCTGTTGCAGGTCGTCCAATGTTGTCGCTGCCGATCGATGATCGGCCGTGTTGCTCTTCCCCGCAGGCGGTGGAACGAGAATGGGTGTTTGCGCCGACAGTGGAGTGACGAGCAACAACATGACAGAGGCAACGAGAATCATACAAAAGTTCCGTCGCCGGGTGCCACTGGCGTATCGCCAGTGCCCACCGCGTTGCACTGGCGACACGCCAGTGGCACGCAATTCGTCAATCGTGATTTGACGCGGTTTTCGTGCAGGCCTGCTCAACAGCGCGTCCATGCGCTTCATCTCCCGAGATTCTTCTTGTTCGTCGTCTTGCGGTAACTGTCGTCGAGACCCTTGCTTACGCTGCGGGCTGGTTGAGTTTGAAATGACGTGAACTCTACGGCATCCCCTCTTTCATCGACTGGTATCTTCGGCAAAACCAGACAGTTCGGCATCGCCCGCAAAGTGTGACATTTGCTCAGATGGGCCGATTGCAGCGTCCGGCTTCAATTGTTCACTGTCGGCGATCGCTACCAGCCGGGCGGCCGTTTTTTCGGAAAAGAACCAGAACAACCCCGGTCGCACCAGGAACTCACACAAGGTCGATGTCACCAGCCCGCCGAGAATCACCGTCGCCACCGGAAACAGAATTTCCTTCCCCGGCAAATGACCGCCAACAACCAATGGCACCAGTCCGATTCCCGTTGTTAATGCCGTCATGAGCACAGGTGCCAATCGTTCCAGATTGCCCTGCAGAATCATTTCTTTCGTAAAGCCCTTTTCCGGATACAGGTGCAGGTAATGCGATACCAACAAAATGCCGTTGCGCGCCGCAATTCCGCCCAGCGAGATGAAGCCGACCATACTCGCCACCGACAGCGTTTGGTCGGTGAGAATGAGTGCGGCGACACCACCCACGAATGCAGCGGGCAACGCAATGAGAATTTGCGCCACAACGCCGACCGATGGAAACACCGAATACAACACAAGAAACACGCCAACCAACGCGACAACACTCAGTAACAGAATCCGCTCCGTTGCTTCTTGCTGCGCTTCGAACTGACCGCCATACACCACGAAGTATCCTTCCGGCAATGTGACCTGATCGCCGATCGTCTGTCTAATTTCTGTAACGGCACTGCCAACGTCTCGGTCGAGCGTGTTCACGCGAATCACAATCCGGCGGCGGGCATCTTCGCGGTTGATGGTGTTCGGTCCGCCCCCTTCATACACGTGGGCAACCGCCGAGAGCGGAATTCGCCCGCCGCCATCGGGAAGTTCCACCGGCATCCGATGCAGATTGACATAGTCGGTGCGATACGGTTCATCCAGCCGAATCAGCAGATCGAATGTGCGTTCGCCTTCCAACACCGTCGAAACGGTCCGGCCGTTGAGCGCGGTCTCGATGAACTCGTTGACGTACTCCGCCGACATGCCATAAAAGGCCAGCCGGTCGCGCTGCAATTCAATTCGCAATTGCGGAATGTTCTGCTGTTGTTCGACGAACGGCTCGGCGATGCCGGGAATTCCTTCGATGGCCGCCTTGATTTCATCGGCCTTGCGCCGCAGCACGTTCAGGTCGTCGCCATACAATTTGATGGCAATCTCCGCCTGCACGCCCGAGAGCATGTGGCTGATGAGATGCGCGATCGGCTGTTCCACCTCATGCTGAATTCCGGGAACTTGTTTCAGTTCGGTGTGAAGCGCGGCGATGAGTTCTTCCCGCGACACGTTGCTATCGGGATTGAGCTTCAGAATGTACTCGGTGACGTTGACGCCCATCACGTGCTCGTCTAACTCGGCGCGGCCGGTCCGGCCGGTGAAGTCGAGAATCGTATCAACCGGATTCTCCTTCGTTTTCAGTTTTGCGTTCAGCCCCTTCAGTCGCCCATCGACGATTTTGCGAACGCGCAGCGATGCTGCCAACGAAGTTCCCGGCGGCAGGTACACGTTGACCTGCGCCGCCCCTTCATCGAACGACGGCAGAAAGTCCTTGCCCATCGCGATCACCACCACCACACTGATCGCCACGGAACCGGCAACGCCAGCCATAATGACGGTTAAACCTGGACCGTTCATGCTGAGCCGAATCAGCGGTGTCGCCAACCATTTCAGCAGCCGCACAAACGCGCCTTCCGCCTGATGAGCCGTGGCCTTGGCTCGCGGTAACAGGTAGAACGAGAGGACCGGCGTGACCGTCAGCGAAACGACCGTCGAGGCCAGAATCGAAACGATGTAGGCGATTCCCAACGGCGTAAACATTCGGCCCGGCATACCTGCCAACGCAAACAGCGGCGAAAACACCAGAATGACCAGCACGGTGCTGATAATTATTGCGCCGCGAACTTCCAGACTCGCCTCATACACGACGCGTAACGCCGAGCGTGGATTCTGGCTGCGGGCGTTGTCGCGCAGACGTCGGAAGATGTTCTCGACATCGACGATCGCATCGTCCACTAATTCGCCCAGCGCCACCGCGATGCCCCCCAACGTCATCACGTTGATCGACATATCGAACCAGCGAAAGATGAGTGCCGTCGTCAGCACGGAAAGCGGAATCGCGGTCAAAGTGATAAACGTCGTCCGGAAGTTCAACAGGAACAGGAACAGAATCACCACCACCAACAGCGCGCCCATCCACAGAGCTTCGACGACGTTATCGACCGAGTAATCGATGAACTCCCGCTGCTCATAGGTCGGCCTGAGGACGATGTCGGCGGGCAAACTGCCGCGCAACTCGTCGAGCGCTTTGCGAATTTCCTCCGTCAATTCTCGGGTGTCGGCTCCGGGTTGTTTCTGGATGTTGAGAACAACCGCATCCTTGCCGTTGATACTCGAATCGCCCCGCTTGATTTGCGCCCCCTCGGTCACCCGGGCAAGTTGGCCGAGCAAGATGGTGCGGTTGTCGGTCCGCTTGACGACAATCTCTTCGATCTCGTCAATGTTCTCGATTCGCCCCAGCCCGCGGACGAGTAACTCCTTCGAACTTTTTTCGAGGTACCCGCCGGTGACGTTCAGGTTGGCCTTTCCCAACGCCGTCTCAATTTCATGCAGCGTCACCTCATAAGTGTGCAATGCGTGCGGATCGACCAGCACCTGGAACTGTTTGCGGCCGCCTCCCATTGTGATGACCTGCGAGACGCCGCGAATGGTGAGCAACCGTTTGCGGACAACCCAGTCGGCCTGCGTCCGCAATTCCAGCGGGCCGGTGCTGCCGTCTTCGCTCCACATGCCGACAATCATGATTTGTCCCAGCAGCGACGATGTCGGCGCCATCTGCGGATGTATGCCTTTGGGCAGTCGCTCGGTGGCAATTGAGATCCGCTCCTGCACGATTTGGCGGGCCGTGTAAACGTCGGCATTCCAATCGAATTCGACATAGATGACCGACAAGCCAATGTCGGATGCTGTGCGGACTGCAATGACGCCGTTGGCCCCGTTGAGCGCAGTCTCCAGCGGAATGGTGACGAGCGTCTCCACTTCTTCCGGCGCATAACCGGGACACTCCGTAATCAACACAACCCGCGGTCGCGTTAGATCGGGCAGCACGTCGATCGGCAACGATTGCATTTCGATTGCACCGTAGATCATCACCGCCATTGCAGCGACGACGATCATCAGTCGGTGATTCAATGCGAAACGGATAACGGCGTTAAGCATGAGATTTCGCGTTTCGAGTTAGTGGTAAGAGTCGAGAAACAAGAGCTTAGAGTCTAGATTTCAATGGGAATGCCCATGGTGGCTATGTCCGCCACCACCTTTGCTGCTCGTTAAGGTCAGTTGCAGTTGGTAGGCGTTGTTGCGTGCGATGATATCGCCCGGCCGAATTTCGCCGTCGGCTGCGATGACAGCGACTTTTGTATCCTGGTGCAGTATGCGAACCGGTACCTGCTCAAACTCATCGACGAATGACTTCCCGTCGGTGGTACGCATGCGGGCAATACGGCGAAAGATGAAAGCGTCCGGACCTTCCTGCACGACCGCCTTCAAAGGCAGCGTCAGCTGACGCTCCCACTTCTTGACGGGAATAACGATGTGCACACGTTGTCCCGGTTTGTACTTCCACGAGCGATACAATTTGCCTTGTTCGTCGCGCGTCTCCTGCAAAGTTTCGTTTTCCAGCCGCATGTAAAAGCGAAACGTCTGCGAATCCGGATCAACGTGGTTGTCGAGATAGAGAATCTGCGCCTTCTTGGGCTCGCTTTCGTGCCCCAACGTTCCGAACTCCAACTTGGCCATCCAACCGTTCTGTCGCAGTTTGCCGATGGCTTCAATTTCGTTCTCGAACGCCTGCCCCTCGATGTATAGCACCGTGTGGTAGGCAAGATGGCAGAGCGAATCGCCGGGCCGAACCGCCTTGCCCGGAAAGACGTCGAGCGTTTCGACGGTGAATTGCATTTCTTCGTGTGCCAACGCGTCGGCGGGACTTTCGGCAACTGCGTCCTGTTTTGTTGGATTCGCCGCGTCTCCCGACGACTGCTCGTCGGCAAACTCTTGCGGAACGAAGACGGTGAATTGGCGAATGAGTTTTTTCTCGCGAATGATTTGCTTGACTTGCGCCGGAATCAGGCCGCGCACCAATAACTCTTGCGCACGAACATCGCGCTGCCCGTCGAGCCGCTTTCTTTCGTAGCCTAATTCTAATTTCCGTTTTTTGGCGAGGCCGCTGTTTTCGAGCGGACCAATCCGTTTCAACTCCTCGTCAATTGTGTCCAATTGCTTGAGCAGATCGAGCAGGCCAGCTTGCGCCGAGGCCAATGCGTCGCCCGTCAATTGCAGGTCGAACAACGGATCGCCCGGCTTGACCGTTTGCCCGGGCAGCGCATGCACTTTCTTAACGATGCCGTGAACTGTCGTCGGCACCGAATGATCGCTGTGGCCCGGCTTCTCGCGAATCACACCGGGAACCCGCAAGGTGTGGTAGTAATCCGATAGCGTGGCACGGCCCGTTTTCAACCCAAGGTTGTCGCGTGCCTGTGCGGTCAGTTCGATGTGCTTCGCGCCCCCGCCCGCTGCGTCGGTCGCTGGCGCTGCGGCGGCGGCGTTACTCATCGACGCCGGCAACAGATGCATCAGGCCCTTGGGATTGGCGACAACTCCAATGCCAACACCGACGCCAATTGCAAGCAATACCAGACCGACAGTTTTCAATTTGGCAGCAGCCATGACAGATCTCCGAAGACTCTCGATACAGGTGGGCGGCGAGAGAAACAAGGCGTCGTTGATTCGCTGCAGTGAAACGCACCGCAGCGACTGAAAGCGGCACAGTCGATGATAGGTGGCCCGCAAAAGACGGTTCGTGGTGCCCCGATTCATCGCCCTTCTTAGTCGAACAAGGGCCTTAGTCGAACTAAGGGCGGCGCTCTAGGGAGAAATCAAACCGCATGCATGCGGTCACTACGAACCTGCTTAACAGGCAGCGATACGCCCTGAAAAACGGGCGTCAGGAGAGAGGTGTTAGATTAAGAACACCTGCAAATTGGCGCGCAGAGGCGGCTCCCGAGCATCGTCCGCGACGGTAAGACAAGCCGCCGCGCTGCGTTTGGTGCCGCAGTCCAGCCACTGCGACGGATGGCAATCGGCCGCCATCAGCGTCATCGATTGCAGCACTGCACGGCGATTTGCCGCGAGGTCCAATTCGACCTCCGACTCGCCCAGCGCGCCGTAATCCATCGACGCCGTGTGCCGACTGTGGTCGGAATCGTCGTGGGGCAGCGAGGAATGCTCGCAGCCGTGCATCTGGCATGGCAACACAAGCTGGAATTCGCAAGCGGAATGCTGTTCTGAACCCTGATTCGGCACCGCGTGATCGTGTTCATCAACGCCATCGGCTGTTTCTGCATGAACAGCAATCATCGGCAGCGGAGCATGCCAAATCGACACGAGCAAACAGAGCCGAAAAGCCAACGTGGCCGTCCGCCTGAATATCGATCTCGTTGATGTTTGTGGTTTCCGCATTTCTAAACCGTCCACGATTCCCGCTAGGATTTCACTTCGGTGCATTGTAGGTGCGATGGCCGATTGAGGTCAATCTGCGATTTTGGCGGCTTGGGCAATTCGCGTCTTCGACAACACAGTTATGACGGTTTTAGGGTAATAGTGACGCACGATGGCATGTGCCTTCTTTCCAGAAAGGGCCAAGCCACGGGCACCCCACTGGCATAATCCCACGCCGTGGCCGCTACCCCGTCCGCGAAATTGCAGTTCTTTTCCGGTCAGCCGCATGTCAAATCGCGGGCTATGCAATTTCGACGGGAAGACGTCGCGACGCAGCGCGACTGCGGAAAGTCGATACTTTCGCCGTCCGTCACCAACATGAAAATATGCCTGTTTGGTTCCATCTCCTGCGGCAGCAGCCGTGACGGATGCCAACGTTCCGAACGTTTTGCCGTTTTGCCGGAAATAGTTTTGCAATGACTCGGCCGCGTTGGCACGGTTGATTGTTGTCGTCCAACGATAAAGTTTGGCATCGCGGCAACCGGTGCAGCGCACGCTGGAAAGCGTCGATGCGTCGCGAAAGACATCGCTGCCCGCCGTCGTCGTCCCGCCACAGACGGCAGAATAGTAAGCGGGAATTAACTTGCCGTTCCTTGTGCAAACTTCGCCGGCCGTCGAGAGGACAACGCGGCGACTCGATTCGCTTTCGCCGGCCAGACGCCGCCCGTTGCGATCACGAAATTGATAGCCGAGATAATTCTGACTCCGCGTGGTGGCAAACAAATCGAAACGCGGATGCCGGTTCGACATCTGGTACAGGGCATAAGTTCGTGAGACAATCGCCTGTGCGGCGCGCGCTTCACGGGGAAATGCAGTCGGCATTTCACTGTCCACCACACTGGCCAGATAGTGATGCAACGGCAGGACGTTAATGGCGATGAGTTTTCCATTTTCAAGTCGATGCAGGCGAATGGTGCCGCGATACTGATGATCGTTGATCCAAATCGCCGGCGACTGTGCAGGAATGATGTCGAGCGTTTTTACGTGGAACTTTCGGCGGCCAATCTGTATTCCGTCAGCGGTTGCGCGGGCCTCCGTAACGGCCAACCGTGTCGTCGCAACGATCTCGCGACGCAATCCCGACAGTTGAATGCGGTACGATTTGTCGATCGCAATCTTCAGGACAGAGACGGCGGTCGGTGTGAGATTGACGCGGATCGGGGATTCGATAAGGCGACGGGTGGCATTAGCTGCCGGTTGCTGATTTCTTCGCGTTCCGGAACCGGCGGCAATTTGAACTGTCGCCGGCGATTGAGATGATTGCTCGCCATCGTCGTTTATCAGCCACCAGAATCCGCCGACGCCTGCAGCTACGAAAAGCAACAGGGCGATCGCTTGGGCGATACGGTTTTTTCGCTGTGGGGCGGCCATCGGTTCAGATCGACGGAATGAGGTTGACGAGGTGAAAGTTCCGGCGGAGCGTATTCGATGTCTGAAAAGGGGGCAATATCAGGATTTCGGATCGAAAGACGCTGCGATGTGTTACATCTCATTTGAAAAAGATGCACGAAAACCAGCCCGCCGCGCAAACAAGGGTTTTGACGGCCGTCGTTACTGAAACGCCTCGACACGCCCAGCCGGCCGGTGGCGGCTGTGTTTCCCTATCATTTGAGGTATACTCAAGGGAGAATGCTGCCGGTTGGACTGCCGCCGCCCTCGTGTCGGCGTGGCAGCGTCATGGTATGCCGAAGGTTGGGAATGTTCATGTCTCTGCGGACTCAAATTGCGAAGCAGCCGCTCCTGCTGGCTGTCGCTGCTCTCGTCGCATTTATCGGGTTTCAAACAAGAGACGCACAGGCCGACGACGCGCCGCCTTTCACCGCGAAACAGCGATCGCATTGGGCGTATTTTCCGGTTGCACGACCGGCGATTCCGCAGGTCGATAATTCCGCGCGGATCCGCACCCCCGTCGATGCGTTTGTCCTCGCGCGTCTGCAACGGGAAGGGCTGTCACTGTCTCCAGCAGCCGGTCGGCGCGAGTTGATTCGCCGGCTGAAGTTCGATTTGCTCGGACTGCCGCCGACAGTCGATGAAATCGAACAATTCCTGGCCGACGATTCGCCGGACGCCTACGAACGTTTGGTCGAGCGGTTTCTGGCAAACCCACATTACGGGGAAACATGGGGACGGCATTGGCTCGATCTGGTGCGGTTCGCCGAGACGGCCGGCTTCAACGCCGACCCAGCTCGACCGCTGGCGTACAAGTACCGCGATTACGTCATCCGCGCGTTCAACGGCGACAAACCGTATCGACAATTTGTTGCAGAACAGATCGCCGGCGACGAGGTGGCTCCGGAAAATGTCGATGCCTGGGTCGCCACCGGTTATCTGCGAATGTGGCCGGATGAGAGCAATGCCTCGAACGTCCTCTTGGCGCGACAGGACGCGTTGAACGATCTGACGGGCAACGTCAGTTCGGTGTTTCTGGCATCGTCGCTGGGTTGCGCGCAATGTCACGATCACAAATTCGATCCGTTGTTGCAGGACGACTTTTACCAACTGCAGGCGTTTCTTGTCGGCGCGACCTGGACCGACCGAGTTGCCGTCGGGACGGCCGAGCAACTCGAAATATATCGGAAACAAATGGACGAGTGGCTGCGCGAAACGGCAAGCGTTCGCCGCGATCTGCACTCAATCGAACAGTCGGCGGAGATCAAGGCGTCGTACGTGAAACGCCTGAAGTTTCCGAAAGTCGTGCTCGATGCCATCGACACGGCAGAATTACAGCGGTCGGCTTTTCAAAAGCAATTAGCGTTCTGGTCGGAACGTCAAATTGAAGTCAGCGAGAAACAACTGCTGGCCAAAATGAGCGAAGTCGATCAGAAACGCCGCGTCGAATTGAAGCAGCAATTGGCAAAACTCGTCAAACAAAAACCCAAACCACCGGCAAGTACCGCGGCAATGGCGTGCGTGGAGTTGCCGTCCGGTGTGCCGAAGACCGAACTGCTGGCCGGCGGCAGTTACTCCGATCCCATTGCCGAAGTCGAACCGGCCGTGTTCACGGTGGTGAATGCCAACCGCAAAATCGACGTGAAGATTTCTCCGCCGCACGCGGGAACGTCGGGGCGGCGGTCCGCGTTGGCGAAGTGGATGACCGATCCGGGCAATCCGCTAACGGCACGGGTGATGGTCAACCGCATCTGGCAGGGACACTTTGGCCGCGGGCTGGTGGAGAATGCGAACGATTTCGGAACGCGGACGGCTCCGCCTTCGCATCCGGAACTGCTCGACTGGTTGGCGAGTGAGTTTGTCGCCCGCGACTGGAGCATGAAGTCATTACACCGGCTCATCGTCTGCTCGGCCGTTTATCGGCAGGCGAATTTCCGGCGGGAACCATCGAGTGAATCGGTGCAAGCCGAACAGGTTGATGCGAGCAATCGTTTGTACTGGCATTTCCCGCGAAGAAGGCTATCGGCCGAGGCAATTCGCGATGCGTTGCTATCGGTTTCGGGAGACCGCAGCGAGGGAATGTACGGCCCCGGCGTGCGGCCCGACTTGCCGCCGAATTACAGCAGCCGCGAGAAATGGACGGTCTCGAAGAACATCGCCGACCGACAACGGCGATCGGTTTATATCTACTCGAAACGAAACCTGCCGTATCCGTTACTCAAAGCATTCGACTTCCCAGACATGCACGAAAGTTGCGCCCGCCGCGCAGAAACAACCGTCGCGCCGCAATCTTTAATGCTGCTCAACAGCGAGATGGTAACAGGATATGCAGCGCGGATGGCAGGAAGATTGATGACAGATGTTGGCACCGCGGACTTACCCAAACTCATTGACGCGGCATACGAAACGGCATTCGGCAGATCGCCGGACGAAGACGAACGGTCGGCCGCGGTCGCGTTCATCGGACAACAGCAGACGCTGACCGGCGCAAAGTCACCAGAGAAAGCAATCGCCGCCGCCTTCGGCGACTTTTGTCACGCGTTGTTGAACTCGAATGAATTCTTGTACGTTGAGTAAATAACCCTAGCCGATGCCTTGCCGTCGGAGGCGGCAGCCGACGGTTGACATGCAGATAAACGAAAACGACATGGCCATGAATTCTCACCAAACAGAATATCCCAGCAGCCGCCGCGAATTTCTCACCCGCGCCGGCGGTGGTTTCGGCGCGTTGGCTTTGTCCGGTTTGATGGCGGAAGAGAACCCGCTGGCGGCCGATGCGATGTCTGCGCGCTCGCCCAACTTCGGTGGGGCGAAGAGTGTGATCTTTCTGTTCATGGACGGCGGGCCGAGCCATCTCGACACGTTCGACCGCAAGCCGAAAGTCAACGAGTACGCCGGCAAGCCGCTGCCAAAAACCATCGAGCGGAAAATCACGCCGATGGGGGTTTCGGAAAACTCGCTGCTGCCCACAAAACGCAAATGGAAACGGTTCGGCGAAAGCGGACTGGAAGTTTCCAACTGGTACTGGAACGTCGGCGAACTGGCCGACGACCTCTGCGTGATTCGCTCCTGTCAGGCGGATGGTTTGAATCACGTGGGCAGCGTCTGCCAGATGAACACGGGCAGCATTCTCGCTGGCCGTCCCAGCATTGGTGCGTGGGTCACCTACGGGCTGGGCAGCGAAAACCGTAACCTGCCGGGCTTCGTGGTGCTGCTGGACAACCCCAAAGAACCACCGGGCGGCAGCCGCGTGTGGGGAACCGGTTTCATGCCGGCCACCTATCAGGGAACGCGATTCCGCAACGGGTCGGAACCAATTCTGCATCTAACGAACCCCAACGGCATCTCCGACGCACGGCAAAAGAGAAAGCTGGAGTTTATCACCCGCTTGAACCGCCGATACGGAGAATCGCGGCCGGGCGAAAGCGAGTTGGAAGCGCGAATTGCTTCCTACGAGTTGGCTTACCGTATGCAGGCGCACGCGCCAGAGGCGGTCGATTTGACCGAAGAGACACAGGAGACACAGGCACTTTACGGAATGAACGAAAAGCACACCAAGCCGTTCGGTCGCAACTGTCTGCTCGCCCGCCGTCTGGTGGAACGCGGCGTGCGATTCGTGCAATTGTATTCCGGATCGGGAAGCAAATGGGATGCACACAGCGGGATCGAACAGAATCACGGGCTACACTGCGGCGAAACCGACAAGCCAATTGCCGGCCTGCTGACCGACTTGAAACGCCGTGGCCTGTTGGATGAAACGCTGGTGGTGTGGGGCGGCGAGTTCGGCCGCACGCCGATGTCGGAAAAAGGGGACGGCCGCGACCACAACCCCTACGGCTTCACCATGTGGATGGCTGGCGGCGGCGTTCGCGGCGGGCAGATCATCGGCGCGACCGACGATTTCGGCATGCACGCAATCGACGGCCACGCACACGTACACGACCTGCACGCCACCATCCTGCATGCAATGGGCGTCAATCACGAAAAGTTGATCTACCAACACCAGGGCCGCCCGGAACGCGCAACGGTCAACGAAGGCGCGGCAATCGAACGGGTGTTTGCGTAGTCAGACATAGCTGCGAGGCAATGCCTCGCAGTCGGTTTTCGTTTGGCAAATCGCAATGGTTGCCAGAACCGGCAGCAGTCTCCGGCGAGCATTTTGTTTCTCGTGAGACGGAACCATGAGGAATCTAACAACGATGAAGTGTCTCTTCTGTCTTGCATCCGCGCTCGCCCTCGTGTTCTCGCTGCAAGTACATCTTGTGATCGCCGGTGAACTGCAACCGATCCGCTACGGTCAGCCCGATCTGGTCGTTGATCTCGGAGTCGGTCTGTGGGCGTGGCCGTTGCCGATGGACTTTGACGGCGACGGCGATCACGATCTGGTGGTGGTCTGTCCCGACAAGCCATCGAACGGGACGTACTTCTTCGAAAACACATCCGGCAACGTCAAGATGCCCGTGTTCAAACCGGCCAGAAAAATCAGTCGCGGCGCGCAGAACATTCAAGTTTCCTATATCGATGGCAAGCCGCGTGTACTGGGACCGGGCCGGGAGTTCACAGAGTTTCGCCGCCGCGGGTTGGATGTTTCCACCAAATTGCCGTTGGCCGCAAAGATCGGCTACAAGGGAAAAACTCGAGCGAACCAATGGAAGTATGTCGATTTTGACGGCGACGGAAAACTGGACCTGGCCGTCGGCATCGGTGATTGGACCGCGTACGGTTGGGACGACGCCTACAACGGCCAAGGCAAATGGACCAACGGTCCGCTGCACGGCTACGTTCACATCGCCAGGAACGTTGGCACGAACAAACAGCCGCGTTACGAAACGCCGCGCAAGTTGTCGGCCGGTTCCAAGCCCATCGACGTCTTTGGTTGGCCTGCGCCGAACTTCGCCGACTTCGATGCCGACGGCGATCTCGATTTGATGTGCGGCGAGTTTCTCGACGGCTTCACGTATTTTGAGAATGTCGGTTCGCGAACGCGGCCGAAGTATGCAACCGGCCGGCATCTCCAGCATGACGGTCGGAAGTTGACGATGGATTTGCAGATGGTGGTTCCGGTGGCATTCGATTGGGACAAGGACGGCGATACGGATCTGATTGTGGGTGACGAAGACGGACGCGTCGCGTTGATCGAACATACGGGACGCATCGACGAGGGTCTGCCGCAATTTCTGCCGCCGCATTATTTCCAACAGCGGGCCGATACGGTCAAGTTCGGTGCGCTGGCGACCCCCTGCTCTATCGACTGGGACGGTGACGGCGACGAAGACATCCTCTGCGGCAACACGGCCGGGTACGTTGCGTTGATCGAGAACCTGGGAGGATATCCACCGCGCTGGGCGGCTCCCGAGAGACTCAAGGCGGCCGGCAAAACCATTCGCATTCAGGCGGGAAACAACGGTTCGATTCAGGGTCCGTGTGAAGCAAAGTGGGGTTACACTACGCTGACGGCGGGCGATTGGAATCACGACGGCCTGCCCGATCTGGTGGTGAATTCGATCTGGGGCAAAGTGGTCTGGTACCGCAACATCGGCACGCGAAACAAATCTGAGTTGGCCGCCGCCGAACCGATTGAAGTTGCCTGGACCGGCAAGCCGCCCAAACCGGCTTGGAATTGGTGGAATCCTGTTGGCAACAATTTGGTCACACAATGGCGGACAACGCCGGTACTCGTCGATTGGAATCGCGACGGCCTGAACGATCTGGTGATGCTCGATCACGAAGGATATCTGGCCTTCTTCGAGCGGAAACGAAACGCAGGCAAACTGGTGTTATCGCCCGGCAATCGGATGTTCGTCGATGAGGCAGGAAAAGCAATTCGCTTCAATGCCGGTCGTGCGGGCAAAAGCGGCCGCAGAAAACTCGCCGTCGTCGATTGGGACGGCGACGGCCGACTCGACATTCTCGCCAACAGCGCGAATGCCGATTGGTGGCAAAACGTCGGCGAACGCGACGGCAAAGTCGTGCTGAAGAACCGGGGATTGCTCAACAAGAGAAACGTGGCCGGCCACACATCCAGCCCAACCGTTGTCGATTGGAACAAGGACGGCATCCCCGATCTGCTCGTCGGCGCCGAAGACGGCCGTCTGTACTACGCCGAGAACAGCCGCAAACCGTAATAACCCAAACGGCAAATATTTGACGCAAAGGCGCAGAGATGCAAAGTTTGCGCAAAGAGAAGCAATCTGTGTAACACTTCATCCACATGAAACAAGATGAGATAAAAGGAAATCAGTATCGCATACGGGTTCTGTCGATTGGGTTGAACAGGAGAACGCAGAGGAAACGGAGACTGCTCTGTTTCCTCTGTTCGCTCCTGTAGAAACTTTTTGTCGATGTCCTTATCTTGTTATTTTCTTTGCGAAACTTTGCATCTCTGCGCCTTTGCGTCAGATTTTTCAACTCAGACCAGCAGCACAAGCACGGCCCCGCATGACAGGTAAACTCTCGGCAATCGATCTGGCGGTGTTGGTGGTGTATCTGGGCGGCGTGGTCGGAATGGGTTGCTGGTTCGTGCGCAAGAGCCGCAACACCGACGAGTTCATGGCGGCGGGTCGGTCGCTGCCGGGCTGGGTGGTGGGGCTGTCGATTCTCGGCACGTTCGTCAGCACCATGAGTTTTCTGGGGAATCCGGGCAAGAGTTTCGGAGGCAACTGGAATCCGTTTGTCTTCAGCCTGACGCTGCCGGTGGCTGCGTGGATTGCCGTGCGGTATTTCGTGCCGTTCTATCGGCAGGGAGATTCCATCTCGGCCTACAGTCACCTCGAACAACGTTTCGGTCCGTGGGCACGCGTCTACGCGGTGATCTGCTACTTGCTCACACAACTGGGCCGAATGGGATCGATTCTCTATCTGGTGGCGTTGGCGTTGGCACCACTCACCGGTTGGGATTTGAAGACGATCATTATCGTCACCGGCGTACTGGTGACTCTCTACACGTTGATGGGCGGAATCGAAGCGGTCATCTGGACCGACGTCGCGCAGAGTATCGTTCTCAGCGTGGGCATGCTGGTCTGTGTCGCGTTGTTACTGTTCGGTATGCCGGACGGGCCGGGACAGATTTTTCAGCTGGCCAGCGAGGGGAACAAGTTCAGCCTGGGTGACTTCGGCCCGTCGCTGACGAAGCCGACATTCTGGGTGGTGCTGGCGTATGGCCTGTTCATCAACCTGCAGAATTTCGGTATCGATCAGAGTATCGTGCAGCGTTACATGACCGCCCGCAGCGATGCCGATGCCCGCCGCAGCGTGTGGTGGGGGGCGTTATTGTACGTGCCGATTTCGGCGCTGTTGTTCTTCATCGGCACGGCGTTGTTTGCGTTTTATTCGAGTCAACCGGACTTGCTGCCGACCAGTGTTGTGAAGGACGACGCGGTCTTTCCGCATTTCATTGCCACACAATTGCCGGTGGGCATGACCGGCCTGTTAATCGCCGCCGTGCTGGCTGCAGGGATGAGCAGCGTCGATTCGTCGCTCAACTGTTCGGCCACACTCATTCTCTGCGACATCTACAAACGGTTCCTGCGACCGAAAGCCGGCGAGCGTGAATCGATGCGCGTGCTGTATATCACGACGCTGATTTGGGGCGGTCTGGGCACGGCAGCGGCGCTGGCAATGATTCGTGTAAAAAGCGCACTCGACGCCTGGTGGCAAATGTCCGGCATCTTCAGCGGCGGCATGCTGGGACTGTTTCTACTGGGAATCATCAGTCGCAAAGCAAACAACGCCGGTGCCGTCTGCGGGTTAATTGTCGCCGTGCTGTCGATTGCCTGGATGACACTTTCCCAGACCGAATTCTGGCCAGACAAGCTGAGCGACTTCCGAAATCCGCTGGATGGATTCCTGATAACCGTCGTGGGAACGCTGAGCCTGTTTCTGGTCGGCCTGCTGCTGAGCTGGCTGCTGCCGCAACGTGGAGGGGCCGAAGTACAGGATTCTTTATGAAAAGCCGGAAGCGATTCAGGGTTTCGACGATTTTACCGCTACAAGTCATCTAGACTGATTGGGCCGCTGTGGTTTCTAGGGCGCAGGATTGCGGGACGCAGAGATTCTCTCGTTATAACTGTTCTAAGAACTGCTCCAAAGTGAATCCGGAAGCCTTGATGAGTCCGCGCAGCGTGCCTGTCTTCAAATCGGAGTTTCCATGCACGGGAATAGTCAGCAGATTTGGGTTTCCGTCCATTTTCAATATGACGTGACTGCCTTGGATTCTTGCCTCAACAAACCCAAGTTTTTTGAATGCTTTGACGGCGTCCTTGCCGCTGACAGATGGCACATTAGACATCCACCAAAATCCACTTCCTGCATTCAACTTCTTCGTCAATCGTCACCTCAGCCCACGGAATCGCTCCGTTGGCCAAGTACTCCACCAAGGCCCCCTTAAAGGCCTCCGTAATATTTCTCACCGCGTCATCAACAGTATCACCTTGGCTGACAACTCCGGGAAGATCTGCTGCGTGAACCGAAAAACCACCGACCTCCCGGACGACAACAACCTTGCATTCGAACGTGCGGCCTGTAGTGTAGATCGTCCAGTTTGCGGTGTCGTCGTCATGCGGCGTACCCTGAACGCTGGAATGTAATGGAACTGTTAGCGTCATCTAGCCACCTCATCACGTATGCGGGTTTCGTTTCACCAAGACTCTGTGTGCCCCGAGCAATTCGTTATCGCACAACAACTCCAACGCGAACGCTCCTTCCCGGGGAGCCGGAAGCGAAGGAAGTGGAATTACGATCTCGACAGTCTGTAGCGGGTCTTGGCTTCTCACCCCAAAAGATGTAGAAAACAATGCCGTGTTTTCAGACAAGTCAACATACCGAAGCTCAAACTTCTTCGACCCTTGGATTTCCGTTAGGCTGAGATAGGCAAACGGTGACCCCGCCCGCATTAATTCCATCGCGGAAAC
>CAUZOL010000108.1:0-19318 GCA_963581435.1 Planctomycetota bacterium
GTAGTAATCTTGCTCATGGCGTGTCCTTGTGCCCCTATCGGGCCGCTGAAGTGTGGTTACCTCAGCAGGATACCCCGCTTTTTCTCAACTCTTCAAGAACACAAGTTTTGACAATACCTCCGATGCAAAACCCCATGCACCGATTTCGGCCGATTGTTCGCAAGCATAATTGGGAATCGAATAGCCGATTCGCCCCTGAAACGCAGGATACCCGGAGTCCTCGCCGTCCTTGATCCCATTGCCATCGAGATCTTTTCCGTCAATGGCACCGCCCGATGAGATTTCGCTGTCAATCTTCAGCCAATCACCGCCGGACAGTTCGTGATTCCACGTCGTCCTGAGCATCGGTCGGCGATCGCCGAGGTTGCCCGCAAACCACATCAGTGAGTCATCGTTGATCATGGGCAACAGCGGGCTGATGATGTCCCAGTCCTGCCCCGCGAGAATTGATAATTCGTCCCAGGTCATTTTTGCATAAGCCAACCGAATGCGGGGAACCGCCCGCGATTCGCTGGTAATGCGGATGAGCGTTTCAAAGTCGATTTCGATCTTCGCGTCCAACTTGGCATTCGACAAATGCTCTGCGTGCGGACCATCGTAGTCTAAACCGACGCGCGTCAGCCGCACGTTGGTATTGAATTCACCATCGTTTTCTCGAATGGGAACTCCCGCCGGGGTTAGACTCCTCGGGTCTTCCGACAGCGCATAGAAGGGAACGACTGCGTTGTTCAGCCGGCTGGTTGTCAGAATCAGATCGCCGCGACCGTATCCGTACAACTTGAGACTGCCGGCACCTCCCAGATTCACTGTGAGCTTCTGCGAGACGAAATCCGACAGCGAGAAGCAGTCCTCGCACTGCCCGTTCGGCTCGGAGAACGTCGGCATTGGCGATTGCATGTCGCGGCCAGCCAAGACCTCTTCAACGATGCGGCGGACTTCCCTCTCCCTCGCGGTTGGTTCCGCAACGGGGCTGGTCACAGGAAGAGGAGTCCAAGCGGTCGAAGTCGATGGCTGAACGAAATCGTGCGCCGACGTGGGATAAATCGACCCAAAAGTGAGGATCACCGGGAGCAACAGGAATTTGAATCGCGACCACATTGGCGACAGAGGCCACTGCATCATTCGTAACTCAAAATATATTATGGAGTTAAGTGGGTGCATCTGGCATTTGGACATCTGGGATTCCGCGCAACGATTCCGATTATCGGCATAACCCCTACAACAGTTATCGGTTGTGAAGTCTTCCCAGTTTAAAGAAACGGGGCATTTCCACTTAACGGCTTGTTATTGGTTCACGATTTTCGATAACCTGTACTTATTGAATTGCACATTACAGGTTGAGAGACGCTCAATGAAAGACATTCTGATCGCAGCAAAGCTGTTGGTTGCGGCATTGTTGTTGGCGATGAGCGCCGGGTGTTCGGAGTCGGTTGCAGAAAAGAGCAGCCCAGCGGCACCCGCCGTTAAGAATTTGAACGCCACGGCAACCGAATCTCAAACGAAGCCAAGCGTCCGCACGTTCCGTTTCGATTATGGTTTCGAGCTGACGGATCTTCCGGCGGATGCGAAGGTCCGGGTCTGGATGCCCGTCCCACCGTCGAATCGCCACCAAACGATCGCAGAGCTTGGTCGAGACCTTCCCGCAAAGGCAACAGTCTCGAAAGAGAAAAAGTATGGGAATTCTGTTCTCTACCTTGAGCCCCAGGTACCGGCTACCGGCGAGCTCGATTTTCAAGTTTCCTACCGCGTCGAGCGTAAGGAAGTTCGCGGCCGAATACCGAATGACAGAAACCTCACGATCAAACCGGCCGAGCAAAAACGATTTCTCGCTCCCAACGTCAACGTACCCCTGGAAGGTAAGCCGTTGGAGTTGCTTGCGGGGCTGGAACTCCCCTCAACGGGGCTTGGTTTAGGACGCCGGTTGTACGACCGCGTTGACGACCATATGAAGTACGACAAGTCGAAGCCGGGTTACGGTCGCGGTGACGTGAACTGGGCCTGCGACAGTCGATTCGGAAATTGCACCGATTTTCACAGCCTGTTTGTTTCGCTGGCGCGCTCGCAGGGGCTGCCGGCACGATTTGAAATCGGCTTCCCCATTCCCGAAAATATGGAAGCGGGAACCATCGGCGGCTACCACTGTTGGGCTTACTTTTTCGTGGCGAATCACGGCTGGGTTCCCATCGACATCTCTGAGGCCGACAAACAACCGGACAAAAAGGACTATTTCTTCGGGAATCTGACGCCAGACCGGGTCGTCTTCACGACCGGTCGCGACATCGAACTCGTCCCCCGTCAGGCGGGAAAGCCATTGAACTACTTCGTCTACCCGTATGTCGAAGTCAACGACAAGCCTTGGCCGAAAGAGAAAACTCGGAAGCGATTCGCATTTCAGGAACTCTGAACCGACCTGAGCAAAGTCAAGGTTGGTTGGCGAGTTCCACATCTTGCATTCTGCGGTCTTTTCGCGGCTTGATTGCTGATGGGATGGTTGGTCGTGTAAGTTCCTCTTATGGAACTTCGCCACTTGAGAACCTTCGCCGCCGCCGCCGAGCGGGAAAGCTTTACCCGTGCGGCTGAGTCGCTGAATCTCACGCAGGCCGCCGTGAGCCAGCAGGTTGCTGCCCTGCAGAAGGAGTTGGGGACAGAACTGTTCGAGCGACGAGGGCGGGGCGTTTGCCTGACGGCTGCGGGACGACAACTTTACGAGTACGCCCGCCAGATTCTCGACTTGGTTGCAGAAGCGTCGCGGCAAGTGGGCGGGGCTAAGTCGCCCGTCTCGGGGCACCTGCGAATCGCGACAAGCAGCGTTCCCGCCGAATGTCTGGTACCAGAACTGTTGGCCGTGTTCCGTGTTCGCTTTCCCGAAGTTCGCGAATCTTTAGCGGTGTCCGATAGCCAGATGGCTGCCGCCGCTGTGGAGGCAGGCGAGGCGGATCTCGGGTTCGTGGGAGAACTGCCCGGTTCATCCGCGCTGGAGGCAACGGCGGTCGGCGATGATGAGTTGGTATTGATTGTTGCCGCCGATCATCCGTTGGCCGACAAAGGGACAACGACGCTCAAACAGCTTCGCCGCGAAGCGCTGATCGTTCGCGAGCCAGGTTCGGGCAGCCGCCGCTGTCTTGAACGGGCGCTCGATGAGCACGGACTGTCGCTTGCCGACCTGGAGATCGCGATGGAGGTCAACAGCAACGATGCCATCCGTGCCGCTGTCGAGCGCGGTGTGGGAATCGCCTTTCTCTCGCAGCGCGATAAACGTCACGAGGTCGGTCTGGCATCGGTCAAGATTCGTGGTTTTCGCGTCCGACGCCAACTGTACTTGATCCGCAACACCGGCCGGATTCTGGCAACACCCGCGCGACAGTTTCTGCAGTTCGTCGAGGAGTGGCGGCAGGACACCGGTTGCGACAAATAACCTGCTGGCACGGAGCTAAACTTCCACCTACAACTTCGGCAGCACGACTTTCTTCTTTTTCGGCGGAGCCTGCTGGCGTTGCCGTTGTCTCTGCCGATCGTTGGCCAGCAAGAGCGCCGCGCGTGCGCGATCGGCAGTGGGACGTGCCGCCGCCGGTCGTTGCTTCGGTGGCGGAATGAACCGCTGCACAACGCGGATGCCCACAGGGTTCTGCAACTCACGGCCCGCTAAAACGGCCCACGGTGTTCTCGGTGCCTCTTCGATGACTCGCCGCAGGTACTCTTCCGACTTCTTCGCTTGCCCGCGCAAATTGGTGGCATAGTTCAGCTTGTCGGATGGCCGGAGAATCCATTGGTTCGACTTCGTACCAACGTCGCCCGGAGTCAGTGCCCCCTTCATTTCGGCCATCGCTGCGTTGTATTCGTAACAACGAACGCGGTTGGCCAACAGGCGGCCGTACGACAAGTTGAAGGCAATCCGCCATCGTGCCGACGGTTCCAGTTCGTAGAGTTTATCGACGTTCGGAGGGAAGGCTTCCAAAATGTTCTCGATCATCAACTGGCTCTTGGCCACTGTCTGCTGCGCCGTGGTTGCCACCTGCCGATAGTTGGCCGGCGTCACCCGCATCGAAAGTCGCGGCGTTCCTTCGGGCTTGTTCAGTCGGCTGATTCGGGCCGCCTGCACGACGGCATATCGCAATGGATGCCGCGCCAAATCGTCAGCATACTTGTCAATCGTGCCGAAGCTGTAATCGGGTTGAAACGGCTTCATCGCCTGGCTGTCGAAATACCCCGACCGCGAAAGTCCCTGCATGGTCGTCATGTTGGTGGTGAAGTAAACGCCGCCCGTTTCGCTCACCAGCCGCGACAACGCATACGGCCCAAAGCCCGACGACAAGTTGCGATATTGCGGCCCGGTGTACCAATACGGCAAATCGACCAGATCGAACATCGCGGTTTCCGGTCCCAGATCGACTTCCAACTGATAGGTCTTGCCGTCTTCCGGGGCAACGTAGGGAACGTACCCTTTCTTGCGTCCAAAAGCAGCCGTCGGCCCAATCACAAAAGCCTGCGCGCCGTAGCGTCGGCAAAGTTGAATTGCCCCGACGTGGGAATCGAAATCGTCGCCCGATTCGTCCGTCACCACAATCAGCATGATGCGGCGTCCATTCGATGCCCGGTACCCTTTCCACAATTGCATCGTCTGAGTGATGGCGCGAAAAACGTTTTCTTTGCCCGTCACATCCGGCTGAACGTTGGCAATGGCCTCGCGGACGACGTCGTATTTGTCGGTCGGCTCGCGAGTGAGGAAGTTTGTCTGCGCGCCGTAAGTCACAACTCCCGTCAATAAGGGTTTTCGTTTGCGGGGAATCTGGCCGACTTCCTGCAGCGCCCCCAATTCGCCGTAAATTCGATCCAGCCGATTGGCGATCACTTCGCGCTGCGTTTTCAAACTGCCCGATGCGTCCAGCAACCAGACGACGAGCACTTTGCTCTCCTGCATGTTGCGGGCAATTTCCCATGTCACGCGATCGAGCGCCGATTCCATTTGCAGAATCGAGTCACCCAGTGTTCCCTTCACAACCAACCGCTCGTCGATTTCCATTCCCTCGGGAATGTCGTACATCTTGGTGCGCGATTCGTTGAGGACAATTTCACTCAACGGCTGCGGTTCCGATTCCACCTTCGGCTTCTTTGTCAGGCTCATCCCCACACTCGCCGCGTTAATCACTTCGCGGACGGGTACATCGTGATCCTTGGGAATCGCCAAGTCGTATTCAATCACCTGCTCCGGCTGGTCTGGGACATCGGCCACTTCCATCCGGCTGTCGATGAACCGATCGTAAATCCACTCCGGTTTTGAATTGGTGATGCTCGCCAGCGTGGTGATGAGCCAGACGTGCAAAACGGCCGTCGCAATCACGGCCGGCCAACTCATTCGTCGACCGGCTTGTTCGCCCGCCAGCAATTCGTCGCTGTCATCGATGTCGAGCAGAATGACGTCGTCGATAGGTTCGGCCGGCACGTAAAACGGTTTAGTCGACGGTGCGGATTCTTCATCGAAATCCGCAGCGACATCGTCTAAATATTCGAGGCCATCCCATTCGGAGAAGTCCGCGTTTTCTTCCGGAAAGAAATCGGCCTCATCAAGTTCGACGACCGCTTCCGTCGAAACAGTTTCGACGGCATCGTCGCCCGATGTGAGCCAGTTAGGACGCGGGGGTGGTGCTTCGGGGGACATTAATTCGTTGTCGATACTCATCACCTGCACCTCGCCGAGAGTGCGTCATTTCAATCCGGTCCGAAACAAACCGAATTCGTGAGAGCCCGCCGTTTCGAAGACCCGGCCCGTCGAGTCTCTGTAAACCCTTCATCGACAGCCGTCGGAATATGCTCCAACCATTGCGCAACAAGACCGAATACAACCGTCCCCGATAACGTAATCCGGCCCGCAACTCTAAAGTGTAGCGGATATTGGGGAAATTCGCAAAGAAAATGCCAGATTCTGCCGATGCGCTGACAATCCTTGCAGCGGCTCAATCGCTCTGTCATATTGACTGACTGAGGCTCCAGCGGCTCAAATAGTAACCCGACGCGTAAGCGAGGGCGAAGCGACATTCGACACCATTCCTCGCTTACGCTCATTGAAGTTGCGCATTTCAGTGTTCCGGTCGGAGAAAGGACTAAAAGCCCCCCGTTTATCGAAGCCTGAAGCGCAAGCGAAGGATGATTCCAGGGCGATGCCAGCAAGCTCCTTCGCTTGCGCTTCAGGCTTAAATGTTTGGGATTCTTGTCTCACGTCAAGCCAAGTGCGCAACTGCAAAACTTACGCTTCGGGTTACGACAAACCAATTCAATTCGGTACGACCATGCCACGATCCCACCACCCCACCAGCGGCAACAATTCCCGGCGACGGCGGCGGGACGTTCTCAAGGCTGGCAGCCTCGGTTTGTTGGGACTGACGCTGCCCGATCTGTTGCGTGGCCGGGCGATGGCGCAGCCTCAACCGATTAACAACAGCAGTTTCGGTCGGGCGAAGGCCTGCATTCTGCTGTTCATGTGGGGCGGGCCGGCGCATCAGGATACGTGGGATCTCAAACCGCATGCACCCGCTGAAGTTCGCGGCGAGTTCAAACCGATCGCCACCCGTGTCCCCGGCATCGACATCTGCGAACACTTTCCACAACTCGCCACCCGTACCGACAAGCTGGCCATCGTGCGGTCGATGACGCACACCGACGTCAATCACCTCACCGCCACGCATTACCTGTTGACCGGCCAACCGCCGCTGCCTAGCAAAACGCGTGACACCGATTGGCCGCATTACGGTTCGGTGCTTTCCAAAGTTCGCCACGATTCCAACGCGCTTTTGCCGTTCGTTTCCATGCGTCCCAAAATGCCGGGCGACGTGCCGCGATTCGTCGAACAGAGTCGCGGGCAATTTGCCGGCTGGCTGGGACGCGCTTTCGATCCATTGACCATCGACGCTCGGCCGGATCTCCCCGATTATCGCGTGGGCGACTTCAAACTGCCGGCCGAGGTGAATGCGACGCGGCTCGAAGATCGCAAGCAACTGCTAGCGCAACTCGAAAGCCAGCAACGTGCGCTCTCCAGCGCAGCCGATGCCGGTGTGATGAGCGAGTTCTATCGTCGCGCCTTCAGCCTGCTGGAAGCGAAAACCGGCGGCAACGTCTTCGACCTCACCCGCGAAACGCCCAAGATGCGGGAACGCTACGGCATGAATCCGCACGGTCAATCGGTGCTGCAGGCGCGACGACTCATCGAGGCGGGCGTGCCGTTGGTCACCATCTTCTGGCCCAACGACGGCATCAAGAATGTCAGCGTCTACTGGGACACGCACAGCCGCAACTTCACCGACCACCGCGACCGTTTGATGCCGCCCGCCGACCAGGCGTTTTCGACACTGCTCGACGACCTCGATGAGCGCGGCCTGATCGATGAAACGCTGGTGCTTTGGACCGGAGAATTCGGCCGCACGCCCAAGGTCGGCCAACGCAACAGCGACGCCGGCGCAGGCCGCGACGGCCGCGACCATTGGCCCAACTGTTTCACCAGCGTGTTAGCCGGCGCCGGTATCCGCGGCGGCCAGGTCTACGGCGCCTCCGACAAACACGCCGCCTTTCCCTCCCGCAACCCCGTCGCCCCGGTCGATCTCACCGCCACCATCTACCACTGCCTCGGCGTCCCCCCCGATCTCGAACTGCACGACAACCAGAACCGCCCGATGGTGGTCTGCCCGGGGAACCGGATTGAGACGCTGTTGGTTTGAGGCGGCGTGCCCTACGGGACTTTGCGCGTCGAACGTCTGGAGTCTGCGTGCCCAGTATACCGTTGCCGTGTGGCGTCCCATTGAATCTGATGCGATTTTGCAATTGTCTTGTGTCTTTGCCAGTCCCAATCGATTCTGTAGCCGAGCCTTACGTGTTTCGGGTTGTGTGCTTCCGGCGGACCAGCAAGGGGTTCGATCATCCGCCACGCCTGTCTTCTCACGTCCGCGAGGCCCCCCCATCCTTGTTGCTTTTTGAGAAGTCGTTTCGTTTTCGGCAGCGATAGAAACGCGTCCGCCGCATCGACTGGATTATCGGAGGGCCGTAATTTGGTCTTGCGAAGCGTTCCGTGTTTGTCTGCCCATTCGACATCGACGATGGGTGATTTTGGGGCACCCCCTAATATGGTTCCTACGCTTTGTGCAATCAAGAAGGGGATATCGTCGTGCACAGCCAATGGCACATAGGGCCATAGGGATTCATCGCTCTTTGATGGATACATGCTCGTGTTACCATAACTCAGTCCCGGCCGTTTTCCTTCAGCGTTCTTTGGCGCGAACAGAAGCAGCACGATTGGATAGACACACTCGGGATCGCTGGTGTCGATGTTGGCCGGATCACGGTCGCGGAACACGAAGTCACCGTTGTTTGCAATCTTCAGGAAATCCCGTAACGCTGCAATTGCCTTTGCTTTTCCCATCGGCTGCAGATGGTTCACCGCTTGGATCAGCGGCATTGGATCAAAACTACGCAAAGAGATGGAAGGCGCGGCGTTGATGATCTGCTGTGTCTCAGTGAGCGGCTTGGGGCCGGCGATTCGGACAGATTTGATGGTTTGTGGCAAAACGGGTTTGATCTTCCACACCATCGTCGTTCCGTATTTCTCGCCTAGCGAGAGCCCCACTTGAAAGTTTTCGATTTCGCCGACTGTGCGGTTGATTTGCGATACGTGGAAGTCGGCGGAAAACGTCCCATTCTTCAATACCGTACAGTCATCGTAATCCGAGTCGGAATCGTCGTATCCTTTCCCCCAGGCGGGGCGCTCGTTTGGCTTTTTCGAGATAAGAACTGTGACGGGTTGCACCCAGTCGATTGGCTTCTTCGACTTACCGTCCTTCGATTCGATGAACAACGTCCCCGTTACGATCAAGCGATCATGTTTCTGGCGGGGCGCATGCCAAACTACGCGCAAGCGCGCCTGCTCGTCCGAACTGGAATTGTGGCTGGCCCTTGGAACATCTGCCCCGTCGATTCGACTATGGTAATCACCAGCATTCGTGGACACCGCAATTAGCAGCAAGATGACGACTACTGCGATTGTCGGACAACAATGCTTCTTGCTCATCGTTTCCTCCGTGAAGTCGTCGCAAAGCGCGACCTGCCCAGCCCGCGATGACAATCGGGGGCCACAACGCCCTTTTTCAACGGGCGGTATCGTACTTGTGACGGTGGTGAAGCGGAAGACGTGTTTGCCGGGAAACTTGGGGGTGGCGTCGGGTGTTGCCCGACGCCTAATCAGTCATCCTTTAGGAAACCACCCCGGTTCCCGATTCTCCAGAAACGCCGCCAACCCTTCGCGGGCGTCTTGGGTTTCGCGGGCGGTGGCGGAGACTTGCATGCCGGATTGGAGCCAGTCGGTCAAACTTGCGGCGGGGCCGGTGAGCAGGTGGCGTTTGGTTTGGGCCAGTGCGTCGGGGGAGCCGGTGAGGATGGCCGAGGTGAGTTCGCGTTCGTGTTGGTCGAGAGTTGCCGCCGGGGCGAGTTCGTGGCAGAGGCCGATTCGTTGTGCGTCGGTCGCCGACAGCGATCGGCCCGATAGCAACAGATACCCCGCCTGGCCGGGGCCGATGCGATACGCCAACAGCGGTGCGACCACGGCCGCCGTGATTCCGCGTTTCGGTTCCGGCAGCGAAAAGAACGCATCTTCCGACGCCAGCACAATGTCGCAGGCGAGCAACAATCCCAAGCCACCCGCTAATGCCGGACCTTGGGCGACAAGCAATGTGGGGATGGGCAGCGTGAACAATTCCCACAGCAGATCGCGGTAAACGACTGAGTCCTGTTGCCATTCTTCGGTTGCGTTGTCGTTGCCGGCCCGCGCCTGCATTTCTCCGAGGTCCATGCCGGCGCAGAACACCGATCCCGCACCGGTGAGAATCAGCAGCCGCGCATCTGGATCATCGCGAACCTGCCGAACGACGGCCAATGTTTGCTCGATCAACTCCCGCGTCAGCGCGTTGCGCTTCGCCGGGCGATTCAATGTCAACCGGGCAACGCCGCCGGTGGTTTCGTGGAGCAGGATGGGATTGGTCATGCTTAGCGGGTGGTTGGAAGTTCAAGGTTCGAAGTTCGACGTTCGAGAAACCGGGTTTCTCGTTTTCGGTGCTCGCATTTCGTCGATATTCGTTGGCACCGGCATTGGCATTTCGAGTACGGCAAGCGCCAGCGTTTTTCCCTGGCTGTCGATCCGTAGTGATCGGCTGGCACCGCCATCGAGAATTTCGGTCGCGACAAAATTGTACGCATTGATACCCGGCAGCGCATAGCGGCTGACTTCGCGCGGACGCAGCGGCAAGAGGAATTCGGCCATGCGTGCTTCGGTTAGCCAGCGGCCCAGGAATTCGTAACCGGCATCGGTGTAGGCGATCACGCCGATGTTGGCGTGGTTGCCTTTGTCGCCGGAGCGGGCGTGAGCGATCTCGCCGAGCCGAATTGTTGTGGCCATGTTGGATGCTCTGAGTTTTGCGAAACCGCAAGCGCGGTGGGGTTAGTTCCACTGACTCGCAGGTTTTGTTTCAACGATTGGACTGATTTTGTTTCTGACGATGGTGGTTGGCCAATAGGCGGCCACGGGTCGGGGTTTGGGTCGGCCGCCGGTGTAGCCGGTGACTCCGGGCGGCCCCGAGGTGACCAGCGGTGCGAATTCTCGCGAGAGACGATCGACCGCTTCGCGCGATGCGTCGTACGCCGTGATTCGCAACACGACTTCCCACGGTTCACTTTCTGCCGGTGCAATTCCCGGCAGGGAATCTCCTGCCCCCAGGCATTCGACGTTGGTCCGCGATAACCGATGTCCGGCGCGCTTCACACGCTCGAGAATCATCTCGCCACAGCGTCGGGCCTTCGCCGTCGCGTTGGGACCGCAGATGACCAAGGTGCCCGAGACCACGTAGCCGTCGCGATACGACAGCGAGACTTTGAATGCCTCGGGATGAGGGTTACCGCACGCACCGGTCACGCGCACGCGGTCGATACCTTCCTGTTCCAGTTCCACGTTAGAAAAATCGGCATCGACGTCCGGGGTGAGATAATGCTGCGGATCGCCGATTTCGTAGATGAGTTGCTCGGCCAACGTGCCGGTGTTCACCACGCCGCCGCTGCCTTCCGGTTTCGTGATGACCAGCGAACCGTCATCGGACAATTCGGCAATCGGATAGCCGACATCGGTGAGCGAAATGTCTTCGGTCCAATCGGAGTACATTCCGCCGCTCGCCTGCGCTCCGCATTCGATGAGATGCCCGGCGACGGTGGCGGCCGCCAGACGATTCCAGTCGTCCCACGACCAGCCGAATTCATGAACCGCCGGGCCGACGGTCAGCGACGCGTCGGCAATGCGCCCGGTGATCACGATTCGCGCGCCGGCAGAAAGCGCTTCCACAATTCCGGCCGCTCCGAGATAGGCATTCGCGCTGAGCGTTTGCTGTCGCAACTCGGCCAGCGGCACGCCGGTTTCAAAATGGTCGAACGATTCACCGGCGGCAAGATGTTCGTTGAGATCGGGCAGCAGATCATCACCAGAAACCGCAGCGACGAGCAAATCGTCCATTCCCGCAGCAGTCAGTGTTTCGGCAACCTTTGCTGCACAGGCAGATGGATTCATGCCCCCGGCATTGGTCACAATTTTCAGATTTGGCTGCGACGTCAACGCGGGGATGAGGCTTTCGAGTACCAGCGGAAAATCGGTGACGTACCCCGCATCGGCGTCGCGTGACTTCTGATGCGCGAGAATCGACATTGTTAGCTCGGCAAGATATTCGAGCGTGAGATAGTCGAGCTGTCCGGTCTCTGCCAACAACCGCGGCGCGTCGAGATTATCGCCCCAGAACCCCGCCCCGTTTCCAATTCGGATTACAGTCATCGGCGAGTCGATTCCTCAGCAAGGTTCGCGGCTGTCGATTTCCATTCTAACGTTGGATTGCAATTGGGCTAGGAAGAGGGACAGCGTGCCGGATGAGGAAAGCAGAAGACGACCGCATTGGAATGCCGTACTTTTTTTCTCGATTCCTTTCTTGAGCGGCTCGATCGGGTAGCATGTTGGGACTCTCTCTGCCGTTTGTCATCAACTGAAGTGTTTACGGGATGAAAATTACCGACGTCGAAGCCATTCATTGCCGTGTGCCGGACGTGGCGGAAATTGCCGACGGCACATTGGACGTGCTGATTGTCAAAATCCACACCGATTCCGGATTGACCGGTCTGGGCGAAGTCACCAGCCAGTCGTACGTTTGCAAAGCAATTTTCGAAGCGCCGCGGTCGGCTCAGCGTCGGCACGGGTTGGCGACGATTCTCAAAGGCGAAGACCCGCGCGATGTGGAACGGCTGTGGCAGAAGATGTACTACGAGACCAACCGGTACGGTCGTCGCGGTGCCGCAATTCACGTCATCAGTGGGGCCGACATTGCGTTGTGGGATTTGAAAGGCAAGATCGAAGGCAAGCCGTTGTTTGATCTGTTTGGTGGTGCAAGCGGTCGCCCGTGCCGATTGCTGCCGGGGAAGGGGATGTGACTCATTGGGATTTTGAAGACCTGATCGAACGGGGCATCCACGTTGTGCAGCCGGACGTTGCCTTCTGTGGCGGACTGACAGTCGCCCGCAAAGTGTCGGAGATGGCCGCCGCTGCGGGACGGCGGTGCGTGCCGCACTGTTTCAGTACGGGCATCAATCTGGCGGCGTCGCTGCATTGGATGGCCTCGCTGCGTCACGGCGACCTTGTCGAGTACTGCCTGCGGCCGTCTCCACTGATGCGAAAGCTGGTTGCGAATTTGCCTCCACTGGTCGATGGTCGCGTCATCGTGCCGGACGGCCCGGGACTGGGAATCGAGTTGGATGAAGAGATTCTGGAAAAATACCGTGTGCGCGAATGAGCCGCGCGGCGCTAACGCGTTGCGGCTAACCTGAATGATCGGACAACATGACGACTGCGGCTGCTGTCAATTTGGGAATTGTGATCGTCTATTTGCTGGCGATGTTGGCGATTGGCCTGTGGCTGACGCGGTACGTTAAAAGCGGGGCCGACTATTTCCTTGCGGGCCGTTCGCTGAACCGCTGGGTCATCTGCGGCAGTGTGATGTCGACGAATGTGGCGGCGATGTATCTGGTGGGGCCGGCGGGGAAAGCCTACGAAGGGGGAGCCGCCATTCTGTTGATGGCATGGACGGGGAACATGCTTGCAGCGATCAGCGCCGTCACGTTTCTGCCCCGATTCCGCCGTCTGCGAATTACGACCGTCACCGAATTGTTGCGCGAGCGATACGGTCGCAGCCTCTCGATGTCGGTGACTGGCATGTGGATCGTTTTCTACGCGATGTTCAGCGGCGTCACCATGTTGACGTGCGCGACGATCCTCGAGGGCAGCTTTGGCATTCCCGACTGGTATCGAGTGGCGGGTCTGGATTCGTTTGAAACGGCGATTGCGACGGTTGCTGTTGTCGTTGTCTTCTATTGTCTGTTCAGTGGATTGCTGGCGGTGGTCTACACCGATCTACTGCAGTCGTTTCTCATCATTCTGGGGGCCGTCATTTTGCTGCCGCTGGCGCTAAAGTACGCCGGTGGCGTAAGCATTCTGTTTGATGCCGACAAGATCGCGCCGGAAAAATGGACAATGTTTCGGGCCGCTTCCGTCGGCAATGGACAGGATGATTACACGTTGATTCTGATGCTACTGCTGCTTGGGCTGCCGTACTGGTTTACGTCGCAATACATGCTGCAACGCAGTTTTGCCGGCCGCAACGTGCAGGAAGCGAGCAAGGGGCTGTTGTGGGCCGCACTACTGACCGGCCCTTTGACCTTGTGCTACATCGTACCGGTGATGGCGGTCGCGGCGAGCGGGAAGATTGAACTCGAAGCGACCGATTCCATTCTTCCGCTGCTCGCACAACAGATCATGCCGATTGGGCTGGGCGGATTGTTTTTGGCGGCATTGGTTGCCGCGTCGAATTCAACTGCTTCGAGCGTCTTGAATAGTACGGCAACGTTGTTCGAGCAGGATTTGTACCGGCCGCTGGCCCGTGGGAAATCTGATGCCCATTACATGAAAGTGGGTCGGGTGGTGACGTGTCTGGGAGGAGGCGTTGGACTAGTTTACGCAATCGCTTGCTATCGCATGGAACTGGGGTTGTTGGACGCGGTGTGGACGATCGGTAGCATTTTTCAGCCGGCAATCTTTGTGGTGACCACAGGAGCGTTGTTCTTTCGCCGGGCGACTCCCGCCGGTGGGCTGGCCTGCCTGTTCGTCGGCACCGGCTATGCGCTCATTGGCGCGTTGGGTGGTTGGGAATATTTTAGACCTGATTTCGATGTTGCCTCAGAAGCGGGGCGACAACTGCAAAGTGAATTCAATGCAACAATACATGGTCGGTTTCTGTCGTGGAATCACACCACCCCAATCACGCGGGCATTGGTAGGTATGCCGCTTTCCGCGCTGTTGCTGATCGCAGTCAGCCTCTTCACCAAGCCGCTTCGGGGGCAAGAGCAGGGCGGAATGTTTGATCGTATCCGGTATGAGCCGGGCGGTTGGAATAGGCCGCGTGTCTTCGGCGCGACTGTGGCAGTGCTGGGATTGGCTGGAATGGTCGTCTTCAGCTTTATCGATGGCGACCTGCCCAAGCCGTGGAACGTGCTGATTTATCTGGGACTGCTGAGTGGTTTTGTCGGCGGGATGCTGCTCTGCGCCGATGCGTTTCTGCCGGCCGAAGAGACGGAAGAGCATGTCCCCGCCGCCATCGAGAAGTCGTTCCTTGCGCGGTATCTCGGAACGGGTCGGGCGTGGGCCGTTGTTTTCGCTTTGGCGGCAATAATCGTCGTGGTTCTCTACCTGTGGGGCTAAATCCGCTCGCCGGTTCACAAGACTGCGGTGAATATCGGATGCCTATTTCAGTGGGGACCGCCCTTTGTATCGGTGGAAGCCACTCGGTTTTGCACTTCCCCCTCTTGCCCTATCTTCCCCGCGCGCTGCCATGTTGAAGTGGCAGCATTAGAGTTTTTAGGCTCTCATAGCCGTTCTGTGCGCGATTTCAGTGACAAACGACTCATGCCGGCCTGTTGAATGTGCCGATTATTCCGATTATGGGGATTCTAGTGGATCACACGGAACCGCTCCCCAAATCGCATTGTGAATCGGGGTGCCGAATGTCGGCGGATGATCTGCGCTGCGAAAATACGCCGTTGACTGACACCGAACGCACAGCTTCACGATAGCCGTTCATGGAAACCGAGAAGCTGAGGCGGAGGGACAACATGATGAGAGTTGTCTGGATTACTGTAATTGCCGTCGGCGCATTGTGCGCCGGAAGCCAGACGTCGCGTGCGCAATATGGTGCCGCCTATCCGCCACCGAATGCTCCGCCGGCATACACGCAACGGCAAGTCATCCCGAATCTTCCGCCGACTGTCAATCTGCAGGAGTGGTCCGGCACTGTTGGCGGACCAACGACTCCCGTGGGCCCCAATTGCCCTCCGCAATTCTCGCCAGATCGGCATACCGGTTACGCGAATGAGCGGAATGTGTCCACCGGATGGTACATCAGCGCCATGATGGGGGCGGTGTATCTGGAAGACCAACACAGCGAGGCAATCGACAGCAGCTTGAGACGCGAGGAAGACGCCGCGTTCGACTGGAACATCAATGGCGGCGCGACAATCGGTTACCGTTTGCCGACCCGTCCTCACGATCTTGGTCAGCTACGAGTCGAGTTCGACACGATCTTCAACAAAAACGACGTCAAGACGCTGCTGTTCAACAGCGTTGAACGTAACCCCCGTGGCGAGGTCTCCTCGCAGTCGTTTCTGTTCAATTTGGTCATCGATTTCATCCATTGGGGCGATGTCGTAACTCCCTACATCGGCGGCGGTGCCGGTTTCATGCGAGTTGATGAGAGTCTGGAATACGGGCGGGCGACGTTTGTTGATGAAGATTACGTCTTCGCCTTTCAGGGCATGGCGGGAATCTCGGTCCAACTTAGTGAAAACATCCAATGGTTCACCGAGTGGCGGTATCTCGGCGGCTCGAACCCGGAATTCACACGGATTGGACCGCCAGCGCCGACGAGAGTTGATCTACGATCTGAATACAATACGCACTCGATCATGAGCGGAATACGCATCGACCTGCAATAGCGGGAACCGGCTCACAGGGATTACAACATCCGGCGGAACAATTCTGTTCTCGCCGCGCCGTTGGTCAAGTGTTCTTCAAACCGTATTCTTTGATCTTGCGGTATAAAGTTCGCTCGCCGATGCCCAGTAATGACGCGGCCTCTTCGCGTTTGCCGTCGGTCAATTCCAGGGCGCGTTGAATGTAGAACTTCTCCACGTCGGTCAACGGTCTGCCGACGAGCGCGTCGGCTCCAGACACGATTGCGGACGACTCGCCATCATCTTCCGGACGGGCCAATGCGGCAATTTCTTCCGGCAGATCGTCGACATCCAATCGGCCATCGGTGTCGAGAACGAGCATTCGCTCGATGGCGTTTCGCAGTTCTCGAATGTTGCCCGGCCAGTCGTAGGTGATCAGCGCATGCTTGGCGGCACGTGTAAATGGCAGGACGTCCTTCCCGTCGCGTTCCGAAAGCTGTTTGCAAAAATGGTCCATCAACAACGGGATGTCGCCGCGATGTTCCCGTAGCGGCGGCAGAACAACGTTGACCACATTCAGACGGTAGTACAGGTCGCTGCGAAATGTCTTTGCTGTGACCATCACCTGCAAATCGGCATTTGTGGCGGCTACCAGCCGCACGTTGACTTCGTTCTCCTCATTGGCCCCCAGCCGCGTAATCTTGCGGTCTTCGAGTACTCGGAGCAGCTTGATTTGCGTATCGACGGGCATCTCACCGACTTCGTCGAGAAACAACGTCCCGCCGTTTGCGTATTCGAATTTGCCGATTCGTTTGGAGACGGCACCGGTGAATGCTCCCGCCTCGTGACCGAACAGTTCGCTTTCGAGAATGCTTGCCGGAATGGCCGAGATGTTGATGGGGACAAACGGTTTGTTCTTTCGCAGGCTGTTCTGGTGCAGCGCGCGGGCTGCCAATTCCTTGCCGGTGCCATTCTCTCCCTGAATGAGTACCGTACTGTTTGTGGGGGCTAGACTCTTGAGGACTTCGATGACCTTATGCATTTGAGGGCTGTTGCCAATCACACCCTCAAAGCCGAATTTCTCGTCCAATCGCCGGCTCAACTCAGCCTTCTCGCGGATCAAACGCAGCCGCGATGATGCTTTGACGACTGCGCTACGGAGTTCGTTGATGTCGAGCGGTTTGGTGAGATAGGTGTTGGCTCCGTGCTGCATCGCGGTGACGGCCGAGTTGATCGAGCCGTGACCGGTGAGCAGGATGACTTCCGCATCGGGAAGTTCCTCTTTCGCCTTGCGGAGAATCTCCAGCCCGTCGATGTCGTCCATCAGCAGATCGGTCACGACGACATCGAACTCTTCGCTTTCGATGAGCGAAGCACCCCGGCGTCCCGATCCAGCAACCAGACAATCGGCACCGACTCGCTCCAGGCTTTCGGCCACCGCCTGCGCGTGCGCTTCATCGTCATCGACGATCAAAACCCGAATTGGAATCGAGCTGGTTTCGGGCGTGGCGTCGTCTTTAGCGGTCATGGATATCGCGTCATCGTTAATGCTACCGGACGGAATTGAAATGCAGCAAATATCGTATCGCGCGGTCTGTTCTGTCAATCGAGTTGTCGCAGCTTCGGACTGCGTGATACAAGTCTCGCCAATTCACCCCGCCAGAACAATGCCAACGGAATCGTAAACCGGTTCATTCGCAGGCGGGTAACGAAATGGTGAAGCGGGTTCCGCGGCCTGGCTCGCTTTGGCAGGTGATGGTGCCATGGTGGGCCTCGATAATTTTGCGTACCGTTGGCAACCCCAATCCACTGCCACCTTGTGTCGTCGAAAAGAATGTCTGAAACATTTTCGACATCGTCCGTTCGTCCATGCCGTTTCCGCTGTCGATCATTTCCAACAACACACGGCCATCGGCGGCCCGCGTTTGCAATTCGAGCAGCCCACCTTCGGGCATTGCCTGAGCGGCATTTAGCGCCAGATTCATCAGCACCTGCCGCATCAGCGAACCGTCGAGTTTGGCAGGCGGCAAATCGTTTGCCAGATGCGGGCTGATGTCGATGCCGCGCTCTTTCGCCTTGGGCTGATAAAAATCGATGAAGTTGCTGACAAGGCGGTTGAGGTCGCCCTTGGCAAGATCGAGTTCTCCCACACGCGCGAACTGCAGAAAGGCGTCAAGAACATTTTCCAGACGTCCGCATTCCTGTTGGACGGTATGGAGTTTGGTGAGCATCCGCCGGCTTTCGGGGACGCTGATCGCTTCCAGATCCTCGCCGAGCAACTCCAGATTCATCAGAATCGTCGAGAGTGGATTCTTGATCTCATGCGCTAAGCCGCCGGCGAGCGTGGCAATCTCAGCGTACTGAGATTGCAGTCGTTGTCGTTCCTGGTCTTCAAGATGCGAATCGACGGCCATCACCCCACTCGCTGCACCCAGAATGAAGACCGACGCGCAACTCAATGTTACGCGTCCGTCATCATCCCGAATTTGCTTGTTGCCAATTTGACAAACACTGGCGGCATCGCCTGTCAGCGAGCGTCATTCGCCGTCCGACTTGGCGCCGTCCGTCTCAGTGACGTCGGTCTCACCCGAATCTGCCAACACGGCCCGCCGTGACAGCTTGACCCGGTTCTGTTCATCAACGGCAATCACCTTCACCTGCATCTTGTCGCCGACTTTGCAGATGTCGCTGACCGATTTGACGAATCCGTCGGACAGTTCACTAATGTGGCACAGCCCGTCTTTGCCCGGTGCAATCTCGATGAACGCACCGAAATCCTTCACCGAACTGACCGTGCCGTTGTAAACACGGCCGACCTTGATCTCTTCGGTCAACGCCTCGATGCGGGCTAACGCATCGTCGGCAGCCGCTTGATCTGCCGCTGCAATGACGACTGTGCCGTCATCCTGAATATCGACCGACGTGCCAGTTTCTTCCTGGATCGCGCGAATCGTTTTTCCGCCCGGTCCGATCAACAAACCGATTTTTTCGGGATCGATCTTGGTGTTGGAAAGCCGGGGAGCATACTGCGAGGTATCGGCCCGCGGACGCGGAATGGCCGACAGCATCGTCTTGAGTAATTCAATCCGCGCGCCCTTGGCTTGGTCCAACGTCTCACGAATAATCTTCTCGCTGATGCCCGTGATCTTCATGTCGAGCTGAATGCCGGTGATGCCCTTTTGGGTACCCGCCACTTTGAAGTCCATGTCGCCGAAGTGGTCTTCGTCGCCCATGATGTCGGTCAGCAGCGTATACTTATCGG
>CAUZOL010000109.1:0-19076 GCA_963581435.1 Planctomycetota bacterium
GTTTTTTCATCCGGGGAAAGTTCAGAGACATTCGGCAAACATTCGACCATCTGGTAAACTCCTTACCAGACGCTCCTACCGAAATCACCAAATCCAGTCCATACCAATCGCCGGTGAGTAGTAACTCTTCATTAACCAATCTTCGCTGGAAGAAGAGGGAATCAACGGCGACGAGCCGGTGACACTCAAGGTCAATTACACAAAGTTGTCGGCCGCGACGGCGATTGAATTAATTCTTGAACGGGCAACGGGGCCGGGACAGTTGACGTATTCGATTCGCGATGGGTTGATCTACATCCAGACCACCATCGCCAGCCAAGACGATCTGGAGATCCAAGTCTACAACATTCGCGATATTCTCGAAGGCGTCAAACCAATCATGCGCACGGTCTATCCCAACCTGCAAGGTGGCTTCGGTGGCGGTGGCGGAAGCGGTGGCGGATTTTTTCAGATTGAGGATGACATCACAACCTCTGCGGTGTTGATGCAAATCGGCCAATCGGGGGGGATGGGCGGAGGTCAGTTCGCCCCCGCGAATTTCAAGCCGGCCACCATTGAGATTTCCGCTGCGGAAGCGCTGACCGAAGTCATCAGCGGTAGCACGGGCGGCCCGTGGATGAAAATCGATGGAAGCGGCGGAACCATCGAAGAATTCGACGGCCTGTTCGTCATTCGTCAAACGCAGAAGGCCCACCGCGAAATCAAACAACTCCTCGATACGCTGCGTGCCACTGCGAAAGAACAGCCGAAGAAACGATAGTTTGCGGTATCCCATTTAGCCGCGGGGCTTGCCCCGCGTGTTTTGGTCAATGAATCGACACCACGCCCCGCAAGCGGGGCGGCTAAATGGATTTCGTTTACGATACCGAGGATCGATCACTTCGGCCGTTTGGGATCGCTTTTCAGCGGCAATTGCACGCGGCGGCCGGTCCAGGCGGCTTTGTAGATTGCCAGAATAATCTCGACGCTCTTGCGGCCCTCTTCGCCATCGACCAGCGGCTTGCCGTTGGTGCGGATTGCCTTGATGAAATCTGCCAATTGCCGTTGATGGCCGGCAAACGAGATCGCGGTTGGGTCGGCCGCGCCACCGCCCGACGACGCCTTGGCGAACTTCTTCAACACGTCGGCATCGGATTTCCGTTTCTTGTTGAAATCCCAGACGAGAATCGAATCTTCCTCGACGACAGCGGTCCCTTCGGTCCCGCAGATTTCGACCTTTTTGAGCATGCCGGGATAGGCGGCCGTTGTCGCTTCCATCACGCCGAGTGCGCCGTTCTTGAAACGGAGCGTCGCCACGCCAATGTCTTCGACTTCAATTCTTTTGTGGGCAAGGGTATCGGTCGCGCCGGTCACCTCGACGACATCGCCCATCAGCGAGTAGATCAAATCGACGTTGTGAACGGCCTGATTCATGAACGCGCCACCACCGTCGAGCGCCCAGGTTCCCCGCCATCCGCCGCTGTCGTAATACTCCTGCGTCCGCCACCATTTGGTATAGGTGTCACCCAGCGTCAGCTTGCCGAACCGCCCCTGCTCGATCGCCTTTTTCAAAGTCTGGTTAGCCGGGCTGAACCGTGACGGAAAAATGGTACACAGCTTCACCTTGTTCTTGCGGCAGGCGTTGATGATGGCATCGCAGCGCTTGAGTGTGATTTCCAACGGCTTCTCCACCACAACATGCTTGCCCGCATTGGCCGCCGCGACGGCCGGATCGCGATGCGCCCCACTCGGCGTGCAAATGGTAACAATATCGACGGCCGGATCAGCCAGCATGTCGGCCAGCTTGTGATACGCCGTACAGCCGATAGCCGCCGAAAACCGATCGGCCGACGAGGTGAACGTGTCAAAACAGGCGACAATCTTCGCGCCGCGAATCTGTTCGATCGCCTTCGCATGAAAACTGGCAATCATTCCACATCCGACAATTCCAAAACCGACTGGCATAGTTTTCTTTCCGGGTTATGAATCCAACTGGTGGATCTCTTTTTAACGCAAAGTCGCAAAGAGGCAAAGGTTCGCAAAGGCAAGAAAGTAAAAGAGGTTCATCCAGCCGACGGACGTTGATTTAAGGGTGATTGTGTTTCAAACTAACAAAGAGCAAAGGAATTGCCAGTTAAGCCAACTTTCTGTCTTTTTCTTCTTCGCGTTCCTTGGCATCTTTGCGACTTTGCGTCAAAAAAATCAATCTACCAACTCAACGCGGCAGAATCTTTTCTTGCCGATCCAGAGGAGTAGGCCAGTCTCGACCGGGATTTGTTGGTCGTGACTTTCGATGCGGGTTTTCTCTTCGCCGAGCTTGGCTCCGCCCTGTTCGATGGCGCGACGCGCTTCGCTGGTCGATTTTGCAAGACCGGCCAGTTTGAGCAATACGGCTGCCGGCAGATGGCCGTCTGTTAATTCTGACCGGGAAATCGTTGCGGTTGGTATTTCGGCCGGTTTTTCTCCCGAACCGATCTCTTTTTGCCAGCGAGCCACCGCCTCGTCGCCAGATGTTGCATCGTGATATTCGCCGATGATTGATTTTGCCAGCGCGACTTTTGCTTCTTTGGGATGGCCGGCGAGCAGGCTGTTGATTTCGTCGATTTTGATGTCGGTCAGTAGTTCGTAGTACATCCGCATGCAGTCGTCGGGCAGCTGCATGAACTTTTTCATCATCTCGTAGGGCGATTCGCTGATGCCGATGTAGTTGCCCAGGCTTTTGCCCATCCGTTTCTTGCCGTCGAGGCCGACGAGAATGGGGGACATGATGCCGATTTGTTCGGGCAGTTTCTGTTGCCGCTGCAAGTCGCGGGCCAGCATGAAGCTGTAGAGTTGCTCGGTGCCGCCCAGTTCGATGTCAGAGCGGATTTCCACCGAGTCCCACGCCTGCATGACCGGGTACAGGCATTCGTGCAGATAGATGGGCTGCTCGGCCTTGTACCGTTTGGCGAAGTCCTCGCGGGTGAGTAGCTGGGCGACGGTCACGCGGCCGCACAATTCCAGGATCTCGGCAAACGACATTTTTGCGAACCATTCGCCGTTGCGGATCACCTCGGCCTGCGAGAGGTCGAGGACCTTGCCAACCTGGTTGAGATAATCGACGGCGTTCAATTCCACCTGCTCGGCAGTCAGCCGGGCGCGGGTTTCGTCGCGGCCGCTGGGATCGCCCACCAGCGCGGTGTAATTGCCGATGATGATGACCGCCTGATGCCCCAACTGTTGAAACTGCCGCATTTTCCGCAAGGGAACGGTGTGTCCCAAATGCACGTCGATGCCGGTGGGATCGATGCCGTATTTGATTCGTAGCGGCGTACCGGTATCGCGGCTCTTCTGCAGCTTCTTGGCCAACTGTTCTTCGGGAACAATCTTTTCAACGCCGCGACGAATGATGGCGAGTTGTTCTTCAACGGGCGGGAATTGCATGGTCGATGTCTTTGCAGGTTGGAATAACACAAGGGAACCAGCCCGTCGCGCAAGCGAGGGTTTCAGTAGCCGCTTGCTTGCGCGACGGGCTGGTAACGCGGCAGGCTGGTAACGCTGTGAGTTGATAAGTAGCCATTATGGGGGCCGTGGGCGAACATTCAACTTCTGGCCGGTGGGTTCTCGGCAGTCAGCAGTGCAAATACGAGATTCGTCGCATTGAAGATCGCATGCAAAACGACCACGGCCAGGTAACTGTGTCGCCGGTGGTAGACATAACCGAGGACCAACGCCAACGGAATCAGCGCCAACGAGTCGGGCCAGCCATGCACGGCACAGAATGCGACCGCGACCAACGGAATGGTCCACTGTGGTCCGATGCGTTTTGTGAGCGTGCCTTGCAGCACAACTCGGAACAGCAACTCTTCCAGCACCGGGGCAATCACCACCGCGACGAGAATCATCCACAAAACTGTTGATGTTTGCGGATATTTCTGCAGCACTTTCAGGAACGGGTGGATCGTCGGCTCACTGCGCAGATGCTTCGTCGCGAGCAGAACGAGAAGGACCGGCAGAAACGCTGCAAGATAACCGATTCCACCGTCGCGGAGGTCTGCGGCCCACTGTTTCAAGCCGATACCGAGTTCGTGCGGTCGGTAACCACCTGCGGCAAATAGGACAGCCGCGATGGCAAGCACCTGCAGGCTGCCAACGACACATGAAACGCGGACATTCTGCAGCGACGGTTTGGCCGTCGTTTGCATGAATTGGCGAACTGATAGCGGCATCATCACCCACACCGCCAGCACGGCCAGTACCGTGAACACGTCGAGTGACACATCGGGCCGCTCGCGGTAGGCGAGCGGCGGCTCCCCTTTTCGCCATCTCAACAGCATCCACGCCCAAAGTGCCAGGCTGCCAAGCGTCAGCAGATTGGGTAAGAGGTTGGTGAGGTCAAATGACACGGTGGGACCGCAGGCAAATTGTGAATGGTCGAAGGTCGAAATCCGAATCTCGGTCGCCGGAACGTCTCTATGCGCGAACCGAAGTGTCGGTTGTGAAGGCGGCCATTGCAATGCAGATCATCCACCGTCGCTTGCGGTTTCGCGGTTCCATCGACATTGAAAACGGAGAGTCGGCCGGCGCGACCACTGTTCGCGGCTTTACAGGTGGGGACGTTCGTTGATTCCGTGGTCGGGCTTCGATATTCTTAGGCGATGCCGCGCATACAACAGCTCGACGCGGGCGTGGTCAATCAAATCGCTGCCGGAGAAGTGATCGAACGACCAGCCAGCGTTGTTAAGGAACTCCTCGAAAACAGCATGGACGCGCTGGCCACGCGGGTGGAAGTCGACGTGGCCCAGGGTGGTGCGGAGTTGATCCGTGTGGTCGATGACGGCGAAGGGATCGAGCCGGACGACCTGCTGCTGGCGGTCACCAGCCATGCTACCAGCAAAATTCGCTCGGCCGATGATCTGTTTCGTGTGCAGACAATGGGATTTCGCGGTGAAGCGCTCGCTTCGATTGCCTCGGTCAGCCGATTTCGCGTCCGCAGTCGCACGCGGCAAAGTGAAACGGGAATCGAACTGGAAGTCAATTGCGGCGAGAACGGTCGACCGCAATCGTGTGGCAGTCCTCCCGGTACGCTGGTCGAAGTCAGCCAGCTGTTCTCCAATACGCCGGTGCGACGGAAGTTCCTGCGGACGGCGGCCACCGAATTCGGACACATCAGCGAGCAGTTCTCCCGCATCGTGTTGGCCAATCCACGACTGCATGCCGTGCTGCGACACAACGGCAAAACGGTGTACGAACTTCCGGCAGCCGAACAACTCATCGATCGCATTCGCCTGTTCTTCGGGGCGGCGATGGCCGACCAGTTCATCTGGGTCGAGTCGCAAATTGACGACGTGCGGCTCTGGGGCTACGTGGCACATCCCAGCCAGAGCAAATCGACGCGAAAGGGACAGTACCTATTTCTCAACGGTCGCTGGATTCAGGACCGTAGCCTGCAGCACGCGTTGGGCGAAGCGTATCGCGGCCTGTTGATGACCGGCCGTTTTCCGATTGCGGTGCTTTTCTTAGAAATGCCCCCCGATCAGGTCGACGTCAACGTCCACCCCACGAAGGCCGAAGTGCGATTTCGTGATGGCCAGCAGTTGTATCGGCAACTGCTGTCGGCGTTGCGGACGAAGTTTCTGTCGATGGATCTCGATTCGGAAATGTCTTTGCGAAAGCCGTCTCAGCCGGTCCCGCCGCCCGATCCTGCCGAGCGGCAGAAGCTGCAACTGGAACTGGTGGACTGGGCCAAACAACAATTGACAATGCAGCCACCTCCCCCGCGCGGCGAGTCGTTGCCGCATTCGCCGATTCCAATGGGCGATGCGACGGAGCAACCGCAGGTCGCGGATTACGGCCGAGAAAACTGGTCGCCGGCCATCGCCGATCCGTCAATCGCCAACAGCGATGCCGACCAGAGTTTCGCGCCCGCTGCACCATTCACAGGGAGCAGTAACGAATCACCGATTGGAGACAGCGGGACAACTTCGGGGCCGCTGCAGGCGGGGCAATTCCGGGCGATGCAGATTCACGATTGCTATCTCGTCGTCGAAACGACCGAAGGCATCACCCTCATCGACCAGCACGCGCTGCACGAACGCGTGATGTACGAACACCTGCGGCACCGTGTTCTCGAGGGGGCTGTCGAGTCGCAGCGGATGCTGGTCCCCGAAACTGTCGATGTCAGTCCCGGCGAGGCGGCCTTGCTGATCGAGCATCGCGAGGTGTTGGCCGAACTGGGATTTGAAGTCGAAGAGTTCGGAAAGGGGACGGTGTTATTGTCGGCATACCCGGCGATTCTACAGCGGGCCGATCATTCGCGTCTGGTCCGCGACGTTGCCGAACAGCTGGATGGTCCCGAGAAAAACCCGTCGCGACGTGATATACTGGACAGTTTGTTGCATATGATGGCATGCAAGGCGGCGGTGAAGTCGGGTGATCGGCTTGCTGCGGAAGAGATCGAAAGTCTGCTCGAACAAAGACACCTCATCGACGACGCCCACCACTGCCCGCACGGCCGACCAACCGCGCTCAACCTCAGCCGTGCCGAACTCGACCGCCAATTCGGGCGGCTGGGTTAGGATTGCTGATCGAGTTTCGTTTTTGACGCAAAGGCGCAGAGATGCAAAGGCCTCGCAAAGAGAAAGAAGAGTGAAAAGAATTTGTTCGCATTCGTCGTCTGATTCTCTATCTCCAGGTTTTTCCAGTTTGTTTTCTTCTTTATTTCTTTGCGAATCTCTGCAGCTTAGCGCCTTTGCGTCAAAATCGCTTTTCTGATTAACCCTGAATCACCCTGAGTCTGTGAATTTGAATCCATGATCTGCGTCAGCATTGGACGAACCCGGCATAAGATGGTTGTTCTCGAGCACCGCGCTCTGGCCGAGCGTGGGGCGGAGTTGGTTGAATTGCGCATCGACTGGCTGTCGCGGATGCCCGATTTCAGTCGTCTGCTGGCCGACCGCCCAACTCCCTGCATTGTCACCTGCCGCCGCAAGAGCGACCGTGGCCGTTGGCGGGGGACCGAAGATCAAAGACTGGCGCTGCTGCGATCGGCGATTGTGGCCGGGGTGGAGTACGTCGATCTGGAAGACGATGTCGCCGGGCAGATCCCACGCTACGGCGAGACGAAACGGATCGTCAGCCACCATAATTTCGATGAGACTCCGCACAATCTGGAAGAGGTTCACGGAAAACTGTGCGAATGTGATCCGGACATCGTCAAATTGGTCACCATGGCCAACACGCCGAGCGACATTGTCCGCATGCTGCAATTGGTCGATCAAGCCAAAGTTCCCACCATCGGTTTTTGCATGGGCGAACTGGGCGTCGTCAGCCGCGTACTCTGTGGGAAATATGGATCACCAATCACCTACGCCACCTTCAGCAGCGAACGGGAGATGGGACCGGGGCAACTTTCGTTCGACGTCATGCGGCACATCTATCGCTACGACGACATCAACGCCGACACGCAGGTGTACGGCGTGCTGGGCGATCCAATCTCCCACAGCCTTTCGCCGCTGATACACAACACGGCGTTTCGCGAACAGGGAATCAATGCGGTCTACTTTCCATTTCGCGTTCCGCGCGACACGCTGCCGAAAACGCTCGACGCGTATCGCTGGCTCAACGTGCAGGGTTACAGCGTCACGATTCCCCACAAGGAAGCGGCGTTGGAACTTGCTGCAAATGCGACTGATGCCGCCACCGCAATCGGCGCAGCCAATACGCTTTACCGCGAATCGGACGGTAACTGGACCGCTACCAACACCGATTACGAAGCGGCAATGGCTTCGATTCGGTTGGGACTGGAACAACATTCCCCCGGCAATGCCTCGATCAGCGGTCGAAAGGTGTTGATGCTCGGTGCTGGCGGCGTGGCCCGCGCTATTGGACTGGGACTGGTCCGCGCAGAAGCCGCGCTGACAATCAGCAACCGTAACAGCGACCGCGCGAAAGATCTGGCAGAAGAGTTGGGTTGCCAACACATCAAATGGGAAAACCGAGGCACCGGGTTTTACGACATCGTCGTCAACTGCACGCCGCTGGGCATGCATCCGGAAGTCGATGAAACTCCCTTCCCGGTGAATTACCTTCGCGAAGGAATGGTCGTCTTCGATACGGTTTACAATCCGGAAACCACAATGCTGCTGAAGAACGCCCGCGATCGAAGCTGCACCACAGTCTCGGGCATCGAAATGTTCGTGCGACAGGCAGCGGTACAATACGAGTTATTCACGGGACAACCGGCACCGCTGGACAAAATGCGCGAAGCAATTCGCGAAGGGATTTCACCAATCCGGCCGTATTGAACGTAGTGGGTAGTGACTGGCACGTGAGCGATCACGCCGCTCGGATTCTCAATTCGTGATATCGGCTCAGAATTGCAAACGACTGTTGAGATGATCATCACACTGATTGGATATCGCGGTAGCGGCAAGAGCAGTCTGGCGGGGCCGTTGGCGGACCGGCTGGGATGGTGCGCAATTGATGCCGACGATGAAATTGAACAGCGGGCCGGCAAGAGCATTGCAGAGATCTTTGCCGACGACGGCGAACCGAAGTTTCGCGAGTTGGAACGGCAAGTGATGACAGACCTGCTCGACAGCGAACAACTCGTCATCGCTGCAGGAGGCGGAGCGATCTTAAATGCGGAGACCCGCAGTCAAATGAAATCGGCCGGTCCGGCAATATGGCTGAGAGCATCGGTCGATGTTTTGGCCGCACGCATTGGCGGCGACGAGACATCGTCGGCACGTCGTCCCAATTTGACGTCCACCGGAGGCCGCGAAGAAATCGAACGCGTTCTGGCCGAGCGAGAACCGCTTTACCGCGAATGCGCATCCTGCACCATCGACACCGGCAGTTGGACGGTCGATGAGATGATTGACGAAATCCTCACGGTCGTCGGCCCTCTGTCAGAGAAGGATGGCTGACCGTGGGATTGTTCAACTTTCCAATGGGCGATGCCGCCTTTCTCGCCTGGTTGTTCGTGCTCGGCACGGTCATCGGCAGCTTTCTCAACGTCTGCATTCACCGCTTTCCGCAGAATGAATATCTATGGCCGCAACTGCGAGCGATCGTCAGCCCTCCGTCGAGTTGCCCCGGTTGCAAACGAGAAATTCTTCGGCGCGATAACATCCCCGTTTTCGGCTGGCTGTTGCTCAGAGGTCGTTGCCGGTTCTGCAGCATCCGCATTTCCCCGCGTTATCCGGCCATCGAGTTCCTCAACGGGCTGTTGTTTGTGGGGTTGTATCTGGCGGAGATCCCCTTGGGGATGGGAGAGACGGTGGAGGGAGGCAGTCTGTTTTTCCAATATTGGTCGCAGGCGATCGGGGCCGTCACTATGCTTCCTGCGGAGCAGGTCATGCTGCTCCATGTGCGGTACGCGTATCATCTGGTGCTGGTGGAAGCGTTGGTTGTCGCCACCTTTATCGACTTCGATCATTGGATTATTCCCGACGGTGCAACCGTGCCGGCCATGTGTGTGGGCGTGCTGGCGGCGGGGGCCTTTGGCAACCTGTGGTTGGTGCCGGTCTGGTTTCATTCTCCCTCGCTCATCGATACCGCCGGCGCCGTCTTGCCGTGGCTTAAACCATTTCTCTTTGGTGGGCCATCTCAAGTTCCCGCCTGGATCACCGAATGGAAGCACCTGCACGGATTGGCCAACAGTCTGGCAGGACTCGTCGTGGGCGGCGGCATTGTGTGGTCGGTGCGGTTGGTTGGTGCGGGCATTATGCGCCGCGAGGCGATGGGTTTCGGCGATGTCATTCTGATGGCGATGATTGGCAGTTTTCTTGGCTGGCAGCCGGTGGTGGTCGTCTTCTTTCTTGCCCCGTTCTGCGCACTGGTGGCCATCGCGTTTCGCCGTTTCGTGCAACGCCAGCGAGAGATCCCGTATGGCCCGTACCTCAGTTTGGCAGCCGTGTTGATGTTGTTCGGTTGGCAACATATCTGGCCACGCGTGGAGCGCATTTTTGAAATGGGATCGCTGTTGATTCCGTTATCGATCATGGGAATCATCGCGTTGGCCGCGTCACTGTATATGCTGCAACTGGTCAAGCGAATGCTCGGCATTTCCACCGACGAGGACTTACCGGAAGAAGGTTGGGGGGCGGCCGATCAGCTTTCGTTTTTCGCGGGCGAGAAAGTTGACGTCGATGTTGGAGGTTGGAAGGAATCCGGTCAACCCGATAACAGTTGGCCCGGTTCCGCTGCCGGCCGCGGGCAGAGTTTCAATCGGCGCTGGCGACGGTAAGGCGCAGATCGCGTAACGAATCCTGAAGTTGAATTGAACCACGGAGACACAGAGGCACGGAGAAGACCCGTTACTGAAAGACCGTAATTGAGTCTCTTTGCACCTTCGCGTCAAAAAAGCAGCCTGCTGATAAAGCTGCTACAATTGCGACCGTTCGGCGCGAACCGAGCAGCGCCGATTACGGTCTGAATGACAGATGTGCGAAGAAAACGACACTAATGCAGTCACGACAAATCAGAATCCAACAATGATCAAGATCGTCGATTACGGAATGGGCAATCTGCGGAGCGTGCAGAAAGCCTTTGAGAAACTTGGGTTTGAAGCAGAAATATGCAGTCGGCCCGAACAAATTGAACGAGCCGACAAGCTGGTGCTGCCCGGCGTTGGTGCGTTTCGCGATGCGATTGCCCATTTGAAACAACAGGAATTGGCTCAGCCGGTTCTGCAGCACATTAAAGTTGACCGGCCGTTTCTGGGGATCTGCCTCGGCCTGCAATTGCTGTTCGACGTGAGCGAAGAGGATGGCAACTGGGAAGGGCTGGGCGTTACGCCGGGAAAGGTCGTGCGGTTCGAGGATCGTCCCGGACTGAAGATTCCGCACATGGGCTGGAACAGTCTTCAGCGGGTCGGGTCCCATCGCCTGCTGGAAGGCATTCCCGACGACGCACATTTCTATTTTGTGCACAGTTACTTTGTGGCCCCGACCGACGAATCAGTCGTCGCAGCCCGCACCGAACACGGCGAACGTTTCGTCTCGGTCATCTCCCGCGGCAACCTGTTCGCCACCCAGTTTCACCCGGAAAAAAGTCAACGCGTCGGGTTGAAGTTATTGCAGAACTTCGCTGAATTGTAAGACAACCTGCCACCGATCCGAAATGAAATCCCGTAATTGCAGCCTGAAGCGCAAGCGAAGGATGATTCCAGAGCGATGCCAGCAAGCTCCTTCGCTTGCGCTTCAGGCTCCAACAATTCGCTGTCTTTTCAGATCCGCGATGTTTTTCTGGCTGATCGCTCACATTTCAAACAACTTGCAACACGGCATCCAACATGCAGATTCTTCCCGCGATTGATCTTCGAGACGGCAAATGCGTGCGCTTGCGACAAGGAGACTACAACCAGGAAACGATCTTCGGTGACGATCCGGTGGCCGTCGCCCGGAAGTGGGCGGAGGCCGGGGCAGAGCGGTTGCATCTTGTCGATCTGGATGGTGCCAAAGCCGGCGAACCGGTCAATCACGCGATCGTCGGTGAAATCGTCCAAGCGGTCGGCATCCCCTGCCAATTGGGCGGCGGTATTCGCGACGAAGCGGCGATTCGGATGATGCTCGATGAGGTCGGTATCGATCGCGTGATTGTCGGCACACAGGCGCTCAAACAGCCGGAATGGTTTCGGCAGATGGCCAAGATGTTTCCAAGCCGCGTTGCCTTGGGACTCGATGCCCGGGACTCCAAAGTCGCCACCGAAGGTTGGCTCGACGTGTCCGAGCGATCGGCCATTGAACTGGCCGCCGCGTATGCCGACCTCGATCTGCCGGCGGTCATCTACACCAACATCGCCAATGACGGCATGATGCAAGGGATGGACGAGGGAACCATCGACGACATGATCGCCTTGACGGAACTGGGGCTGCCGGTGATTGCCTCGGGCGGCGTCTCGGCGATGAACGACGTCAGGCGATTGACCGAAGTGAGCAGGAAGCACCCCCGCCTGATCGGCGCCATCGTCGGCCGCGCAATCTACGAAGGCGCAATCGATGTCGCCGAAGCCATCGAAGCGTCGCGCGCCTGACAAAAGCCCGCGGGCCGCGTCCGGCGGGAAACAAGTCAATCAGTTCTCACCAAACGGGAGATACCGTTTGGCGGGGGCCTCTTCGGTTTCTGATGTCAACCGAATCGAACTCGAGTTGCCAGAGCGGCGTCGCTTATTGCCGAACGCAACGCGATTGGCCAGACCGCCCTTTGTCCCGTCCGACTTCAACGAACTGGCGACTTCATTACGAACCGATCCGTTTTGATACGGCCCAAGGCCGAATACGAACCAGTTGTTGTCATCCGAACGGGCCAGCGATACGCCGCCATTTCCCAGCGGTTCCATCGTCTTGGCATCGTAAGCAACGAGGCCGATTTTGGCCGTTCCGGTTTGGTTGGCACGGGTGAGCAGCCGAACTTCGGGCAGAGAAATCGGCACCGGGCCGGGGACACTCAGTTTGGGCAGGCCGACAAAAGTTTCGGCATTATCGGTCCCCACACTGCCAACGCGGGCTTCAAGCACAATGTCGGCATCCTCTTGCTTGTCAACAACTCGCGCGCCGGCGCCGAATGCGCGATGGCGAATTGTCCCCAGCAAGTAGTTCTTATCGACGCAGTCGACGTACTTATCTTGCAGGAACACCGCCCGTCCGGAAAACGCAGCAAAATCAACCTTTTCCAGCGCCTGATCGATCGAGTTGGAAACGAGGAGTTGTTCCTTCGCCGTCCGGGCCGTATCGGTCGTTTTCATCGTCGTACAACCGCTACCCACCAACAGCAGCAATAAATTGAGGATGCAGAACGACTTCCGGCAACGCATAGAGAAACCTTCACATTGCGGCCGAATTGGAGCGGCCGTGGAGGGTGGGAGAAACGAAATGAACATTGAATGGGGGAAATTGAGGGGGCGGAACGCTAGTGGATTCCGGTGATCGCGTCAATCGGGAATCGCAGTTGGCGGTGCGACCAGACACCGGAGGTGCGTATTGCCAGCTTTGACCTCGTGGACTAACATTCCGATCCATGTCTACTCATTCCGCCCAATCCGGATGTGTGATGCTCGCCGCAGCCATCTGTTTTTCTGGATGTGGTACATTCTACAATCTTGTCGGAGACTCCGGTGCTCTCCCGGAATTGCGAGTCTACGGTGGTGTCCGCGACAATGTTCGGGAACTTGCGCAACCAAATGGTCCATTTGTGCTGCTCGCGAAATCGGCTTCCGCGCTCGACATGCCTTTCACGGCCGTAGGAGACACCGTGACGCTGCCTGTCACTCTGTCGCATTACGCGAAACGCGAGCACATCTTTCGTATTCTTGACGAGGTGTCGGGCTGGCGTGCGCCCTATGACTACAAGCCACAGACGGTGATTCGCGCTGTCAATGCCCTTCAACCATTAGGGAAAGAGCGGGCGTTGGCCACGATTGACGAATATTTGGAAGCGCACTCCGGCGAAGGGGTCTTTCTTGTGCTGCGAGTACTTTTTGACGTGCCAAAACCGCCCGGTCACATGCCGCGTATGCAAGTTGGCGACATGGTCGGTGTACCATCTCCGCAAGATCATCAGTTACTGTCGCGTTCACCGATCGTTCTGCACGATGATATTCCGTTTCTTCTCGGAAGTGGGATGTTCGTGGGGGGGGCGTATGGCGAGGCACCTGAGGACCACGCGCGGTATTTTCGCAAACACGGGAAGCTTCGCGCGAAGCCGCTTTCACCTGCAAAGCAACCAGCCGAGTCTGTGGCTCGCCTCATTCTCGCTTTGGAAAACGAGGACATTTATTTTCGCGAGAAATACATGACCAAACAAGCGCGGTCGCTGGCTGATGGTTTGTGACTCCAGGCGATAGCGGGTTACCATAGGTATGCATAAACGCTGGTCTGCATGACCTGTAATTCATCCTGCTACCTAAGAGGATCACACCGATGCGTACCGCCTTTCTTGTCGCCGTCACATTTCTGGTCATTGCCGCCGTTGGCGGTGTCGCGACGGCAGACGATTCGAAGAGCGTAAGCGGCCAACGCAGCGCCAAGTTGGAGACGACGGTTCACGTTTCGCTCGACTATCTGCTGTATCTGCCGTCGAATTACGAAAAACAGAAGTCGTGGCCGTTGATGTTGTTCTTGCACGGTTCCGGCGAGCGGGGCGATAATCTGGAACGCGTCAAAGTGCATGGCCCGCCGAAGTTGATTGCCGCCGGCAAGCAGTTTCCTTTCATCGTGGTCTCGCCGCAGTGCAAGCCGAAGCGGCGATGGGAACCGATTGAACTGACCGCGTTGCTCGATGAAATCATCCGTAAGTACAACGTGGATGAAGACCGAATTTGCGTGACCGGCTTGAGCATGGGCGGATTTGGCGCGTGGCAGTTGGCGGCCTACTCTCCACACCGGTTCGCGGCAATTGCTCCCATTTGTGGAGGCGGCGAGACCTATTGGGCGCGAAGTTTTCCTCATCTCGCAACGTGGGTCTTCCACGGTGCCAAAGACACCGGCGTGCCACTCGAGCGTTCGCAGGAAATGGTAGACGAACTGACGAAGCGCGGCGGTACCCCGAAGCTGACGATTTACCCGAACGCGGGCCACGACTCGTGGACAGAAACCTACAACAACCCCAAACTGTACGATTGGCTGCTCGAGCAGCGTCGCGTGAAGCCGCAGCAACCCCAATGAGTTTCAACGCGGCAGGAACGGAATGAGCTTTTCGATTTCCTTGGCGGTCAGTTTGTTGTTCTTGTCGGCATCGAGGCGTTTGAACAGCTTCTGCAAGCGGTCGGAAACTTCGTTGAATTCCACGGTGCCGTTCTTGTTCTTGTCGAATCTGCGGACGATTTCCTTCGCACGGGCGTTGACCGACGGTTCCGATTTGGCGGACTTCTTGTTAGCTGAAATCTGTTTGGGATCGACCGGGATAGCGATATCGAAGTAGCCAATCATCATCTCGTTCCACGTTTGGTCGCCCCAGCGCACCTCGCTGGTGGGGTCGGGGTTCGATAGGTTGTCTTCGGAGTTATCGAAGTGGGCAACGCAGTGGATTCGTGTGCCGGCCGGTAGCAGCTTCGGCTTCGCGAGTTGGTAACCCGTTTGCCAGTTAAAATCGTAGTGTGGCACTTCGAGCAGGGTTTCTGTTTTGCCGTCGGGATAGCGGGCCTCGTAGCGGAACGATTTTCCGCGCAGGTGCATGTGCGGCATCATTGCCAGCAGCATGACATCCGCACGAGAACTGCGCGATGTCCCTTCAACACGGTGGTTGTCATCGCCGGCCGGTATCTTGAATCCCCTGTTTGCTGCACGCGTCGTCAGCACCTGCTGTTTGACGTCCTTAGGATCGGCAAACACAAAGCCGACTTTGCTCAAATCCTGCTGCTTGGTGCCAATGGGCGTGTAATGCACTTGAAAGACGAGTTGTGAGCCGGCCGGAATCAGCTTGGCCATGCCATCGGGAAAGTGTTTGGCCCGCATGCCGGGAACGTAACCGACGAGAAAACCGCCTTCGCCGGAGACCGTCATTTGCCGCCCCGTGGGGGGTCGGACAAAGACGAGAATGTGATGCACGACGGCTCGGTTGCCCGGAAGGACCTCGGCCATTTGCACCCACTTGTCTTCCTTGAAGCCGGGATCGACCGACACGTATTGATACCGCACGGTCCCTTCGGCCGGAACGATAAACGGTTCCTTCCGCATGGCGATGACAACGTCGGGCTTCTTCTTCAACTGCCAGCCGGCAACAGGAAACTTTCGCGGCGGCGGCATCTTCGACACATCACCCAACGGTGCACCGTCGGCTACCCAACGATACACGAGTTTCTTCTCCGCGTCGGTCATCACACGGGCATTGGTGAATCGGCCGTGCTTTGGGTCGGCGTGCCACGGTGGCATGCGATTTTCGTTGATGACCTCGGCGATCATCTCGCCCCAACCAACCACTTCGTCGTAATCGGTCAGCGCAAAGGGCGCGATCTCCCCGGGGCGATGGCAGGCAACGCAATGCTTCTGCAGGATGCCGGCAATCTGGCCGGCGTAGGTCACTTCGGCATCGGGTTTCGGTCGGCGAACGCGGCCGATGTGACAGCCCACGGCTTCGGTCAGCGATTGCGAGACCGGTTTTCCGGCGAGAAGCTCATCGATCGCGAGCGCCAGATCGTTTCGTTTCGGTTCGTCGCGGATATAACCGACACCATACTGATCGTCGATCCGTCCCCAATAACGAATGGCTCGTTTTTCATCGAGGATGAACACTTCGGGCGTTCGTTTTGCCCCCAGTTGATCGACGACCTTGTTGCCAAGGTCTTTAAGGACGGGGAACTGGATCTTGTGAATGCGGGCGTGGGCGGCGATTTCGGTGACGGAATCCTGCCGATTGGCGTTGATGCCGAGGAACGCCACGCCGTGATCTTTGTACTTCGCATGCAGCTGGGCCAACCGCGGTGCGTACAGTTTCGCGAGCGGACATTCCGTCCCCAACACCGCGACGACGACGAGTTTGCTTTGCTTGTAGTCGGCCAGTGCATGCGATTTGCCGCGGTAATCGTTCAAAGTGAACTCTGTCACCGTGCGGCCAATGGGCGATTGTGGCTCGGCGGCCGCAAGTTGACTGCCCAGGAACATAGTACATACGACGAGAGCTGATTTGTGAAACATTGAATCCTCAGGCAGAGAAAAAAGCATTCTTGAATTTAATCGACAGCCGGATCTTGACTCACATTACCCGCCGAATCGCAGTTCGGTTCCGGGCAATCTAACGAATCTCTGAAAAACGACCAACATCAGCAGATCGAGATATTGGGTGCCGAAGCGTCGCCCCGTCCAAACACTTCATACATCCCATGTTTTCTCTCGATGGAGGAACGGGCTAAAACGATTCCGATCCGTGACTGGCATTCGCCGGGGCGACGCAAAGCCTTACACGCCGCCACCCGCTTCGCCGTCACTTCAGATTTAGCGCCGGGTCGTCGTTTGTACGCTGCCACGCTTGCAGCTTGTCCCGCAGTTCGCCTTCGACATCGGCGTGCTTCGAGTTACCGGCGAGGTTGTTTCGTTCATCCGGGTCGGTCACAAGGTGGAATAGCTGCGACTTTTTCAGGTGCGGATAGTAAATGTACTTCCATTCGTCGGTGCGAATCATGCGCTGGAAGCCGCGGAATTGGCCGAAGACTTCGGAGTAAATTGCCTTCTTTTTCCCGGTGAGCAAGGGGACCAGACTCTTGCCCTGTACGGTTGCCGGAATGTCAATGCCCGCCAGTTGGCAGCTGGTGGGAAACAGGTCGCGCAGGTAACACTGCGCGTCGAGCCGTTGGGCTTTGGGAATTCCGGGCCCGCCAATAATCAGCGGGACATTGATCGTGTGCTCGTACATGCTTTGCTTGCCTCGCAGGCCATGACTGCCCATCCCCAGACCGTGATCGCTGGAAAAAATGACGACGGTGTTTTCGAGTTGCCCGGTTTCTTTGAGTGACTTCATGACGCGGCCGATTTGGGCGTCCATGTGTGAAATGACCGCATAATAAACGGCCAATTCATCGCGGACGTCTTTGGCGGTACGCGGCCAGGGCAGTAGCTTTTCGTCGCGGCCGTTGAAGTTGCCGTGATCGAACGGATGCTTCGGCAGGAAGTTCTTCGGCAGTGGAATCTTGTTCGGGTCGTACATGCCTTCGTAGCCGAACGGCATCAGCAGCGGATCGTGCGGGGCCGGAAAATTCACGTGCAGAAAAAACGGCTTGTCAGAGGGTCGCCGAATCAAGTCGATTGCCGCGTCGGCAAAGTGTTCGCTGATATTCGGTGTCAGGCCGATTCCCTTTTCGGGAAACAGACGACGGTCGTCGGTCTGAAAGATCCAGCCGCGGTAGCCGGTGACCGGGCGGCCATTCCAATCGACCGTGGGAACCGCCCACCTGCCTCCGCCGCCAGAAAAGAGGCCAGCGGTTTCCTGGTAGCCCCGCGTGGAGGGCCGGCCATCGTTGTGCCATTTGCCTACGTAGCCGGTGCGGTAACCGGCGTCGCGCAACGTGGCCGCCCATAGCGCCAGCTTGGGGTTGATCTTACGGCCGAAATCGCGAACGCCGTTCCGAAAGCCACTGCAGCCGGTCAATATCTCTGCTCGGCTGGGTGTGCAAATGGGATTCGCACAAATCGCGCGGCTGAATGAAGTCCCCGATGCATAGAGTTGATCGAGATGGGGAGTCTGAATAACGGCATTGCCGGCGGCGTGAATTGTGTCGGGTCGCTGATCATCGCTGAGCAAAAACAGAATGTTCGGCCGTTTGTCTTGTGCTGCATCAGCGGTCGAAACCGCCGTCATCAAAGCAACCCCAGACAGCAGGATGCGCAGACTGCATAGACCAGGAGTGATACGTAATGTCTTCAGCATGGTTGTGCATTCCGATTTCGTGATGCCGACATGGACAGGTCAGTTCCCTTCCCAGTTTACCAGTTTCTGCTCATCTTGTGCCATTATGCGACTTCCATTACCATCCGCCGCCCTGAAAAACGCGACGCTTCGATCGCACCATTTTTTGATTCTCGCCATCAGCATGCTATGGACTATCACCTCAAACCAATTGCGAAGACCTGCACGGCGACCGGCCGGGAGTTTGTGCCGGGCGTTGCGTGTCATTCGGCTTTGGTGGAGTTGAACGGCAAGCTGGTTCGATTTGACTTTTCGGAGGAAGGCTGGAGCGGACCGCCGGACGGGACGATTGGATTCTGGCAGAGCATCGTTCCAGAACCAACGGAGACGGCGGTGAAACCGCTGGATGCCGACGCCTTGATGCGATACTTCGAGCAGTTATGCGAGGATGCGAGTCCGGCACAGGACAAGTTTCGATACGTGGTGGCGTTGTTGTTGTTGCAGAAACGCCGCCTGAAACTTGAGGGATATTTGCATGACGGAGACATCGAATATCTGGAGTTGTTGGGTAGTCGAGGCGAAGGAACGTTTGAAGTTCGCGATCAACACCTGACAGATGACGAAATCGGCCAGTTGCAACAAGCACTGAATGCACACCTTGCCACTGAGTGGAGCTGAACCCCTGTCGAATTTCACCAACAACATGTTCGCAAATCGTCGCATCGTGTCCAATGAGTTGTGTGCCACTGGCGTGTCGCCAGTGCAGCGCGATGGGC
>CAUZOL010000110.1:0-18980 GCA_963581435.1 Planctomycetota bacterium
TGCGCGACATCGACACGCCCCGCAAGCGGGGCGGCTAAATGGACCAATCGACAATGCACAAGATATTGCGGGCGACGCTTTGGCTGGCTGTTTTCCTGGCCGTCCCCATTGTGCCGTTTCTCTTTCTGGGGGAGACGTTCGAAAAGCAGGTGGAAGGGTGGCTCGTCGCCGATGCTGGAGAAGCGCCCGTTTCTGATGGCGTGCGGATGCTGTTTGTCGTCGGCGTATTGGCGACCGATATCTTTTTGCCGATACCGTCCAGCGCGGTCAGCACGTGGGCCGGCGGTGCCCTTGGAATCTGGCGGGCGACGCTTGCTTCGTGGGTCGGTATGACGCTGGGGGCGATGTTGGGATTCACCTTGGCCCGCACGTTTGGTAGCCGGTTTGTGAAACGACGTGCCGAAAGCAGCGACGTCGACCAAATGGCCGCGCTGACCCGTCGATACGGACCGCTTGCGCTGGTACTCACCCGCGCGCTCCCAATTTTGGCCGAAGCCTGTGTCCTACTGATGGGAGCGAGCGGACTCTCCTGGAAACGATTTCTGCTTCCCGTTGCGGCCAGCAATCTGATGATCGCCCTCGTCTACGCGGCGTTCGGTCGGTTTTCCCAGCAACACGATCTGCTTCCGGCAGCCGCCGTGCTTTCGGGAACGGTTCCTTTGTGTCTCGCATTGCTGGCGCGGCGCTGGCTTCCGAGTGGAGAAGAAGAGGGGGAGAAGGGGAGATAAGGAGAGTGAAAGATAAGGAGATGGAGAGATGCGGAGACCTGGTTTTCTCCCCCTCTCCTTATCTCCCATTCTCCCAATCTGGCTCGCTCACTTCAACGGCACGGAAGAACTGCGCAGCGGCCCAGGTCTTGAACCACTCGCCGATATCGGCTGCCAGGGTTTCGAATTCGACGTCGGTTCTATCCAGCACGCGCTCGATGGCATCGCCTAACGCCAACCCATCGACAATCGCGCTGAGCATTTCAAATTCAACGTGGGAGACGGCCTTTCGCCTCACCACGAATTCACGGCGGCCGATCACAAGATTCGTCTCCTGCGGATCGGGGGGATGCGGATCGCCAGCCTGGCGAACGGCGGTCGCGTATTCGTGGACCGGAAAACCGAACTGCATCAGACGCAAGCAGGGCATTGGCACCAACGTCGCATCGGCCCAGCGTTCGGGCGGAATCGCCTGCAACTCACCCGGCTTCAAATGATCCCCACCTTCCGGACCCGGCCCGCTGAAAACTTCGCTGTAGGTGCGTTCCAGCGCCGCCAGTTCGATCAGAAACTCGATCCAGTCCGGTTCCGATTCTTCCGCATCCGACGGCGGCCTTGTTTCTCGAAGATACTGCGAAAAGTTGCGTGACAAATCGGCCAGTGTGTAGCTGCGTGATGGATACGCCTGCAAATAGCCGAAGGCGAAACCGTCGAAGGCTTCTTCGCCGATTGCATGTTGCAGGGCCGGGAATTCGTCGCGTAAAACTTCAACCAGCCGGGCGAAGTATGCGTTCCCATACACCTGCAGCCGTTCGATGCTGTCCTGCGTCTGAGATCGTGTGATGATCTGTTCGATGTCATTGACCGAGACATCGATGTGCGTCTGCGCCGCTGCCGATTCGATGCCGACGACGACTCCGTCGGGATGCATGATGACCGCCTGCATCCACTGCTGAATCTGTCCAAGTTCTCGCGGCGTCTCGCTCATTCCGCTTCCGCCACCACATAGGCCGCCGGATGAGGCACGGTTATTGTTGCGGCCGCGTCCTCAGCAGTCGAGAAACCCGGTTTCTCCAAGAAACCGGGTTTCTGTGATTCGGTCGATTCGGTTTCAGCACCGATGAACTGTTTGGCTTTCAGCACTTCGGCATGCACAACGGGGAATTCCGGAATCTTCACATCCCATTCCAACAAGGTTGAGACGCCGCCCGTCAGCCGATGCGCGAGCCGGTACAACTCCCAAACCGGATCGATGACGTGTCCGTCGTGTGTGTCGATACAATGCGTTCCCAGGTTGGTATGCCCGGCCAGATGGAACTGCACAACGTTTTTGTGCGGCATCGACTCGAGGTACTCGACCGGATCGAAGTCGTGGTTGACGCTGGAGACGTAGACGTTATTCACGTCGAGCAATAACCCACAACCGGTCTCGACGGCCAATCGATTGACGAACTCCGATTCGGACATCGTCGAGTCGGCGAATGTGACGTAACTGCTGGGATTTTCCAACACGAGCGAGCGTTCCAATACATCCTGCACGATGCGAACGCGCTCGATTGTGTGTTTGAGCGTCGCTTCGTTGTAGGGCAATGGAAGCAAATCGTGAGCATTCAAGCTGGCCACGCCGGTCCAGCAGATGTGATCCGAAACCCAGAGCGCGCCGACAGTCGCGGCCAGCTGCTTCAATTTCTGCAGATAATCGAAGTCCAACGGGTCGGTCGAGCCGATCGACATGGAGACGCCGTGCATCACAATCGGATACCGCTCGGCAATCTGCTCCAGCACGTAGCGCGGACGGCCTTCGGTGTCCATGTAGTTTTCGGAGATGATCTCGAACCAGTCGACTTTGGGTTCGTGCTGCAGAATGTGCTGGTAATGCACGGTCCGCAGTCCGAGACCAAGGCCGATGTTGGGATGTCCTAGACGGGGTTCGAGCATGAGGCGATTCCCACGGGCCGCGGCCGGTGGGCTTTCGGGTGGTGTTCAGGAAGCGTTGGAATCTATTACGATGGGGCCATTCCGACTTCGGTTCCTTTGGTTTTCATCCGTTTCTCGAACGCGGCGCGGGCTTCCTTCCAGAGATCCTCGCCGGGGGTCATGGGAACCTGGCACCCCCCTTGCCCCTTACAGCTGTTGCTGCCGACTTTCCCGTCGCAGGCGCCGAGATACTTGCAACTGTTCTTCTTTCGGCATCCGTGCATCACGGTGGCGCACGAACCCTGCCCGGCGCAGTCGTGTTCTCCGGCGTTCTTGCCGAACTCTTTGCACTGATTCAAACCGAGGCAGGCATTCTGTTCCGGCAGTTCGCCGCCGGCCAGTTTCTGCTCGCCATTAGCGGGGGAACCGTCACCGGCTGCCGCCGCGTCCGTCGCCGTGTCGCCGGGAACGGTGACATCGCCATCGCTGACTGTGTCTGATGAGCTGGCATCGTCGTCACCACCGCAACCAATTGAGGTTCCGGCCAATACGCCGCCGAATGCGGTTGCCGTCAGCCTGTTGAAGTCTCGCCGTGTCAATTTCATCAGCCGGGTTCCTTTTCTCCATTTCGCAGTCGAACAACCGTTCGCCGTGTTGCGAACGGATGCCGACATCGCACCGCTTCCATTGGCGGCCTGTCTCACGTTTACTTTAGCGGCGCCAAAATACGCGGCAAGTCAGCCGCCGCAAATTGCTGGTTTGAGGTGGGCAAAGATGAGCGGGTGCCTGTGGCAGAGTCTTCGATGCCACAATGATCGCTCGTTCTGCCTTCCAAATCCTAACACTGGGGACTGCGCTCCGAAAACGTCGCTTCGACCCCAGCCACCCCATAGCTATCTAGAAAAACAGAATTGCCTTGCGAAAGAATCACTTTGCTCTAATACGAAAAGGAGCAGCGCTACATGTTGCTGTGCAGCGCTGCTCCGCGTGATCCCCAAGATTGCGGAGTGGCCAATTTCAGGCGCTCGGTTTTGGTGGTCCATCTTCCGCCGGATCGCCCAACATTTTGTCCTTCTTCGCCAACGTCTCTTTCAATTTCGCGCGAACTGTGTCCCAAGTCGATCGTTTCAATGGCACGCCGCACTCGCCTTTTTTCTCACAACCATTCATTCCGGCTGTCTCTCCACAACCGCCTTGGCCTTTGCAGGCGTTTGTGTAGTGGCAAGTGGTCTCTTTACCTGTAGTAAAACATTCGCTGGTTCCCGCGCACTCGTTCGCTCCGCTTTTGCCCATTCCCTTGCAGGCGTTCAAGCCGCGGCAGACGTGCGGCTCTGACAGCAGATTGTCGGCCGAGGCAACTACCTCATCGCCACCTTCGGTGCCGTCGGTTTCGGTCGTTTCATCGGTGGTGCCGCTACCTTCGACGCCGTCTCCCGTACCCCCACCATCACCGGTGCCGGCTCCGTCGCCGGTTCCACTTCCATCGCCACTGCCGTCACCGTCTCCGCCGCCACAACCAATGGTCGTGCCTGCGACAATTCCGCCAAAGGCGGCGACCGTCAACTTCGTAAAATCTCTGCGATTCAAATCAATCCGTTTCATGGCTCCCTCTCATTGCGAGACGCGTTTCGCGATTACTTTTCGACCGCACATATTCCGGCGGCAACCGAACGACTACGTCATTCATCATGCGGCCACCTGGAGTCATCCATTCTGGTGCGCGGCACCAAACACTTCTGTTCGATATCTCACAGTTCGGCCAGTTTCGCGTCAAGGGGTATCAGGTCGAATTCCAGTGAATAATCGAGGTTCGACATCGATGTGTGCTGATTCACAGACCGCAGTTGGCGAATCGACGATATTGTGGTAGCAGACATCGAAGCGATGTACCAAACCTCGACCTGTTTCAGCAGTGGAGAATCCCGAATGGGGAATCCGACGAATCAGAACACGACCGTGCGAAAATGGGCTGCCGTTTTGCTGATTGCTTTGGGACTAGGATCGGCGGCTTACCTCTTTCTGCCGTCGGGCGCTGCACACGCGACGGCATTGGGGAAAACGTGGCCTGCAACCGACCGCATTTCGATGGACGACATTGATCATTCCGCCTTCGATGTCTTGCTGCAAAAATATGTCGATACAGACGGCTACGTCGATTACATCGGCTGGAAAGCGTCGGCGGCCGATCGGGAATCGTTACAGACATATCTTGACGAATTGAGCCGCGCCGATAGCGGCATGCCGGCCGAGCGTGAGGCACAGCTCGCGTTCTGGATCAATGCCTACAACGCAGTCACGCTGGAGGGCATTCTGCGCGAGTACCCCACGCCGAGCATTCGCGAGCACACGTCGATGTTGGGGGGATACAACATCTGGAAGCACTTGCCGCTGCGAGTGGGCGATGAAGCCTTTTCACTCGAACAGATTGAGAACGAGATTTTGCGCCCGATGGGTGAGCCGCGAATTCATTTTTCCATTGTGTGTGCATCAGTCGGCTGCCCGCGACTGCTGAATGAATCTTACACGGCCGACAAACTGGAAGAGCAACTGACAACCAACACCCACGATTTCTTCTCGCGCGGACAAAACATTCGCGTCGATGCGGCTGCCGAAACGATTTACCTCAGTTCCATTTTGAAATGGTACAGCAAGGATTTCGGCGAAACGCAGGGCCAGCGGCTGGCCGACCTCACCGCATATTTGCCTCCCGCGGCAGTTGCCATCATCGATAAAACTCCCCACGTGTCGGTGAAATATCTCGATTACGATTGGAGCCTGAACGACCAGGCACAGCGGTAGTTATCGACTTCGCTTGTCTCATCGACTGCCGTGTCACTGAATTTTGAAGGAAGTCGATTGGTGAGTTGCTCAAACCGCGCCGGTTATTGAAGCCTGAAGCGCAAGCGAAGGAGCTTTCTGGTGTCGTCCTGGAATCATCCTTCGCTTGCGCTTCAGGCTTTGATAAACAAATTGTTGAACTTCGGGTTGCTTGAGCCGACCCAAGCGGAATCCCTGTTCCGGTTCTCTCCGGAAAGCGGCGAGTGCGGCAATTGTCGCGCTCGCCGTTTCGTTTTGGCGACCCGATGTTGCCAAAACTCACCCCAAAGACAACGTCGGCGGCATTGCGGGCTTCTGAGGTTGGGCAAAATATCCGGTGCGAACGGAATTCGGTCAGCCCAGTAAACTGCCCGTTTTCTGTGCATTCGACGCAGGTTTCCCATGTTCCGGGAAATGTTTTGGCGAATCGGCGATGTTTGGCCTGCAAATTGCAAATCTCGTAAGTCTGTGACGAGTCTCACACAGAAGAGGTGACGGCTGGTCGATAAATCATATGCTGGGACATCCTTGTCTGATGAGTCTTGTGAAGCATTTTTCAATGCTGTTGCCATCGAGACAGAATCCCAGCGTCGTTTCCAGGTTGACTGCACTCGTGTAAACCACAACTCAATGAACGCCGTCTGGCCGACGGATGGTTCGCGAGTGAGCAGTCGAGAGAAAGGGCTTGAAGATGCAGATGACAAAGAAGCGGTTGAGTGGCGGAATTCTGGTGGCAGCGATGTTTTGTCTGGTCGCGACGAATCACGTCGATGCCGGAGACAACCTCCAATGGCACACCAATTTGCAGAAGGCGGCAGCAGAGTCGAAGCGATCGCAAAAGCCAATGCTGATCGAAATCTCGGCGGTCTGGTGCGGTTACTGCCAGAAAATGAAAGAGACATTTAACGACGAGAAGATCGCTCGTCACGTCAGCGGCTGCTTCGTTCCAGTGATGATCGACGCGGACGAGAACCAGCGACTTGTCGAAGCCGTTGGAGCCGACGCACTGCCCACCACGGTGATCGTCTCGCCGGATTTCAAACTCTTGAAAAAAATCACCGGGTATTACACACCGCGGCAACTCGATGCAAAGCTCGGCGAAATCTGCCTGGCGAGTCACGAAGTCGATCAGGGACGATTGGCGCGTAATAACACGCCCGCTCCCGTGCGAACGGCGAAAGCCATCACACCCAAGCCGGCCTTCGACGGACACTGTCTGGTTTCGTTGTTCGACGACCAGAAGTTGAAAGTCTGCACGCTGGAATTCACAACCAATTACAGAGGGCAACTGCTCTGCTTCGCCTCTGCAAAACACAAGCAAATGTTCGATGCCCAACCCCGGAAATACTGGCCCGCCATTGACGGTGCCTGCCCGGTCAACCTTGTGGATCAGAAGAAGCCGGTCACGGGCAAGGCAGCTTGGGGTGCCATCTACCGCAACCGACTGTGGTTCTTCGCCGACAAGGCCAGCCGCAACAAGTTCGCCGACTCTCCGTCGACCTACATGCCGCGAGTCAATTAACCCGCGCTGTTCAACAAAACACGATGACGTCATCTGCCATCGTGAAGGCCATCTCATTTAGTCGGCGGGCATGTTTGCCCGCCGGCTAATTTTTTGTGTCAACGACACGCGGGCCACATCAGTCGTTTGCAAACGTGAAGTCGTTCCCGTCGGCACCGGCGTGGCATTCAATGCAGCCCTTCACTTTGCCGACCAATTTCATGTTGCCCTTCGTGGCTGTGCTGCCATCCGGATTGTATTTGGCGTAGTACCAGTCGTTGTGATCGGAATCGTAACCTTTGGCCCGGTACATGACCGTAACGGCCATCAACGTCTTTCGATCCTTACCAAAGTTCTCTTTCACAATGATTGAGCCGTAGGGCATTTCCTTGGGATTCCCGGCCGCAACGCGGTTCAGATACAACTTGAGGAAGGCACCGTGCGGGCTTTTGCCGGGATACGCTTCGCCCGTTGTTCCAGGAACGGGTGCCCAGTTTCGATAGGCGGGTTGCGTTCCCTGCAGGTAGTTCCAAAACTTCTGCTCGAATGGCAACAGTTGCTGTGCGCCTCCGCCGCTGTACGATCTTGCACCGCTTTGAGCGGCGGCATCGCGGTCTCCATTGAGGTAGAACGTTCCAACCACGAGGGTCACAACCGAGATTCCTGCGATCCAATGTCGCTTCATTGTCTTGAACTCCAATAGGAAAAGAAACGGACGGATTTCGATCCCAGAACGCAATGAGGTTCTCAGGATCCTGAGCTGATGAGATTGGGGAATCAAAAAGAGGAAGGAATCCACTCAGCAGGAGACGTTCCCGGTTGCGGTAGGAAGGGACGTCACGCGAACCTGCTGGGTGGACGTGGCCGGTACTCGATCGCCGTCACGCCCGTCGGCTGCGCAACGTCGTCGTTTGCCGCCTGCTTAACAGACGCCATTGTTGCCGACGGGGAGGCAAAGGTCTGTGGGATAGCTCACAGAGACGATTTGCATGAGAAGAAAACCGACCGCCACCCCGATGTCAGGCCGATTCGTCGGCGGGTTCTCTTCGCAGCACGGCGTTGATGATCAGCCCGGCCATCAGCCCAACGCCCGCGCAGATCAGAAACGGAATCGGCTGGTACTTGTGTTCAAACCCATGATCCAAATTGACGCCGAATACGGTCGTCAACGTTGCAATGGGGAAGAAAAACCCGGCGAGCACATTGAGACGATGTGCGGCCACCGACATGCGACGGCTGCTGCGTGCCTGCGCTTCGCTTTGAATCGCCATCGAAAAATCCAGGCCGTTCTTTGCGTCGTCGTATAACAACTCCGACATCCGCTCGATCTGATAAGCCTGATCGCGAAGGGAAATCAAATCGCGATCTTCCGGGCAAATTTGTCGGGCTTCCTGCAGGACTTCGTGCTGATGTCGCGCCGACCGTTTGATGGGCGCCAATGTTGAGATGACTGCAAAGTAATCTTTCGCGCTCACGGCGTCTTCGTCCTGCTCTTCGCGCGCGACCAGCAGCGAGGTGTATTCATCCAGATGCTTTTTTAACGCACCCGGACCGCTGCCAAATGCCGCGGACGACCATTTGCCGTCCGGCTGTCTCCAGAAGAAACGGCCGTTGCGATCATCATCGTCGGCACCAGGCGGGGCATGCAGGACGAGTAACAGATGTCCGTCGGCCTCCATCGTCCGCTGACGGCCCGCCTTCGTTCCCAGCCGATCGCGAAACACCTGAGGGACTTTCCAGACGGAAGGCAAAATGGAAGGGGCATCCATCGTTGTGTCTCCTTGTTGTGTGTCGATTGAGTTGCTGCTCAGTTTCAATCATAACCTGCGAAGCCGGTCGATTGCGTCGGCGACGTATGTTACCGCGAATTCAATCTCCTCAAGCGTCGTGAATCGTCCCAAGCCGAATCGCAAACTGGCACGTGTCAATTCGTCGCTGACTCCCATGGCGCGCAACACATGGCTCGGCTGAGGATCGGCCGATGTGCATGCCGAGCCGGAACTGACGGCAATGTCCTTCAGACTCACCATCAATGCGTCGCCGTCCACGCTGTCAAAATTCACATTCAAATTGCCCGTCAGTCGCAGATCGGGGTGGCCGTTCACATGGACGCCCTCGACTGATTGACTCAAACCGCTCCAAAGACGGTCGCGTAACTGCTGAATGCGTTTCGATTCATCGCACATGCCCTCCGCGGCCAGTTTGCAGGCTTCACCGAAACCAACAATGAGCGGCACCGGCAGTGTGCCGCTGCGCAGCCGGCGTTCGTGACCCCCTCCGTCGAACAGTGGTTCGATGGGAATGCGTTTCTCGCCACCGCGAACATATAACGCACCAACTCCCATTGGTCCGTACATCTTGTGCGCGCTCAAACTCAACAGGTCAATGGGCAAGTCGGCGAGATCGACGGGAAGCTTGCCAACCGCCTGCGCGGCATCGCAGTGAAACAGCACACCGCGTTCGCGACAGATCTCGCCGATCTCTGCCACCGGGTTGATCGTGCCGACCTCGTTGTTGGCAAAAATGACGGAAACGAGCGCCGTGTTCGGCTGAATTGCCGCCGCCAGTTTTTGCGGATCAACCATGCCGTATTCATCCACTGCCAAAACAGTCAACTCGCAACCAAGTCGCTTCAGTCTTCGCGCGGGATCGAGAACGGCCCGATGTTCGGCTTCGTTCACAATGAGATGAACGCTGCCAACTCCTTCCCTCTCGGCGGCTTGGACCACACCTTTTATCGCAAGATTATTCGCCTCGGTCGCACCGCTGGTGAAGATGAGATTCCGGGGCGTTGCATTGAGTAACTCGGCGATTTGAGCACGGGCCGTTTCGACTGCGTCGGCCGCCTCGTGACCGAAGGCGTGGCTCACACTGGCCGCGTTGCCATACTTCTCCGTCCAGTACGGCTGCATCGCCTCGACAACACGCGGATCGACGCGCGTCGTCGCATGATTGTCGAGATAAACCACGCGATCAGGCACCGGTCGGCTTTCCATCTGGACCAAGAGGAAATAAACATCAGGTCAATTCTCAGTCAACGGGTGCCACTGGCGTGTCGCCTGTGGCACCCACCATGCGGAGAAAAGAAGACCGTTGTTCCTGACGTGCTCTTATCTCCCCCTCAATCATCCACGTCGATCGGACACTCCCAGCCTTCCGGCTTCAATGCCAGCACCGAACAGGAGACGTGAGGCAATAACCGTTCGGCCGTGTTGCCGATTAACATGCCGGGAATTCCCGAACGGGCAATCGTTCCCATAATCAGCAGATCGATTTCAAGTTCTTCGATGGCATCAAGAATGACGACATCTCCCGGGCCGTCGGTGACGTGCAGTTTCACACCGTGGGTGAGTGCCCGGTAATCGGTTTGCGGCAGCTGATCGTTCAACGACTGCATCGCCTCATCTCGCTTCTCCTGACGAAACGCGGCAATCTTCTCATCCGAAAGACCAGTCAGCCACATGCGATTATCGACGCGCTCTTCGATTGCGTGCAGCAGGTGAATCTTCGTATCGACCATCTGTCCGCCGTTGACGGCAAGCTCGAGCGCGAGTGAAGACACGTCGCTGAAATCGCTAGGAATGAGGATATTCAGATCACCGATGTCTGGATCGGGTTTGGTAACCCACACGGGGCAGGGGCAGTTCCGCAGCAGTTTCGAGCCGGTGCTGCCGAACAGAAACCGTTTTGCCACCCCCTGATCGCGTGTGCCCACAATGCACAAATCGTGATTCTCGCGAATCACTTGCTTGACCGTTTCGATCCACGGGCTGCCGAATGCCAGATGGCTCTTCGCAGCGACATTCTGTTGTTTCGCTTGTTCGACTAACTCATCCAGCGCGGCATGGGCCGCCACTTCCACATCACTCGACGTCTTCTGAAACCCGTCGTGCAGCAGTTCCTGAGTGTGCGCCGAAACATCGAGTACGGAGAGGAACGTCAATTCGGCCGACAGCCGCGAAGCCATCCAAATCGCCCGCGTCACCGCTTCCCGGGTTGGCGCATTCAACTCCGAAGCCGCCAGCCGATCCGCGCGAGACAGATCGACACCAACAACAATATTCCGAAACCGCTGCATTGTTCATTCTCCGCAAGTTGATTTCGTCAGCGGGTTGGCAGCATGCCCAATCGACCGCGACTTCCGCATTCCAATTTCAAAACTCACTTCACATCCCGTGGCTTCTGCATCAGCACAATATACTCGTGCACCTTGTTCACGCGAAAGACCGAGGGGTAACCGAGTGGCCGCAAATTGTTGTACTCGGCCTGCCGGTTCCAGATGATCAGATCGTCGAACAGATATCCGACGTCGATTAAACGCGTCGCCAGATCGCTGTGCAGTGGGAAGAACCGGTTCTTCTTCCGCAAATCCATCACGATCACACAACAGTACGCTCCGGGTTTCAGCACTGTGAAAACGTCGGCCAGCACATTCGTTGTCGCCGTCAAAAATTCTTCGTAGTCCTCGATGACGCCCAGATCATCCGGCCGGTTTCCGTAATGACGAACCGCCTTCAGGTCGGCCGTGCGGCGCTGGTTCAGGATGTTCCAATAGGGTGGCGAAGTGATGCACAGGTCGATCGAGTCGGGACTGACGTAAGTCAGCAGGTTGGTCGCCGAGTCGCAATGCACGACCGATTCGGAAGAACCATCCGACTGATTGGCATCGGTGGGAGTTTCTTTATCGCCGTCTTCCCGCAACGCCAGCAGTCGCGCATTGGCCGTTTCCACGTACTCCGGCGAAATCTCCAGGCCGATTCCAATCTTGCCGGCGCGTTCGGCGGCGACAAGTGTGCTGCCCGAACCAGTAAATGGGTCGAGTACGCTCATGCCATCCAGCGGCAAGAATGTCTCAATCAGCCGCTCGACGAGCATCTCGGGAAACGAGGCCGGATGGCCCAGCTTCGTTTCGCCCGGCTGCTTGCGAACGTCGCTCCAGACGCTGATGGAATTCTTAATCCATTGGCGACCATCCAACTCGTTGCAATGCTTGCGAGGTTTTCTGGCCGGCTTCGGTTGCTTCGTCTTGGTGGATTTTCGTTTGGCTTCTGGCATTCAGAGACCACCGATGTATCGGTACAAGTCGGCTAGTTCGGTCGGCTTCAAATCTTTCAACAATCCGGCCGGCATCAGCGACGTCGATCGCGTCTGTTGCGTTTCGATTTCGTCGGCCTCGAAACGAAAGGTCTGGTTCGTCGCGTTTCGCAACAGCAGCCCCTCGGCCGACTGGTGGATAACCAAGCCGGTGTAGACTTTGCCTTCGGTTGTTTCCACGAGCGTCGTTTGGTACCGCGGCGAGACGTCGCGGTTGGGGACCGTGATTGAAACGAACAGATCGTCTCGTGAGAACCGCCGTGCAACACCGGCCAGATCCGGCCCCAATGCTTGCCGTCCGCCGTGACATTGCACGCACGAACGCTTCTCGAACAGCTTACGGCCGCGCGAGGCGTCCCCCTTCGACCAATCGACTTCCGCCAACCTCTGTTTCAATTGCGAAAGGTCCTCGGCACTCCCTCCGAGTTCGCGGACGGAGACTTCCGGAAACTGTTCGCTGAGGTAATCGGTCCACTTGCGAACGACATCGGGCTGCGGCTTGTGTCCGGCCGTTCCGGTGACGAATTCGAACTTCTGCTTCAAATTGCGGCGCAGAAGTTCCACAACTTTTTCTCGCAAGACGTATTCACTGCGGTTCGATCCCAGCCGCCGCAACGATCGCAAGAGTGCGAACTGTTCGGCCGGTTCCCGGTTTTCGGGAAGTTTCGATAATGCGTTCAAACAGGCTTCCAACACGCCCAACTGCGATGACGAAAGCCCTTCGGAAAATTTCTCCCGGTCTTTGGTTTCCGGCTTCTTGGACAGCACAATCAGCACGGCGCCGCGAACGGCAAACGATTCGTACTGATCGCGAACGAGCGTCCGATGCTCGGGCATCTTCGATGCCCCCAGCAGAAACACAATTTGATTATTCCACGGATAGTCGCGGTCCCCTTGAACGCTTTGGGCGAAAGCTGAAACAACGGTTGGCAGATCGTCTTTGGAAAGTTGGCTCAAGTAGACGACCTGACTGGGACGCCCGAATTCCGGCCGCTTGACGATCGCCTGCGGTAATTTCGGATCGTGTTTGGTTAACTCGGCGTAAACTTCACCAATTCGCGGGTCCCAATTGCCGTCCAGTTTGAGCTTGCGGGATGTTGTCTTTTTATCCAATGCAACCAGTGCGGCTGCAATCGCTTCGCGCTGCCCGGATGTTCGCTTGGCAGGAATCCGTGCGGCAACCAGCAGCTGGTGGATATCATCGACGGGATGCGAGTCCTCACCGATCTGCGCCAGCACGCGGTCGAGCAGTTCCCCATCGCCCGGTGAAAGCATCGCCAACGTGCGGGACAGTTCCACATCGACCTGCTTGTTCCCCGTTGGATAGATCGACGCCAGTTCCACAGCCGCTGGTTCGATGATCGCCTTGTGCACTTCCAGATCAAGCCACGGTGCGTAACTGTCGAACGCGGGCGACTGTTTCTCTCGCGGCCCGACATCGCCCAGTGAGAGCTGCACCAATCGAATTGCTTGCAATGTGACGTCCTGCGGATGCTCGCCCTTCAAAATTTTCAGCCCCGTGGCAAGCGCATCGGCATCGAACGTTTGCGATCGCATCACGCGTCCCAAGTGGAACGCAAGTTCCGCCTGAACTCCGACGTCGCCAACCAAAGATGCTAGTGTGTTTCGTGCTTCGTCGGTCAACTGCGAAATGACGCGCGCGGCCGTCTGCCGCACATAGGAATCGTTTGCCCCCAGTTGTTGCGCCAACGATGAGAACAGCGGCTCCAGACTTTCCGAGTTTTGATTTCCTATAAGTGTCTCCAGCGCACAGCGCACGACCAACGGGTCGGAATCGTTGAAGAATGGCAGCAGCAGTTTTGGCTGTTTGGCAATCAATCTCGATCGTCCCTCCGACCAGACAGCCCGTGCGCGGATTCTTGCGGAATCGGCGGAGGCCAGTTTCAGCAGTGTGATCGTATCGACGCCGCCGTACAGTTCGGTGAGGATTTCGACGGCCCGCAGACGTTCGCCGACCGACCGCTTCTTGTCCTTGGCCGCATTGACAATACGCTTCCGGCCCAAACGGCGTGCCAACGGCAACCACTTGGTGCGCGACCAGCTACTCAGCGGCTGCGGCGCGTTCAGGCAACTGGTAAGTGCCGCCTCGGCTGTTGTGACATCGTCAACTATCTCCGGAGTCTTGTCCTCGCCGGTGTAGCGAACGCGGTAGACGCTTCCTCGCGTTCCGCGCCCGCCGACGCAAACCAGCAAGCTGCCATCGGGGCTGACGACAACGTCGGTGGGGGCGAAACCGAACTGCCCAATGCCCGACATGAACTCAATTGGTTGACTGCTCCAAGTGCTGCCAGCTTTTTGTAACGGCACAGCCATCACACGGCCGAAAGTCCAGTCGAGAACGAAAACTGCTTCCTGGAATTTCTCAGGAAACTGCCGATGTCGATAGCAGACGACACCGGTCGGCGAACCGCGGCCAAATTCGGCGACAACCGGTGGCATGTCCGAATAGTAGTTCGGCCGTTTCCAACTGCGGCTGACCCAGCCGGCGGTGGAACCGGGCAGAGCATGAAAGACACGCGTCGGACGATACCAGGGAAGCGACACATCGCGTTCGCCGTCGCTGTCGAAAACAAACAGATCGCCCGCTGAATGAAATGCGAAGTCGTAGGCGTTGCGGAAACCGTCGGCGACAATTTCACCGCCCGCCAGGTCGGGCTGGAATCGCAGCAGCGTTCCGAATTCCGGCTTGCGAATCGGCGACGTGGGAAGTGTTGCGTACTTGCCGGTGACTTCGGCCATGTTCCCCGCGATGAGGTACCACCAACCGTCGGGGCCACGTTGAATTGCGTGGGCGTGGTGTTCGCTGCCGGCCTTGATCTTAAGAAACACATCGGGCGACCCATCGGCGCGATCGTCGCCGTTACTGTCGCGATAGCGAATCAATCCTTCGTCACCGGTGCAAAGCAAGTCGCGACCGTGAAACGCCATGCCCTGCGCGCCGCTTTTGGGGCCATCGACAAACTGCTTGAACGAATCGGCTTTTCCGTCACCGTCCTTGTCGATCAGTATCCGCACATAACCAGCACCGGAAACGACGACTCGCCCCTGGGAATCGACCGTCATCGAATAAATGTCGTGCGCCAGATCGTCGTCCGCATACAGCGAAACCTCGAACCCCGGCGGTACGCGAATGCCGACTTTGTCTGCGGCCATTGAATTCGTGGTGAACAGGAGGCTGCTGAGGATCGCCAGCAGAATCGCGCTAAAGCAGCCGCGAATTCGTTGTCTGCGCGACGCAATCCTCAATGCAGCCGTTGGTCGGTTCTTCATGTCGCTCCATCTGGTTGTCGAGTACAGCGTTGTCGCAGTTCGCATCCACCCACCTGCGAATGTCATCCAATCGTGGCCGATACCAGCCCGCAGCGCAAGCAAGGGTCGGAGCCTGGGTTATAACCGAAAACCCTTGCTTACGCGGCGGGCTGTTTTCTTCTGTTTCGTGTCCAGCGTCGCGTTCACCACGAAACCGACGCGGTATATTACTTCGATTCTCTCGTAGCGGGCAAGATGGCCCGAATGCCGTGGATTGCCGCCAGCCGGAAAAGTACCTATTCTCTGGACTTTCGACAACTTCAATCCGGCGTGATGCGAACGTGAGAAACCCGGTTTCTCCGAGAAACCGGGTTTCTGAACTCAGGTTGGATACCGCACAGCATGAATCGACTTTTCACAACGCGTTCCCAATCGAACGAGTTATCGCCTTCCGCCAGCCTTTTGCATCGGCGACGTGGCAGCATCGCCGAGCATTGGCGTCGCTGGATGCGCTGGCTGGCGGTGCTTGCCGTTTTCGCGATTATTCACGACTGTACGATGCTTGGCGGGGGGCTGACAGGGAAAAAAGCCCACGCAGCGGCCGATTCCGCTCCGTCAGCTCCGGGTGAAGGTGAAGGCGAGACCCCGGAAAAGGATGCCCGCGCCGACCATTCCGGCGGTGGACATGCCGACCCGGTCACGCCGGTGCTGGCTGCGATTGTGGTCATTCTGCTGCTGGCAAAAATTGGTGGCGATCTATTCGAGCGATGCGGCATGCCGGCTGTGCTGGGGGAATTGGCCTTCGGTGTCCTGCTTGGCAATCTGTCCTTGCTCACCAGTCCCATTCTCTATTTCTTCACCGGGACATTCGACGGCTGGCACGGCCTCGATTTCGTCAAACCGCCCGATGAAGCCATTCTCGGTGATCCCTACAGTGCCGGAGCCGCCATCAAAATTCTCGCCGGCATCGGCGTTGTGTTATTGCTGTTTGAGGTCGGGCTGGAGTCGAGTGTCCGTGAAATGCTCTCGGTAGGAGTTTCGTCATTTCTGGTCGCAATACTGGGCGTCGTGGCACCGATGGCCCTTGGATACGTGGCAACAGTTCTCGTCGTCAACGAGATCGGCTGGGCCGACTGGGAGGTGCCGGCGTTCATCGGTGCGACGTTGTGCGCGACGAGCGTGGGTATAACGGCGCGCGTTCTTAAGGATTTGGGACGCAGCAAACAGACGGAGTCAAAAATCATTCTCGGCGCGGCGGTCATCGATGATGTTCTCGGCCTGCTGGTGTTGGCGATTGTTTCCGGCGCGATTGCGGCGGCCGGTTCGGAAGGGGGCGGTTCGGGCGACCTGGGATTCAAGATCGTTAAGATTATCGTGTTGGCAGTCGGCTTTCTGTTTGGTGCGATGTTGTTGGGACGATTCAACTTTCCCGGCACGCTGTTTCGTGCGGCAAGTTTTCTGCGAGGTCACGGCATTCTGGTCGCGGCGGCCCTGGTGTTCTGTTTCGGTTTTGCATGGCTGTCGAATGTTGTTGGGCTGGCACCGATTGTCGGCGCATTCGCGGCCGGTTTGATTCTCGAAGGGGCACACTACAAGGTTTTGGGGGAACGTGAGAATCACAGTTTGGAAGAGGCGCTCGCGCCACTCTCGGCACTGCTGGTCCCAATCTTTTTCGTACAAATGGGAATTCAGGTCGATCTGCAGAGTTTCGCCGACCCCAACGTCTGGATGCTGGCCGGCGCAATCACCGTGGTGGCAATCATCGGAAAGCAAGTCTGTGCACTCGGCGTGCGAGAGAAGGGACTGAACCGCTTAGCCGTCGGCTTGGGCATGATTCCTCGCGGCGAAGTCGGGCTCATTTTCGCCAACGAAGGCCGCAAGCTCATCGCCGACGGAGAAAAGGTCATCGACGGCGGAACCTATTCCGCGGTGGTGGTGATGGTGATGATCACCACAATGGTCACCCCACCGTTGCTCAAGTGGTCGCTCAATCGGAGCGACGCGGCCGCGGACGGCTCAACATAACGCGTTATTTCGCCCCGTATGAATACACACGGGGCCGACGCTGAATACTGTACCGCGTTCGATTGCAATCGCGACGTAAATGATCGTTCCACGCCGACCGCCGGTGTCTTCACCGACGGCTAATTATTCGTCATGGATTGGTTTGAGGCCGCCAATATTTCGGCAGCCCCTCTTTCGTCACCCGCACAATCTCGATGATCGCGGCGCGTTCCGCGGCGGGGATCTTGCCAAAGTCGGGCGATTCATCCTTGCCCGTCAGAATATCCCACAGACGACGATACAGTCGTTTTTTGACTTCCCCCGGCAAACCGTCGAACGACGGCGAATAAATCAAATAGCTCAACCGATATTTGAACAGCCGCGTTTTCAGGTCGAATTCCCGCAGCGAGCGGCCGTCTGAATCACGCGGATTCTGTTTGGCGAACCAGCGGGCATAACCCGATGTGCCGCGAACCTCAGCGGTAAGTGGTGGTTCATCGACGAATAACAGATATCGGATCAGCCGTTCTTCGACATCCGACCGGCGACCGAGCCGTGCCTCGTGACCGGCGCGATGCATCAGATTCACTCCGTGCATCTGATGATCGAGTACCAGATGCGCGACGATATCGCTGTGCGGCGTCTCGTAATCATCAACGCTGATAAACGGCGATAGATCGGTCAGGTTGCCGCGAAGTGCGGGATGCTCTTTTTGCCGGGCGATTTCCTTCTCGCCGAAAATGTTACCCGAATGCGTTTGCGTGCCGTGTGTTCCGGTGACGTACCAACCGCCCCAGCGTTTTTTCATTTCGCTGTCGTGTGTTGTTCGCGAGTAGCCAACGATTGGTCTGCCCGTCTTGTCGGTGAGAAACGAGCGCACGATCAGGCCGGGAACTTGTAGTGTGGTCGTGCCGGCATGACAGGCCAGGCAACGACTTTCGCGCTTCAACCGCGGCGATTTCTCCGGCGACTGCAGCAGCGTATAGAAAATCGGGCCTTTCAGCGGATCGATGGCGGTCAACTCAATCGACGCCGCGCCGGGAACCCAGCCCACGGTCACTTCATCGTTGAAGTAAACGGCCCGGGGATTTCTCGGCTGCACCAGTTTTTGATTCAATGCCGTCTTGGAGAAAACGAGCAACTGCGACTCGACCGGAACGTCGAGCGCATCGAGCAGCGACCGCAGATAGCCGTTCTTCTGTTGGTATTCGAGTTGGACCGTTCTCAGTTTCAAACGGTCGTTCAATCGCCGACCGGCATCGTCGGTCGAGTTCCCAAGGTAATCGACCGGTTGCAGTCCATAGGGAACGGCATCGGTGAATTTGATTGGGCGTGGCTCGGATTTCTCATCTGCCGACCAGAGCGCGTCCCCAGACGCGACCAGCGAAAAGCCGCAGCATAGCAGCGTTCGAATGACGTTTAGCAGCCGAAATCGGCATGAGGAATGTAACGCAGCCATGTCATCTCATCAAGAATTTGATAATGTCCAGCCGTCTGAGAATTCGAGATTGCCCGATTTGGTCCGGTCAAATTGAACAAATGAGGTTACTACTCACCGGCGATTGGTATGGACTGGATTTGGTGATTTCGGTAGGAGCGTCTGGTAAGGAGTTTACCAGATGGTCGAATGTTTGCCGAATGTCTCTGAACTTTCCCCGGATGAAAAAACT
>CAUZOL010000111.1:0-18960 GCA_963581435.1 Planctomycetota bacterium
AGTGCTGCTGCCGCTCGGATACGTTCGGAGTTGCTTCCGCTTTCAATGGCATCCCAAAGTTGTCTCTCCAATAGACTCTTGTGCGGTTTCAGAAACATGACAATGACGGGAACGTCGTCAGCCTTCGCGGTGAGCAACTGCTTCGCCAAGTAGTCCGCTTGAGACGCGTCCACCGGCAACAGTGCCAGCGACGCATGCAGCTTTGCCGACGCCCCATCCGGTTCGCTCTTGATCGCTGCTTTGAGTTTGACGTCTGCCCAAGGACGATACTGCCCCTCGTCGATCTGGGTAACAAATCCAAGGACCGCCCAACTCTCAGCCGTTAGCAGCGAATCGACAAGTCCTTTGGCCTCAGCGGCGCGTCGCTTCCGTGTGCTTTCAGCCTCACTCGCCGCGATTTTCTCTAGATTAGCCGCCTGCTGTTGAAGAATCACACCGCTTGCAAGTAAGACGACAACTAGAATGCCAGCACTCAACGACGATACCACCGGATTGCGCCTGCACCAGCGCCACACTCTCTCAACGCGAGTCACAGGTCGAGCTAGAATCGGCTCCTTCCGCAGAGAGCGACCCAAATCGTCCGCCAGTTCCTGTGCCGTCTGAAATCGCAGGACGGGGTCTTTCTCCAAACACTTCAGACAAATCGTCTCCAAGTCACGCGAAATCGAATTGTTGAGCTTCCGTGGACTCGGCGCGTCCTCGTGGATCACCTGATGCAGCAGCATCCGCGTGTTGCCACGAAATGGGCGTTCGTTCGTCAGCAGTTCAAACAACATCACGCCCAGCGAATAGACGTCGGATCTGGCGTCTGCGTCGTGGCTTTCTCCTTTTGCCTGCTCAGGCGACATGTAGGCTGGAGTTCCCAGCACCTGACCGTCGGTCGTCATCGTGATTTCGCCCGCATCCCGTTTGGCAAGACCGAAATCCGTAATGTGTGGCTCGTCCTCTGCATCCATCAGGATGTTCGCCGGTTTCAGGTCGCGGTGAACAACCCCCGCCTGATGCGCGTGGTGTAAGGCTTCGGCTACTTTGGCGCACAACTCGGCTGCCTCACGTGACGTCAGTTTCTGAGCGCTCAGCCAATCTGAAAGGCTCAGCCCATCGACCAAATCGCTGACGATGTAGACTTGCCCATTCTCGCGGCCGACTTCATGCACGCTGACGATATTCGGGTGCTTTAATTGTGCGGCAGCACGCGCCTCGCGGATGAACTGCTCGGCCTCGCCGGAACTGAGTTGTTCCTTGCGGGGAATCTTGACGGCCACGCTGCGGTCGAGTTTCGTGTCTTTGGCTTTCCAGATCGTGCCGAACGCGCCAGTTCCCAGTTTGCTCTGCAACTCGAAGTGGCCAATCGTGGAATTCTCATCCGCGCGATAGGTCAACGTCTCATCGGCCAGCAGGTTGAACCGGCTGTCGCAGGACGGGCAATTGATGTCAGTCAGCGACGAATCGTCGAGGACTTCCAGCGGATTCTGGCAGTGGGGGCAGCGGATCTGCATAGCGCCGCGATTATCTCATATCACGAAGCGGAAATCACGCAACTTCTCTGGTGACGATGTGGAATGTGGCGGCATTCGTCGCTTGAATTCGACTCACAGGGTTCGCATGAATTGAACGGTCGCACTTGTGCCAATGCCATGATCGATCATCAGGTCAATTGAAATAACTTTTCACCCACGTTGCCAGATTGGTTTTTCAGGGAGTGAATCGGGCCTGTCTTGCCATCCGACACAAGGGCTTCTCACAACAACAACTCCCGGATATGCTCAGTGGAATGGCACTGAAGCTGGCCCGTTTCGCAAGACCGACGCTCCAGACTGCGGGTGTTCGGTATTCCTCACTTTTCACGGGAATCGCGTGTTTTGAATTCGCGAACGGCAATAACGGATTCACTTCGGGCAAGTTACGGTGCGTGTCGAGTGATTCGAGGGCCAAACGCGAAAACCAACGTTTTACGGCACTGTAGTGTCGGTTGGTGCTTGCAGACACGAAGTGCATGCTGTGTTGTCGATCGAAGGCAACTCGGTTCGGTTGGCAATTGGGTTCTTCGCGTCATCGACTTGATGACACAGCATAAGACTCTCTTCTTCTTTTTGAAGCAGGTCGATGTGACCTGCGGCGATTGTGCTGAAGACGGCAGACACCACGGCTGAGCGTCGGTAAAGTAAACGCGTCCATCCGCGCCGACGGGTGACGAGTAGATGTTGGATAGTCCTGGAATCCGGCTGCGTTTTAGTCGCGTCACGCCTGTTTGCGAATCCACGGCCGTCAGAATCGCCTGGTTCGACTGCGTGAAGTACAGCATCCCGTCGTAAAGCACCGGAGAGGGGACGTATGGAGTTCCCTTGTCTGTTGACCAGACAATCTTGTCGGATTTCGAAATGTCACCCCGGGCGCTCAACGGCAAGGCAAGCAGCGAATAGCCCTCGTAACCGCTCATGCAGTACACAAGGTCGCCATCAACGATCGGGCACGGACTGACGTTGCCGGTCAACCCGCTGCATTGCCAGATGATGTTGCCGGTATTCAGATCATAGCTGCGAATCTTCTTCGAGGCGACGGTGATGACCTGAGTCATTCCGCTGTGTTCAACAACCCTCGGCGTCGCCCAGGCGTTCGGTTCGTCGCGGTCTTTCTTCCACAACGTTTTGCCCGTTCGTGCGTCGAGCACTTCGATGCTGGACTGTCGCGCATGGTCGCGGACGATTACGAGCTTGCCCTTGTAAACAACGGGAGAACCCCCTTCGCCCAGACTGGCTCCAACATAGGCTTTGCCGAGATCGCGCTGCCACAGTTTCTTTCCGTTGAGATCGTAGCAATACATCCCCCCGGAGCCGAACCAGCAATAGAGTCGTTCGCCATCGGTGGTCGGTGACGCGGAGGCAAAGTCGGCATCGTGATGCGTTCCTTCATGAGGCACGAGTTCGTTTGCCGTCCGACGCCAGAGTTCTTTGCCTGTGTTTCGATCAGGGCAAAGGACATCGAACTTGTAGAATGTATTGGGGTGCTTGATCCCGAAAACTCGTTTCGGCTGGTCTTCCGGTTTCGGGCGCGAAGGATCGATTCGGCCGGTGTTGATCGCCGTCAACAGAAACACTTTGTTGCCCCAAACAATCGGCGATGCATTTCCCTTCCCATCGATGGCGACTTTCCAGCGAATGTTCTTGTCTTCACTCCACTCGATTGGCGGTTTTGCAGTGCGGCTGACGCCGTTGGCTTCCGGGCCTCGCCATTGATGCCAGTTTACGGCGTGTGGGTCGATACCGTCTTCCGCCGCAAGCTTTTCGCCCGTGGCCACGTATTCGAGGATCCTGACGAACGACATGCCGGCATTCTGCATGTTCGGGTGAAGGCGACGTTTTTCTTTCCAGAACCTGCCGATTCTTCCCCGCTGCTGCGACTTGAGGGACTTCATGCGACCATCGACATAGGCTTGGTGTTTGCTGGGATCGTAACCCGCAGGTAACGCCGCTTTGTCGATCCTGGTCAGCAGCTTCTCCAACTCGGCGTCGTCGGGAGCCGGCTTGGGGTTTGACCTTGTCGCAGAGGATGCGATTGGTTTGTACGGTCCCCATTCGGGGGCTTCCTTCAGCACATCGGCGTTGATCGCCAGCACTTATTTTTTCAACCGGTTGGTCACTTCGGGCAACCGTTCGGCGATGTTCCGTTGCTGGTTTGGATCGGTCGATAGGTCGTAAAGTTCGAATCTTGATATGCCGCCCGAGCCTGCTTTGATGAGCGGGATCCATGCTTCCTGGAAGGTGTTCAGCGTGACAAACTTGCCACGCATGCGATTCCATTGAGGAGTTTTGATTTCGCTGTTGTATGCTTTGTGCCAAAGCTCGGACTGCGTCAACTTGCGGCCGTTGTTCTTCTCAAGGATGACTCTCATTTCATCCATGACGGCTCGAATCGTGTCCTGGTCCTTGGGATATTCTATCTTGCGGTAACCGACCAGCGAGTACTTGCCATCGCGCATGACCACAATCGGTTGGCTTGTTGGAGAATGCCAGGTGAGCGGTTGGTGACGTTTGAATTCGGCGGGCTTGCCGGTCAGCAGCGGCGAGAGATCGGCTCCGTCGAGATGCACGCCCTCTGGTTTCTCAATCCCCACTAAGCCGCAAATTGTTGGCAAAAGATCGACGGCGCCTGCGGGTCTCTCTTCAGTTCGATCGCCCTTGATGCCTTTGGGCCAGTGAATGATGCCGGGCGTGCGAATCCCACCTTCAGACAGCGACCCTTTGTTACCCCGCAAACCACCGTTTCGATCCGTCCGGTAACTGCCGTGATCCGAGGTGTAAATGATGATCGTGTTTTCAAGCGAACCGACCTCTTCCAGCTTTCTCACCAGCCGGGCGATTGCGCGGTCCGTGTTGTCGATTGTGCCCGAGTAGATCGCGGCGGGATCGTTAAGATCACCATACTGAGAAACAATGTTATCCGGAGCCGCGAGGGGAGCATGCGGTTCGTGAAACCAAATGTTGAGAAAGAACGGTTTCTCCGCATCGCGTTTCCGATCCAGCCAGGTGATTGCTTCATCAACGACAAGCTGGCAAGCGTAGCCCTCCATCTCACCGACACGTTCCCGGTTGCGCCAGAAGTTTCTCGGGTTGCGATGACTCGGCGCGGCGTTCAAGTCGGTCGCGAACCAATAATCGAATCCGTGTTCGTCGATCCACGGTTTCTTCATCCCGCGAAACGGTGTTCCCAGATGCCACTTGCCCAGATGAACCGTGTCGTAACCGTTCGCTTTCAAAACCTCGGCCATCGTGACTTCACTTTTGCGAAGGTGCATGTTGTGAATGTGATCCTGAATGACCGTGTAGACCCCGGTCCGCAAATGATGTCGCCCTGTGAGCAGCGTGGCTCGCGCGGGCGAACAGACGGGGGCTCCCGAATGGAAGTCGGTGAAGCGGACGCCTTTCGCAGCCAACGCGTCCAGCGCCGGAGTTTTCACCGGGCCGCCGTAGCAGCCGATGTCCTTCGAACCGAGATCGTCAGCCAGCAGCACGACGACGTTGGGGCGTTTTGGACGAGCCGAACCTGAGGCGGCCCGAAAGGATGCTTTGACGGTCGTTTCGGCTTTCTTCCCCGGTCGCTTCTCTCCAGCTTCGCCGTACCTAGTGGCGGCAGCGCAGGCCCGTTCGTTCGATAGAAAGAGAGCGACGAAAAGTGCAATCGCCGAGAGGCCCGCAAGTCGCGTGGATGGTCGCATCGTTGGTTCAAACTCCGTTGGAATTCGTTTCATTTCGCCTTGGGAACCTTTCGCTCGGGCGGGATCAATTCAACTTCGCTAACCTCCAGACCACTCGGACCACCTCAAGGCTAATTGAAAGGTGGCCGGCTGCCGCAGATTGTGCCTCGTTCTGGAGGAACCAGGGAATAACCATGCGGCAAGCCGGCCACACGACTATTGATTACCACAGCGGCCGAGCGATCATGGACATCATTCTGCGTGGTTTTGGTTCTCTCTTATTGCTATTCGTGGCGCAGCGCTTCAATCGGGTCCATGTGCGCGGCCTGGCGGGCTGGGTAGACGCCGAAAATGACCCCCACAAACAGCGAAATGAACAGCGACAGCACGACGGACCAGACTGCAATCCGCGGTTCGATTGTGTGAACGATTGGCGGCAGCAGATCGGGCGACAACATCGTGACTCCGGTGCGAATACCTCGAAACAGCGGGCCGACCGAAAGTCCAAACAAGACACCCGACAGGCCGCCGATGGCAGACAGCACAATCGTTTCGGTGAGAAACTGCTTGATGATGTCGTGCTGTGTGGCACCGAGCGCGCGACGTATGCCGATCTCACGCGTTCGCTCCGTCACCGTGGCCAGCATGATATTCATGATGCCGATCCCTCCGACGAGCAGCGAGATGCCGGCGATAACGACGAGCAGCACATTGAACATGGCTCGCGTTCGCTCTGCCTGGCGCAGAAGTTCCCTGGGGACAACCACCGCGTAATCTTCCTGTTCGTGATACTTCTTGAGCAATGTCTCGATGATCTGCGCGATTTCATCGACGTCGTCGATGTTATCGACCTCAACGGTGATCTGGCTGAGTTCGACTTGTTCTCCCTGAAATTCACCGCCGACCCGTTTCATTACCAGATCGCCAACTCGGCGGCGGAGCGTCTGCAGCGGAATGTAAGCATCCAGGTTGTAGTCGCGGGAATCCAGACTGCCACCGATTGCAGCGGAAGCCGTGCGCGGCTTCGTTTGACCAATGACCTTATAGAATTCACTGCCCACCCAGATCGTTTGTCCAATTGGGTTCTCATAGGGGAAAAGCCGCTTCGCCGTGTCGTCGGCCAGCACGACGACTTTGTTTCCGCGATCGCGCGGCGCAAGCCATCGCCCCCTCGCCATTTTCAGCTGATTCAGTTCAAGGTAATCTTCGACGCACCCCACGAGCTTCGCGTCAGCCGTCCGGTTTCCCAAGCGGAGTTCAAATCGCAGTTCCTTCATCGGAAGCGCGCGGCTGATGTTGGGAATGTTCTCAACGATTCGGCGAAGGTCGGTTCGCAGTAAGCCATAGGTCTTGACGCGACTGTTGGAATCCTTCTCGCTGCCCGTGTTCGGCTGCTTGGTGCGGACGATGACGTTCGTTGCACCGAGTTCCAGGATCTGCTGCCGCGCCTGGTGACTAACACCTTCCCCCACCGCGACCAGCCAGATGACCGTCGCCGTGCCAATGAAGATGCCGAGCGCCGCCAAGCCGGCACGCATCTTCTGCAGCACGAGGCTCTTTAAGCCCAGATGAATGGTTTGGAAAAAGGAATCTATCACGGATTCAATTCAGAAATGTTAGTCATTGTCGGGCGAAGTCTCGCCCATTGTTTCGTCGCCCGCCTTCGTCGTCGGTTGTTGTGTATTTCCACTGGCCGGAGGATTGAGCACAACTTCGTCCCCTTCTTTAAGCCCTTTCTCCACGACCGTGAAGACATCGTTGCTGTCGCCGAGTACGAGCGGACGTCGCACGGTGCCGCGGGCCGTCTTCACCCAGCAATAGTGACTGTCGTCCAATTCCACGATTGCTGCGACGGGAATCTTCAGCACGTTCTCGTAGCGCGCGACGACGACTTCCACCTCGGCGCTCATGCCGGGCCTCACCCCTTTCTCGGATGGAATCGCGATGAGAGTGTCGTATTTTACCTGATTTCCGGTCCACCAACCGGCGGGTTTTGTGACTGACGAAATGGAAGATACGGTACCGTCGAGCGTCCTGGTTGGGAGGGTGACCTTGGCAGAAAACCCTTCCTTAAGCCGATCGACGACGGACTCGTTAATGCCGACCTTCACTTGCATCTTGGTCAGATCGGGCATCAGCAGCAGAACTCGGTCCTTATGCACGGTTGCCCCTTCGGCAATTGGCGCCGACTCCCACTGTGCGGCATTGGGGTGGATTACCAAGCCGCTCCGCTCGGCTCGAACGACGCAGTGCTTGATTTCTTCAATCGCCCGATCGCGACGCGAAGCATCGGCCATCGCCCGCTCGGCATTGGCTTCGTGGTTGGCTTTGCTCGAAGCGAGATTCCCATTGAGTGTTTGGAGTTGCGCTTTCCGGGTGAATTTTTTGAGAACTTTGATATCCGTTTTCTTAACTTCGACATCCAGCTTGGCCTGATCGACGGCGAAGTTTTTTTCCTCGACTTCCAATTTACTTTTGTAATCGCTCTTCTGCATCAACCGGGCATGGCTGAGCATGTTTTGTGCGCTTCGCAATTCTGCCTCAGCAACGACCAGATCCTTCTCCATCTTCATGAACTCGGAGACATATCTGCCTTGCTCGTATTCCGAGACGGCCAGTTCTGCTCTCGCGACATTGGCAATGGATCGTTCGGCGGAAGACCGGGACCAATGCGAGTATTTCGTGCGCTCGTCGATTTGCTCCTCGATAAATCGCGAATCCAACCTGACCAATTCGTCTCCCGTCTTCACCACCGTTCCACTTTCGATGACCCAGATGACAGTGTTCTGGCCCCTGACTTTGCACTTGATTTCTGTGTTCTCGGAGCTTTCGAGAATTCCTTCTGCGACGACCGTGACCAGTAAGTCGCCGCGTGTGATGGTGTGAGTTAACTGTGGACCTTCGACCTCCTGCGATGACATCGCCATTGCGATCAGCACGGCTGCCGACGCCAGAAAGGCGATGACGACAAACGTCCGCACGCCACGTTTCCACCAACGACTTTGTGGCAAATGCCCGGGAGCATTGACCAGTTGATCGCGCGGCGGTTGCGGCGGGCTTTGTGTTTCTGAAAGAGTGTCTGTCGCCATAGTCGTGCAGTTGCCCGAGGCTAAAGTTCACTTGAGTTCTGTTTGCGTGCCTTGGCATGGTCGATCACCGCCGCCGCTTCGTCCTGTGCTTCTTCAACGTGAGCCAACGGATCGAGAATGACCTGGTCCCCTTCCGTCAATCCCGCCTGGACGACAATAAACATGTCGCTGCTGTCGCCCAGTTTGAGCGTTCGACGCTCCGCTTTGTCGGCTCGTTTGACCCAACAAGCGTGTCCATTTCTCGTTTGCATGACGGCTGCCGTTGGAATCATCAACACGTCTTCATGTCGAGCAAGAATCACTTCGACTTCGACGCTCATACCGGGCTTCAATCCCTGCACCGATGGCAGTTTGACGATCGTGTCGTACTTCACCACATTTCCCGTCCACCAACCTGCCGGCTTTGCCACCGAAGCGACGGAGGCAATGTCGGCCAACAGCGTTTTACCGGGCAGCGTCACTTTTGCAGAAAGACCGGGCCTGACCCGGTCGATGACCGATTCGTGAATGCCGACTTTCACCTGCATGTTGGCGAGGTCGGGCATCAGCAGCAGCACCTGATCCTTATGGACCGTTGCCCCCTCTTCAATGTCCGGTGCATTTTCCCATGCCTTGCCGGTGGGGTAGATCACCATGCCGCCTCGCTTGGCCCTCACAACACATTGTCCTAACTCCTCTTCCGCGCGTTTCAGTCGTTGCTCATCTGCGTAGGCCCGCTCTTTCTCTGCCTCATACTTTGCCTTGGCGGCATTCCGCGTGCCGTTGAGCGTTGCCAGTTGCTCCCTTTTGGTGAAGCGTTTCAGAACATCGATTTTTGTGTCCGTCAGTTTCAATTCCAGATCGGCCTGAGCGACGGCGAATTGTTTTTCCTCAACTTCCAATTCACTCGTGTATTTGCTTTTTGCCATCATCTTGGCGAAGCCCAGCAGGTTTTTTGCGCTCCGCAGTTTTGATTCGGCAATTGCCAGGTCTTTTTGAAGCGTGTCCAAGTCGGAAACATACCTGCCTTGCAGATACTCCGCGATTGCCAGTTCGGCTCTCGCCACATCTGCTTTCGATCGCGCGACGGCCGACCTTGCGAGATGAGCAAACTTCGTGCGTTCGCTGATCTCCTCTTCGATCAACAGCGTGTCGAGCCGGACGAGAACTTCTCCCGCCTCCACTTCCGTGCCGCTTTCGATCACCGAAATGATTGTATTGTTGCCGCGAACCTTACACTTGACCTCCGTATTGTTGGAGCTTTCCAGCGTTCCCTGTTCGGTGACAGTGACAAGCAGTTCGCCGCGTTTGATCGTGTGTGTCGATACCGGACCGAGTGCGCCCGATGACCCGTCACTGCGACTGATCGTCACCGCAGCTGCCACAACGGCGACCACTCCGATCGCACTCATAACGAGTTTCCATCGTGATCGCCGGGACGCGGTCTGCGAATTCGTGCGCTGCGGCGCGGGCAGTGATTGCGGCTCGTATGTTGTATCACTCGCCATGACTGATCTTCCTGTTGGGTCTTTGAATTCGACTCCGCCACGGCACAACCTTCTGGCTGCTCATGGCGGGTTGCCGGCCGAAGGCATGCTAAGGCGTAGACTTCGACGGCTTTGCTTTGGAATCGTTCGAATCTGTCTTGGCCTCTGGTTCCTGCGGAATTGTTTCTTCAAGCGTCGTCAACGCATTGTCTCGCGCTTCATCAATGAATGCCGTCGGATTGAGCACAACGTCATCCCCCTCCTTTAGCCCCGCTTTGACGACGATGAATACGTCATTGCTGTCGCCGAGTTTCAGCAGACGCCGCACGCTTCCCTCGGCGGTTTTCACCCAACAGAAGTCGCCCTCGTCGGTTTCGACGACGGCCGCAACGGGGATCTTCAAAACGTCCTTGTGTTCGGCGATGACCACTTCCACCTCGGCACTCATGCCGGGCTTCAGCCCTTCGTCGGTGGGAAGTTCAATAATCGTGTCGTACTTCACCACGTTTCCGGTCCACCAGCCGGCTGGTCGCGTGACCGAAGCCACCGTGGAGACTTTGGCTTCGAGCGTCCGGTCCGGCAGCGTCACGCGTGCTTTCAATCCTGGACGAATGCGGTCGATAATCGACTCGTGAATGCCAACCTTAATTTGCATTTTCGAGAGGTCGGGCATCAGCAGCAGGACTTGATCCTTGCGAACCGTTGCGCCTTCGGTAATGTCGGGTGTCCGCTTCCAGGCTGCGGCCGACGGGTAAATCACCAAGCCGCCCCTTTCGGCCCTGATGACGCAGGCGGCGAGTTCCAACTTGGCGCGATCTCTGCGTTTTTCTTCCATGGCAAGCCCCGCCTCGTCCGCAGCCATCTTCGAGTGAGAGGCTGTCAGGTTGCCCTGCATCGTCACCATTTGCATCTCTTTGGTGAACTCTTTCAGGACCTTGATCTCAGTCAGCATGACCTTCAGTTCCAACTCGGCTTGCGTGACGGAGAATGCATTGCCATCAACTTCCAAATCCGTTGCATAGCCCTTCCGAAACAGTGTTTCGGAGCGGGCAAGCATCTTCCGAGCGTTGCGCAGATTCCGTTTGTTGGCCGCCAACTGCTTCTCGAGCAACTGCAACTCCTGGCGAAACGTGCCTTCCCTGTACGCATCGATGGCGATGTCCGCCTTTGCAACATTCGCCTTGGATTCTTCGAGCGTGGCTGTCGCAATGAATGTATTCGTCTTCGTCAAACTGTATTGCTCTTCGATCACCAGCGTGTCGAGCCGAACCAGTTCGTCCCCCGGCTTAACCACCGTGCCTGTGGGAATCACCCACGTGACGGTGCTGAAACCGCGGACCTTGCATTTGACTTCCGTATTGTTGGAACTTTCCAAAGTCCCCTGTTCGATCACTGTGACAAGTAGGTCGCCACGCGCAATTGTGTATGTGAGTTTGGGACCCGTTGTCTCCGGCGAGGAAATGGCGCCGGGGATGAACGTCGCAGCAGCCCCCAACACCGCAATCACACCGATGACCAGCAGGACGCGGCCCCACGAACGGCGTGTTGACGCAGGGCCATTGCGGCGCGCAGTCGGCTGTCTCAGAGGATGGCCGACATCGACGGCAGTCGGCGTCTCTTGAATCACATCAGTCGTCATGATTGCTGCTTGTGCCAACGGAGTGAGGTGTGAGGATCAACCGCGCCTGAAAATCGACGACGGCTCGCAAATCGACAAAACGGCAAGTACTCTCGCTTGCGAGTCGTACTTGAAAAGGAGGCAAAACAGGATGCGGGGAGCAACAATGGCGTACCTTAATCGTATCAATATCCGCCGATCAACGCCAATTGCGAAGAGCGCCAACGCCACCCCAAGAGAACCACAAAATACCGGCAATCGTGGACATTATTCTGCGATTTGTTGAGTTTCGCCGCGGTGCAGCGGCGACGGACTGCCTGAAATCCCCGTCATCGCTTCAGAACGGGCGTCGAGCATTTCGCGCCAGCTTATGGCCGGCGGAGAAAGATCCTGCCGCGAGAATCAGTCGCGAGTTTCCGGCATTTTGAATTCTGCTTCAGCCGGATCAGCCGCCGTCGGCGAAATTTGGCGCGGCGATGGGGGTTGGTAGGCGGTGGAGTGGCCGGCGCGAGAGCTTGTCGGCTCACTTGTTTGCGAGACGTTCGCTCGGCCCGTCCAATCGGCGCGAATCACCGCAGGCAAGGGAGGCAACGAGAGGTCATCACCATCTAAACCGCCTCCCTCGCCCGATCCTTCGATTGCTCGGGATGATCCTTCGATGGGAAACTCAAGCCAGCGGCCCTCTGAATCGAGAACCATGACGCCCAGTTCGCGATAAAGCCTTAGCCGTGAGGCGTAATAACTTAGCCACGCGGCGAGGAAGGCGTTCTGCGAACTCTGCAACGAGCCTTGCGCGCTGAGCAGGTTGGTAGCAGTCGTTGAATCGATCCGCTGCCCGATCGCCCGAGGTGCAGTCAATTCCAATTGCGTCTGATCGACTCGCCGCAAGGCAATGGTGACAGCGCGACGCTGGATCTTCAATTGCTGGCGACGCAGTTCGAGGTTGCGAAGAATCGCACGGAGTCCCAGTTGGAGTGAATCGCGCGATTGAATGAAGGCGCGACGACTCCGTTGGTATTCGATCAACGATTCGCGGTATGTGTTTCGCTCCAACAGCCGAGTGAAAGGCGCGTCGAATTCCAATCCCAACCTCACAGTGCTTGTGGGCGCCCGGAAGCTGACGATGTTGTTCTTCGCCGTGCGAACGTCGCCGCTTGCAGTGATGTTGAGGACAGACTGCAAAGCGTCGGCGTTGACTTCGAGCAATCGCCAACGATCGACGAGCGCAGCCCGCCCGTTCATGAAATCCAGGCGATTGGCCAACGCGATTTGAAACGCTTCATCCGCATCCAGATCGATCGAATCAACCGTAATGATTTCCAACCGAGCTCTCGCCGGAACGAGCGACAATCGCTCGACCACTTGCAGGAACATCTGCACCCACGCCGTCACTCCGCGAAGCGTCTGGCCTCGCGTATCCACGGTGAGTCCATCGCGGAGACGAATCAGCGTATCTTCGGCGGGATCAAATCCCAACTCACCGCGTTTGAGTTCCGTCAGTTTCTTATGGAGTTGCTCACGGTCGTTACGGTAGTCTTCTTTCTCCCGCTCGGTCATCGTCTGTTCGCGCGTCGGCACGGCAGCGTCCATGCGAGTCAGGTCTTCCTTCGCAGCGTCGAACAGTTGCCGTACCGGTTCGATGAACTCCACGGCATCGGCCAGTATCTTTTGTGGTTCCTGATCAAGCCGGCGAGCATGCGACTGGATCAGGATGCAGCCCTGGCTGAGGCGAAGGAGATCAAACATCAGCATGATGCTGTCCTCGTTGACGGCGTTATCGTCGGTTTCCTCTGACAGCTCCTCGATAAGATATTCCAGTTGGCTCCTGCCATCCTCGAAGTGTTGTTTCAGGTTGTCAGGTGCTTCACGAAGGCGATCTCCGACCAGGCGGACCAACTCCTCTTCCGCGTTGGTCAACGCGACTGGGTTCGGCCCACGCCCGCTTTCCATCTGGGTGAGATCGACTCGTAGCGTGTCCAATCGACTTTCAATGGTCTCGACGAGATTGAGGAAATCTCCAAGGGTTCGATCAATCGCCTCCGCATCGTCGTTGTCCGGAAGTACGCCAAGTTGATCCTGCAGCTCGGCGGCATCTCCGATGAGGGCGGCTAACTCGGCGAGATCGCCAACACGTTTTTGCAATGCGAACAGCGGTTCCAGGATTTCGTTTGCTTCTGGCGGCAAGAGTTGGAACTGCCTGATCATACTCCTGTCCAATTCGACCGGTAAATCCGGCGGCAGACCAAGCGTGCCGGTCTTGTAGTTTTCAATCGCCAATTCGAGGGAATTCTTGCTGCCCAGCAACTGAGATCGCTGCGTTTCGACACCCTGCCGAAACTGGTCGACCTGCACCAGTCCGATCAATTCGTTGTCGTAGAGTGCTTCCAACCGGTCTCGGGTCCGGAGTTGAAGGCTGAGGTTGTCTTCCGCGTTGCGGATTTGTTGACGTTGTTGCAGCAGGCCAACGTAGCCGTTCACGCCTCCCACGCCCGAAAACGACTGCAGGCTGGTGCTGCTGCCACCGCGCTGCGGTCCGGTGACACCCAACTCACCGATTGCGATCTGCGTATAGAAGCCCTGACGGAACTGGACGTAGGCTCGCAAGTTGGCCAACAGCGTTCGCTCGGCTTGTGTCAATTGTTCCAGGGCGATGTCCTTGCCCGCCCCGCGAAGCAACGGCTGAACGAGCGAGAAATTCGCCAGTGATGCTGCCAAATTCACATCGCCGCCGGTGAACTCAAACACAAACGAGTTAGCAAATCCCACCAGAAGTTCACCCGCTGTGGAGAATCGCCGACGCGCCTGCAGTGCCGGATTCGCTCCGGTCGGTCGGCCCAATGTCAGCCGGTTGTTTTCGGCTGCCGGCGCGTTTATCTTCGGCGTGAGGACGAATCGCCTCAACAAGGGACTGAAGCCAAGTCCCGCCGGAATCAGCGACCCGTTGTGCGTATATCGTGTGTCGTATCCGCCAAAGAATTGCGTATCTAGCCGAAACCGTTCCTCGGTGACATCCAAAGCAGAGAGGTACAACGTCTCCAACTGTCGCTGGTGCTCCGGCGAGTGGACATAGGCGAGCCGCAGCGCAGAATCAACATCAAGTTTGACATCCCCCTCTTCGCCGATTTCAACATACTCGGCCAGCGCGTTGCTCCATCCGGCGTTCTCCAACTCGGGCCGTTCCCCGTTGTCGAGCCAATGCTTCCACCCCTTCTTCCCGTCCACCAGTCGCATGTACGTGTTGGAGGTCGGGTCATCAGGCGGCATCGGTGAACGGTCGGGATCGTATGCGTCGAAATACCGGCTGCGCGGATCGGTTTCGATGCTGTAACCTTCCGCAGTCCAACGCGGATCGCAGTTTCTCTCTGCAATCACATCGTACGCGTCGCGATCTGCTTGAAGTCGATACCTAGTCCGCGAGCAGCCGCTGCCTGCGAAAGCAACGACTGCCAGAAAGAGGAACGTCGCCCACACCAGGCGATCGCCGGAAGAAACGCGCATTAAGGAAACTCCGGCAACCCGAACGGAGTCGCGACGTTCGAGCACGATTACCTACAAACAGCTTGTGATCGGTTCCTCCATCGGTATTGTCGTCATGCCGACTATTCTGCCTTTAACGGATTTGCCGATTTCGCAAACTGCGGCTGTCCTGCAGGTGCTGCCCGGCGATAGAGACACTGGACGGGTCAACAATCTTCGCTTGGCGAACGCCTCGAACATCAAGGTAAACCGCGAGTGCTTACCGGCCCAGGGAACGGCGGTCGTCTTGACGCCACACGATTCGCAGGCGCTGCGTGGAGTACTCGCGCAGAAACCTTCAGGATGTCGTGGTACACAGCACCGCTTAATTCCCCCGTCGACGGCCACCGCTGATCACTCGGCGGAGTTTCTGGCGAACCGAGTCGATCGAACTCCTGCTGGGGCGACTAGGGTCGTACTCCGCCAACCGCTGGCCGGAGATCTGTCGCAGGAAGTGGATGGCAGTTTGACGCACGAATAGCGAGTGCCGTGCCCCAAGTCCGGCAGACAATTCTCCCAACTGCTGTTGAGTTGGTCGGGTTTTGCTTTGAGCTGCCTGGAACCAGGTGCGAACTGACGACTGTGTCCTTCCGGTTCCCAACGATTCCTCAATTTTCCTCCAGACTAAACTCGTCTCCGGCTGGCGACCATCTGCAGCCAGGAGCCAATTGATTGCGGCCAAACGCCGATTTTCGAGGTTTGATTGTGCCGCCTGCGGGACAGTTTCGACCGCATCAAGGGCGAAACTCAGATTGGATGCCAGATTGATGTCCTGTTTCCGTGCACTACGTCCCACCAGCGACAGGGCCTTCAGTACGTTACCGCTGTGGTTGATACGGTCCACCAGTGACTTGCGCATCGCGAGGGTTTGCGTGGGAGGCAGCCGCCATGCGTGCCGCGAAACATCAGTTACAGGTTTCTCGAAGGTACGACCGTTCCATGTCACCGACCAGCCTGCTGTCAGTCGCATGTCATCGACCCGCACCGCGCCATCACACACGACAATCTGTCGCCGAAGCCCATCGAGATGAATCAGGCCTACCGCGGTGTCATTGGCAACTGATCGAATTGCCCACTCGTGCTCCCCGTTAGCCATACGAATTTCTGCCCCATCCCGCAAACCAGCGATTGCAGCCCTTCCCTGCAGAATCTGCAAAATGACAGTAGTCCGTCGCTGCGGTTTTTCATCTTGCTTCCGTATGATCAGTTGAAGTTCGGAGTCGGAATCAACCACAATTTCTGGCCCGCCTGCCATTCCCCCGCGGACCCAGCTTTGCGGCAGCGTGTGCACAGTCAACGCATCATCAGAAATCTCCTTCTTTGTGCTCGACAACAAACCAGCCCATTGTCCTTGGTCCCCCCATCGGCGGGCAACAACCCCAGAAATGTCTGTCCATTCGACTTGTACAATTTGTCCCAGTCCGCGACCGTCCGGTAGGGCGGGTTTTCTCCCTTGTGGATCTTGAGACGGTGGCTTGAGTGGATCTTGATGCTTCACCATGGGAAGAGAACCATCAGTGATGTTTGGGACATTCGGCGAAACGGGTTTCATGAGGTTGGGATTATTGGGCCCGTCTATGCCTTCTTTCGGCGACGTTGCCCTTGCAATCGGTGTCCTCTTGGACATCCCGCCTCCGCGAATGAAGAAAATGAGGCCCAAGCTCAGGAACAACAGGCCCGCGACGACAACCGCAACGATCACTCCTCGGCCAGTGCGATGATTGAAGTTGTTGTGAGATTGCCGAGCGTCTTCTTTGCGCAACACGACAACCGATTTTCCATTGGCTTGTGTAGGCACCGAGCCGTTGACAGGCTGCGGCCGCTTGGTTGCCGAGTGGATTGTCCCGGATTCGAGGAATTCGCCCTCTGCCGTGGCCCCAAATTCAAGTTCGACGGCATCTCTAAGGCAATGGTGTAATCTTGGCTGCACAGCGAAGGTGACTTCTTCGGCGTGAACCGAGCGAAATGCAGCCACGACATCCCGCAGCGCCGCGTCGTTTTCCCAACACAGATGTTCGACAGCAGCCGCATCATCAACACTCAGGTTTCCTTCGACAAAGGCAGCCATCGTTTCAATTTTAATTTTGGAACTTCGCTCCGTATCAACAAGCGGCGTCACCACATCGATTGCTTTAGCCAGAGTCTGCCAATGCAACCGTAGAGTGGCATCGTCGGCCAATTGCTCGCGCACCGCCATCCCCTCTGCGGAGGACAGACGGCCCTCCCGCAGGCTGATGAGCGTCAATAGATGAGCGTCGGGTGATGCCATTTTTGTCTTACGTTTTCAGTCTCTGTTACGACACGGCTGAATCATTAGTTTCTTAAGTCGAGCCCGTGCCCGGTACAACTTGGGGCCGACCGCGTTCACTGAAATTCCCAATTCTTCAGCAATTTCAGCGTAACTCCAATTCTGTTCAAATTGAAATGCCAGAATCTGCCGGTCGCTGGCGGAAAGCTGTTGCAAGCACACTTGCAACCGGTCGCGATCTTCAGCATCGATCCCCGCCGTTCGACTCGATTTCATATCGGGGACCATCTGTAGATCAAATCGGCTGTCTGGCTGTACGGTGGCTACGGCGTCGCGCTGGTGTTTCCGCAGTACTTCAAGTGTTGTACGTCGGACGACAATCGCCAGCCATGTCGACAGCTTGCTACGACCTTCAAATTGCCGCAACCCCGACATCTTGCGGTGAAACAGCGCCACCATCACCTCAGCTCCACAATCCTCTACCAAGTCTGCCGGGGCCTCGCTGTTCGCTTCGCGACAGGTTGCCAGAATGCGACTTGCGATGAGCCGTTCGTATCGCTGGATAAATTCGTTCCACGCAGCAGGCTCACGATCGAGCAGTCGCCGAATCAAAGCACGATCTTCGACGTAGGTCTCTTTGGCGGCATGCGTCGAGCCGCGTTTCGCGCCGGGGGAGCGTCTCGACTGGCGCCGCGTCGGCGCGTCGCTGGGCGACGGTTCCGGCAATGGGATGAAGTCGGATGTCATGCAGTAGTATTTCAGGCCCGTAACGTGGCAGCTGACCGTACAGTTTACACTGTACGGTCAGCTGATTGAAACAGAATCTGGACGACGGGATGTTTAGCCGCCGCTCAGCGCCGTTCTTATCGCGTTCTTCTCGCGTTGTAGAAGCGATCGCAACTGCGAAATCGCCTCTTCACAGACATGATTCACGCGCCGAGCCAATTGGGGTTCGCCCATCTCAAGGAGAATGTCAATGCAAGCGAAACAAATTCGATCGACTCGATTTGCGCAATTTTCAGTTCGTGTGGTCGCCGAGCGAATGCACTCGCGGGCTACTCGATGTGCCGCCCGGACTCTACCAACCGACAACAAACGGCGGATTGTCCGCACGCACTCCTGCGTCTCATCAGCGGCGGCATTAGTGCAACGTTCAACAACGCCGTCCACCACGTTGACGCAGCGGGCAGCAAGGTCTTCAGGAGAATCGTGATAGGCCGACGCGGAATTGGACGCAGTCAACATGATCCCAGCAGCGGCACATAATGTGAGCAGAGTCTTCATGATATGTCTCTCCGTGAGGTGTTTTTTTGAATCGGAACGGGTGGAAGGTCCAGAATCGGCCCTCCCGCAATGGCATACAATCTGGCCAGAAACTGACTGCCGAATAACCAATTAGTGGGGCCCCGTCGAGAATCCGTGCATGGAGAAATACTGAAAATCGCAAAAACGTTGGTTAAAACGTGCATGCCGAAGGCCGCCGCTGTCGAAATCCTTCGGTCGAGCCCGATTCCGCTAATACGTATGAGTTCCGCGTGCAGGTACGGAGTCCGCTTATACGGTGGTTGAACTAAACCGCTACGCGGTGGGTGGGGCCAGAACCTGATGCATCATCCGCACGTGCATGCGATCGTGACCGGTGGCGGCTTATCCGCAGACGGTTCCCGCTGGGTTCATGGCAAACAGCACAAAGGCGGCAAGGCGTTCTTCGCTCATGGGACGGTTCTCAGCCGCGTCTTCCGTGGGAAGTTCATCGCCGCTTTGAAACGAGCGTTTCGAAGTGGCAAACTCGAATTCCACGGCCGGCTGAAGTCACTCGCCGACGAAGC
>CAUZOL010000112.1:0-18789 GCA_963581435.1 Planctomycetota bacterium
TCACTCGGCCCATCCTCCCTACGGTACGAATCTCACCTATGAATTGACCGCCTATTCGCGGCTGCATCAAACTTCAGGAACAACAGAACGTCCGCTGCGTTGGCTCGACACGCCGAGCAGTTGGGAATGGTTCGCCCGCTGCTGGGAGCAGATTTATCGCATGGTCGGATTGCGCCGCGATGATCGCTTGGCATTTCCGTTTTCGTTCGGGCCGTTCATTGGTTTCTGGGCCGCCTTTGAAGGGGCCGCACGCTTGGGGAATCTCTGTCTGGCGGGCGGCGGCATGAGCAGCAAAGCCCGGTTGCAGATGATCGAAGAGAATCAGGCCACCGTTGTTTGTTGCACGCCAACCTATGCACTGCGACTGGCCGAGGTTGCCGTACAACAACAGATCGATCTCGCGAGTGGTTCGGTGCAGAAATTGATTGTCGCCGGCGAACCGGGAGGCAGCATACCCGCCACGCGGTCGCGCATCGAAGAACTGTGGGGTGCGCGAGTCTTCGATCACTGGGGAATGACCGACATTGGTTCGCTCGCAGTCGAATCGGTCGAGCGTCCCGGCGGTCTCTACATTCTGGAAACCGAGTGCATTGCCGAAATCATTAACCCCGATACCGGCGAACCTGTGACTCCGGGAGACGAAGGCGAACTCGTGCTGACGAATCTCGGCCGATTGGGTTCGCCGTTGATTCGTTACCGCACCGGCGATCTGGCCCGCGCATCGACGGCAGCATCGCCCGACGGATACGAACTATTGTTTCTCGAAGGGGGCATTCTCGGTCGCGCCGACGACATGGTCATCATTCGCGGTAACAACGTTTTCCCGTCAACGCTGGAAGCAATACTGCGCCGCTACGATGAAATCGTCGAGTACCGTATTACCGTCGAAACCCGCCGCGCGATGGAGCACTTGCGCATCGAGATCGAACCGGCCGCAACCTGCGATTCGCCCGACAAGGTGAAACAACTCGTCGAAACCGTCGGCGGCGATATTAAAGACCGGCTGAATTTCCAGGCCGAAATCACTGCCGTTCCGCCGGATACCCTACCCCGATTTGAACTGAAGGGCCGCCGGTTCGTGCGCAACTAGCGTCGCCCCAAAGTCACCCACGAAAACTAACGTCGCTTGCGGTTTAGCGGACATACCACCGGTAACAATTACTTCGCGATCTTCCACAGGTGTCCGTCGCTGCGGACGTAGACTGCCCCGTTGGCGATGGCCGGGGTGGCGAGAATTGTTTCGCCCAGGTCGCCTTCGCCGGCGATGGCGCCGCTCTTCGCGCCTGGCTTCACCACCTGGCCGAGACCCTTTTCGTTGAAGAAAAACAGATGCCCGCCGGCGGCAACCGGCGATGAGGTGAACGGCCCTTTGAGCCGCAACTGCCACAATCGCTCGCCCGTTTTGAGGTCGGCACATGCCACAACGCCGGTACGATTGACGGTAAACAGGTGACCGTCGTAGACGAACGGACTGGCCGTTGATGGTGCCAGACTCGATTGCTGCCAGAGCAACTCCGGAGCCGACTCGCCGCCGGGAACAGGCCGCAATGCCGTGATGCCGTGCGACGGAACGAAAACCGTGTTGCCTCGAACGACCGATGACGGGATGGTCGAAGCTCCTTCGTCGTACGACCAAAGCTGCTTGCCAGTGCGAGGAAGAATGGCGGAAACTCCTTTGGACGACTGCAGCAGGACGAGGCTGCCGCCATCGTTCGCGCCGCCTTTCAGCAGGGCAGGCGATGTCCAGTTGGCTTTGTTCGGGCGGTCAATTTTCCAACGGGCAATTCCCGATTTCACATTGATGCCTGTGGCGAACGCGTCATCGTCGCTCTCGACCTGCACGATCAATGTCTCATCGACGAGAATTGGCGAAGACGCCATGCCCAGACTGTTGCTGGCGTTCGGGTAGTCGCGACCGAGAGCGCGATACCACATCAGATCGCCTTCCAGATCGAGGCAAACCAAATCGTTACTGGAGAAGAAGGCAAAGATGTGCTCGCCATCGCTGGCCGGGGTGGGTGTGGCAACGCACATCTTTTTATGCGTTTGCGTACGACCAGTCGCCCAGAACTGTCGTTCCCACAGTTTCTCGCCAGTTTTGTCACTGAAGCAAAGTACGTGCAACCGGTCCTGCTCGAAACCACTGCTGGCGGTCACAACCACACGATCGCCAATCACGATCGCGCCCGATAGCCCGCGACCGGGTAATTCGGCCTTCCAGGCAACATTCTCGTCTTCGCTCCACGAGACCGGCGGTGTTGGTCCCTGCGCGATTCCGGTCGTATCGGCACTGCGAAACTGCAGCCAATCGGCACCGGTCAACATCGTCGCCGCAACAATCGCCAAACCGAGAGATAGAAAGCGGTGCATCGTTATCCTCTTGACCAAGAAACTTGGTAAATAATGTCAGTGACAAAGCAGAATCAGCATTTCCGCAAATTCGACATGGAGTGCCACTGGCGTGTCGCCAGTGTTTTTCGCGTTGCACTGGTGACACGCCAGTGGCACGCGGCTTTTGTACGATTAAACAAACTGTGCCATTATTTCACAGCCAGACGCCGCTTCGATGTTGGCTGTTCCCGCAGACTCGTTCGCAACTTGTCCTGCGAGAGAATTGCGGTTCCGGTCGTGTCGCAAACGCGGATTTGGAATTGGTAACGTTGTGCCCAACTATCCGTCTGCTCGTTCTGGCAAATTTTGAAGAGGATCGCGTTTCGACCCGGCTTCAATTCGATCGCGCGGACTCTGTATTGGTCGAGTTTCATGCCGCGGTGATATTCTTCGCGGGCAAACTTCAGCTTGCCATTCACCCACAGCTTCCAGGAATTGGGCGTGCCAATGCGGATTTCGACCGTTTGTTTGCGGTCGGAAAAGAAGTCGGCCGTGGCGTACATCGTCGAGCCTTTGTAGTTCTTAATTTCTTTGGCGATATCGACCAAACCGTAGTCATCGCCGGTCGAAATTGGCCCCCATTTCACTTCGCCCAATTGCCCTTTGTATGTTGATTTGAGATCGACCTCTTTTTCGGGGGGATAGACGGCCGCAAAGCCAACTCGCTCGCGGTTATCGAACGGGCCGACAATCGACCACTTGGTGAGGAAGCCAAAATGTCGAGGCAGATCGACTTTGGTTCCGAGTTTTTTCAGCGGTGCGACAATCGCTTTCACCTGATCGTCTTCAACAGCGCCGCTGAGGGCTTTGTTGTAGACCGTCGTGGCCTCTTCCTTCTTCCCCTTGTCTTCCAGGCCTTTCGCCGCGTCGATCAAACGGGACACAGCTTCGCGGCGCAGTTCCGAGCTGGGATCGTCGAGCATGCCGGGGACGAGGGCTTCGGCTTTCTTGCCATCGACTCGCTGCAACAATTCGAATGCCAGCCGCCGCGCTCGGGGAACGTGTTTTCGCTCGACGACGAACTCCACCAGTTTGCTCACCGGTAGTTTACCCCCCTGCTTCAATTCGCGGTCGGCGATGGATTCCACCGCGCCCCGCAACCAGTTCGACGCCAGCGGATCGGCTCCTTCGAACGCGAGCAAAATCGTTGGCAGTTCCGTCGCATCGACTTTGGATAGCGCACGCTGTGCGCGAATCGCTGCCACGTTCCCCTCGCCGCGATCGCCGACCGACTTGATGGTCTTCAACAAGGCCTCTGCTTTTTCGGCCGCGAAACCGGTTGTGGTCGTCACACCTGCCAGAACAACGAACGCAAATAGAATTCGATACTTGTGCTGCATGATTGCCTCACTGCTGTTGATGATTAAAGAGACCCGAACCGATTGGCATTCAGCCGTCAGCGATCAGCATTCGGCCAGGGCATACCGAAGATTCACCACGAATGGAAGTCGATTTATTGCATGTCAAGTTCAAGATTCGCCTTGATGTCAGCACAGCTAACGTGTTGAAGACGACTATTCCTCAGCGGGTGCATTTGCATAAAACTTCAACAGCCCGCAATTGGAACAGCGATAGGCGGTAATCGGTACGAGTTCTCGCTGATCGACCTTTACGCCGGTCTTCCTCCCCAGAAAACGAGAGTCCTCCGCCTCACCCTTATGCCACTTTGTTTGGTGAACTCCGCCATGAGAAAGGTCGGGCAGAAAGCCGAGTTCCATCTCGGAATCGCAATCGGCACATTTTTGAACTGTCATTCAGGAAGCCTGTCCGTGGATGAATCGATTGGTTCACTGACATTTCACAGCCGACCGGCGTACAGGGATTCTAACAACACAGCCCGGCCGTGTGAAAGCATCGCCCGGCATTGATCCGTTCGGCGGACAGATTGGATGTTCAAACGAGGACGTACAACACTACTGAATAGCGGGTTATATCGGCCTGACTTCGCTCTGTACACAAATGATCGCGACCGTTAAATTACGCCCACTAAAGTAGTGCCTATCAATCGTTTTCTCCATTTCCCACCCATCTGCCGGCAGCAATCGTTTTACGCTTCGCCATTCTGATTTTCCAAGCAGCTTGGCCAAGACGGGTTGTTGTCGATTCCCACGCCGCCATTCTCCGACGGCGTTTGAAAAGCAACTGACGTGCCAACGCGATTCATCATCTTGCGGATCTTGCTGCCGGCCATCGTGCTGGGCGTTGGTTCTGTGCAACAGTCGATGGCCCAGAATCCCTCGGTCGGCGGGAACTCGAACGCTCCGTTTGTTATGCCGAAAGTTGTCGATCCCCCGCCGTTTGATCCCATCAAAGCGGCGTCCTTCATCGAAGATTTTGGCTGGGACGCAGAGGAATCCGGAACCACGGGGCTGCTTGGCAAGCCGCTATTGGTACCTGCCGAATTGCCTCTGCTCACGGCACAGGCAACTTCCGTCAGCCCGGAGTTACTCGACCCCGCCCCAGAATCTGTCTACCAGCCACAAAACTCGCCCGACGTTTTCTTCGCCGACGACCTCGCATGGACGTGGCAGGTTCTGCCGGACGGCTTGCTCTACAAATCCTACATGGCCGGAACGCGCGAGTCGCGGCTGTCCGCCGCGTTGATGCACGACACAAAACGGGGTTGGGTTCTTGATAGCGTTTTGGGTGGACGTGCCGGCATCTTGCGTTTCGGTTCGCCCACTGCGACCGGTGCAGAAGGCTGGCAGCTCGATGCCGAAGCGGCTGCATTCCTGCGAATGAATCCCGAAGAGGGCTGGGATGTCGATTCGGCCGACTTTCGTTTTGGCTTCCCGCTCACTTACCGCCGCGGAGCGTGGCAGTGGAAAACCGGTTACTACCATCTCAGTTCACACGTTGGCGATGAATTCCTGGTCCGCAATCCCGGGTTCCAACGCATCAACTACGTCCGCGATTCTCTGTTCGTCGGCTTGGGTTACTTCCCGATTGAAGACCTTCGCCTTTACGGAGAAATCGGCTGGGCCATGAAGACGGACGGCGGAGCCGAACCACTCGAATTCCAACTCGGAGCCGACTACAGTCCCGCTTGCACGAACGGACTGCGCGGCGCCCCGTTTGCGGCCGTCAATGTGCATCTTCGTGAAGAGGTCGATTTCGGCGGCGGTGTTAACGTGATGGCCGGCTGGCAATGGAGAGGCCCCCTCTCCAACAGCACCTTCCGCGCCGGCATACGCTACTACAACGGCAAGACGACCCAATACGCCTTCTTCAATCGGAATGAAGAGCTGATTGGCTTTGGGTTTTGGTACGACTATTAGCCGAAGCAACTCAGGCCGACATCGGGTGCGCATCGTTCCGTTATGCCCGGTCGGTACTCGGTTTCCTCGAACGGAAGATTCTCGCGGTTCACGAAGGCACCGCGGTATCAACACATGCGGGCTCCCATGACGTCGAACGAGTTGGGCGAGACCATCAGGCATTCCCAATAACCAGCCCGCAGCGCAAGCAAGGGTTTTCGGTCGCAACCAGGATCAAAACCCTTGCTTGCGCTGCGGGCTGGTAGCGCGGCGCGTCTCAATCTAACATGGACGCGGGAGAACAAAATCTGTGGCGACTTGTGGCAAAGTTTATCTGGTGGGTGCCGGTCCCGGCGATCCGGGGCTGTTGACGTTGAAGGGGCAGGAATGCCTCGAACGGGCCGACCTCGTTCTGTACGACGGATTAGTGAATCCGCTGCTCTTGCGGCATGTATCGGCACGCGCCGAACGCACTTGCCGTGCGCCCGGTCCCGAGGGTCGAACCCTTGCGCAGGATGAAATCAACCGCAGGTTGGTCGAGGCGGCGCAATCCGGAAAGACGGTTGTGCGGCTGAAAGGCGGCGATCCGTTCATCTTCGGACGGGGCAGCGAAGAAGCGGCCGCGCTGGCCGATGCCAACATTCCCTATGAAATCGTTCCCGGAATTACAGCGGCAACGGCAGCGGGGGAATACGCCGGCATCTCGCTGACGCATCGCGACTTCGCCTCCGCGGTCGCATTTATCACCGGACACGAAGACCCCACCAAGCCGAGCAGTTCGGTCGATTACGATCATCTGGCGAAATTCTCCGGGACGCTCGTCTTCTACATGGGATTGCATCGCCTGGGCCACATTGTCGAGTCGCTCATCGCGGGCGGAAAAGATTCCAAGACGCCGGCTTGCGTCATTGGCCGTGCATCGACACCTCGGCAACGTACCGTGACAGCCACACTCGAAGCACTGCCGACTGCCGTCACCGCGGCGAATTTGCGTCCGCCCTCGCTCATCATCATCGGCGAATGCGTCACCATGCGAGATAAGCTCGCGTGGTTTGAAAACAAGCCGTTGTTCGGTCGGCGAATTGGTATCACCCGACCGAGCGGACAAGCCACTTCGGCTGTTGAGACTGCATTGGAGTTGGGGGCCGAACCGGTTCTGATGCCGACGATTCAAATTCTGCCGCCAAGAGATTGGAACGAAGTCGATGCCGCTCTTGGCCGACTCGTCGATTTCGATTGGGTGATCTTCACCAGCGCCAACGGCGTCAGCGGGTTGCTCGATCGGTTGTGGGCGACTGGCGGTGATTCACGACGGCTGGCATCGGCTCGATTGGCGACCATCGGACCGGCAACGGCAAAGGCGCTCGAACGGTATCACCTCAAAGCCGACGTCGTCCCCGAATCGTTCCGCGCGGAAGCCTTGGCAGAATCCCTGTCCCCACAAGTTGAAGGCCAACGAATTCTGTGGGCGCGGGCCAGCCGCGGGCGTGATGTGTTGCCGCAGATGCTGAAAGAGGCGGGCGGCGAGGTGGAAGAGCTGGTCGTCTACCGCAACGAAGATGTTGCCGAATTCTCACCGACCGTCATCCAGCAAATTGAACAGGGCGAACTCGATTGGATCGGTTTGAGCAGCCCCTCGATTGCCCGCGGCCTGAAAACTCTTCTGCCGGAAACTGCATTGGCCCGCTTGGGCAACTCCGTCCGACTGGCCAGCATCAGCCCGGTGACATCGTCCGCCGCGAAGGAAGTCGGCCTGCCGATTGCCGCCGAGGCGAAAGATTACACATGGGACGGCATCTTCGAGGCGATCATCGCCGCCGAGAGTTGAGATGGAAACTGAACTCATTCAAGCCTGAAGCGCAAGCGAAGGATGATCCCAGAGCGATGCCAGCAAGCTCCTTCGCTTGCGCTGCAGGCTTCGATTTGCGACAACTCGCAAGCGCTCAAGCGGCAGCGGAACGGCGCGAGACGGCCCGGTTGGCGGTCACTGCATCGACGACTCGCCAGTCCATCCAACGACGATCGGGATCGGTTCCGCCACGTCCGATGAATCCCAGATGACCGCCGCTATCGGTCAGGTGAATGGACAAAGCAGCGGGCGGCTTGAGTTGCTCGAACATTTCGACCGGAACCAAGGGATCGTCGCGCGACGACAGCAGCAACGTCGGAACTCGGATGTCGTTAATGAACGGCAGCGAACTGGTGGCGTTGTAAAACGCGTCGGCCGATTCGAATCCCCACACCGGCGCAGTATACAACTCGTCGAATGCTTTCTGCGTCAGCGGACGCGGCGCATCGATAATGTGAGGCGCGTGATCCACCAACCGAGGCGACCTGCGAAGTTGCCGGTACAACAGCTTGACCAGATAGCGGTCGTAATACCGGGTCGGCGCAGCAGTAAGGCGATTAACGCATTTGCCAATGTCGATCGGCGGACTGACGATGACCGCGCGATCCAGATTTGCGGGGAGGTGACGATTCGATTCGCCAAGCAATTTCAGCGCGACATTTCCCCCAATGGAATACGCGATCAGATTCATCGGTGCGCTGGGACACAATTCGACGACGCGCTGCATCGCCTGGAGCAGATCGTCTGAACAGCCGCCATGATACGGCAGACGCGACCGATTCTCCCCAACTCCACATGCACGGAAATCCAGACGAAACGTGCGAACGCCCGCTTCATTCAGCAGGCCGGCAGCACGGGTCATGTAGGAACTGCGGCCACAGCCGGCCAGTCCGTGCACCAAAATCGCGACCGGAGATGCCGGAGACCAATCGGCCGGCTGGTCGTCGTGCAGAATCGTTGTGTCGCCGTCTTCGAGAACCACCGGATGCAATTTGGCCCGGTGGGGAAAACGCCTGCCCTGGAACACCGCCGCCGTAATTGTTTGCAAATGCCCGCCGGGCAGTAATGGATGCGGCGTGAATTTGGGGAATCGATCGACGATGGGCTGCAGTGTGTCGATTTCGTAGTTCCTTGCTCTGAACATCGGCACAAGGAACCGTCACGTCATCCGCCACACTTCCTTGTTGGTCTATACCTATTCATCGGCGAGCCTCCCCCCACGACTCCATTAAGACGCGGCATGTCCGGAAGATGTTGGGGCAATTCAAGTTATGACTGCACTCCCAATCCGCCGTGGGCGATAACTTTCGTAGTCCCGCTAAAGTCCGTTTTCCAGGCATTTATTACTTGGCCAGGTATTTTTCAAACCACTTGACGAGAGCGGCCGTTGCGCGTGTGCCGTCTTCCCCGCGAAAACCGTGAGCCGCCCCTTCGATGACGATCAGTTCGGCCGTCACACCACTCTTCTCGAATGCAGCCAGAATGTTCTCGCTGTGATCGATCGGCACCAACTTGTCTTTGTCGCCATGAATGAGCAACGTCGGCGGATCATCCTTGCTGGTGTGCAGCAGCGGTGAAAAATCGTCGGCCAAATCCGCGTCGAACTGGAGCGCGGGAAACCTCGTGTAATAGCTCGACTTGGGCGTGACAAACGGACGTAAATCGGTCGGCGGGAAGTAGGCAACGACGGCTGCCACCTTGTTGCTGATGCGCAGAACAGGGTCCTTTGCCTTGGGGTTGCCGTCGTCGCCGGTTGTCCCCAACACCAACGACAAATGTCCGCCGGCGCTACCACCGTAAACGCCGAGCCGATTCGGATCGACGCCGTACTTCTCGGCGTTCAAACGAATGAACCGCACACTGCGTCGCACGTCGGACACGACCTCGGGGATCTTAAACTTCGGACTGCTGCCATGCCGCACCGAAAAGACGGTGAAGCCCTTCTCCAACAGCGGCTTGAAACGACCGACCGCGCGTTCGGGAGGGGCCCAGCCGGAATACCAGCCGCCGCTAACCATAAACAGCACGCCGACACCGTTCGCATCCTTTGCTGGTGTGAACACATCGAACGTCATCGCCAAACCGTACTTGTGGCCGTAAACGACATCGGGAGTAATTTTCACATCGTCTGCACCACGCGCCGATGATGTGAACGCTAACGCGATACAGAGACAGACCAGTCTTTTCGTGTGACTCATTGTTGTAATACCTCGATGATGCAGTGAGTGGCTAAGTCGATTCGGTCATTGTGCCATATTCTTCAGTTCCGGTTCCAGTCGCCGCATGCCTTCTTCGACGGAAACTAACGGGTTGTAACCAAACTCACAGACAGCACCGGCGATATCGTAAAAGTGCGAACTGCTCAATTGCGATGCGACAAAGCGGGTCATCGGCGGTTCCCCCGGCAGTCGCAACAGTCGGTACACAGTTTCCAACACGGCCCCGACACGCCACGCTGCTTTGGCGGAAATACTCTTTTTCACCGGCGACAAACCCGCCAGTTGAAGCAGCTCATCAACCCATTCCCACAGGTTGACCGGTTCCGGTTCGTTGATGAAATACGCCTTGCCCGCACAAGCTGCTTCATCACCTAACGCGTCGGCTGCCTGAACGTGGGCCGCGGCGGCATTCTCCACGTAGGTCATCGAAATCTGATTCGCCCCGTCACCCACGCGCCGTAACCGGCCGTTTTTTGCACGGGCGATTAATCGCGGAACGAGATGATTGTCGCGCGGCCCCCAAATCAAATGCGGCCGCAGCGAGACGGTTGCGAATCCTTCGTCGTTAGCAGCCAACACCTCCCGTTCGGCCAGCGCTTTGCTATGCGGATAATGGCAAAGGTAACTCGATTCCGGCGGATAGGGATACGTTTCATCGACGTTTTCGTGCGGCTTTTCGTCAAAGATGACACTGGGAGAACTCGTGTAAACCAGCTTCGCAACACCATGCTTGCGGCACCCCGCAATGACGTTGCGGGTTCCCAGGGTGTTGATGCCGTAATACGTTTTCCACGGCCCCCATACGCCGGGAACAGCAGCCGTGTGAAAAACAACATCGGCATCGCGGCAGGCATCGGCAACGGCATCGGCGTCGCGAATATCCCCCCGTTGCGTCTCAACACCCAGTTCATCGAGACGTGAATACGTGCCGCGACAAAACGCGCGCACGTCATCGCCGCGTTCACGCAACTGCTCGACAATATATAAACCGAGAAAACCACCGCCCCCGGTAACGACGCATTTCATCCTTGGGTTGCTCCCTTTACTCGTACCCAAGCTCCGGCTTGGGTACGCCGATGATCAATATCGCAGGCGGGCCGGCAGCCGCTTCCGTCGAAGCGAAGCAGAGTTTCGCGAGGCGAGGTCCCCAAGCTGGAGCTTGGGAACCAGTTAATATCTAAGAACTCCCGCCGAGTTCGCCGGCCGCCCAGACGGCGAGTTTCTCGCGGAATATTTTTACGTTGTGGCGAATGTCCACCGGTAGTGATTTGTGGAACAAGAATGTTTCGACCCGTTCTGTCAGCGGATTCGCTGCTGCCAGTTCTTTCAGTTCGGCTGTGAATCGATCCCTCTCGGCCGCGCTCTGTGGAAACTGGTCCGTCTCCGGCTCGACGACGATGACCGGCCGTTGTGATGGCTTCTCTCCAATTCCGACCAGCGCACTGCGGTAAACACGCGGGTGATTGTTGATAATCGCTTCGCAGCGAATTGTGAACATCGGCCCCTGCTCTGTTTCGACAATATGCGCCTTGCGACCACAGAACCACAACCGCCTCTGTTCGTCGAAATAGCCGACGTCACCCATGCGATGCCAGAATCGATCGCCGTCGGAAATTTTCGCCAGCGCCGTTGCTTCCGGGCGACGGAAATACTCGCGCGTTGTTGACGGGCTGCTCACAATGATTTCGCCAATCTCTCCGGTCGGCAATTCGCGGGCCGTCTCCAATGACGCGATCGCTTCGGTGGTGGCCTCGATGATCTTCGCCGAAACTGTCGAAAACGGTGTGCCGACACACGTCCCTGCACCGGCCCGGGTCTTTGCTGCCGTCTGTTCCAACACTTCGCCGCCGGAAATCGAACAAACCGGCAGCGATTCGGTCGCCCCGAAGGGAGTGTGAATGTCGGCTCCCTCACGCGAAAGTACTTTGCCCATTCGCTGCAACACATGATTCGGCACCGGAGCGCCAGCCGACAACGCGCGACGCAACGACGGCAACGTAACCTGACGTTCTTCGCAGTAACGGCCAACCCGGTTCCACAGTGCGGGTGAACCGAACGCCTGTGTGACACCCTGATCGAGGATCGCCTCGATCAACAATCGCGGATCGACGTCGGCCGGTCGAGTGGGATCCATATCGGGAATGACCGTCGTCACCCCCATCGCCGCATTGAACAACGCGAACAACGGGAACCCCGGCAGATCGACTTCGCCGGGTTGAATCTGGTAGAAATCGCGCAACGCATCGACCTGCGCATTGAACATGCCGTGTTCGTACAACACGCCTTTGGGTGGACCGGTCGAACCGCTGGTGAAGATAATCGCCGCCGGGTCGTTGGCTTCCGTCGCCGCGATTTTGAATTGGCTGACGGTCTTTTCGCCGAGCGCATTCAACCCTTCGTACGTCAAACCGCCCCAACCCCAGCGACGCCCAACCGTCACGTTGAACTTGGCGAATGGAAACAACTTTCGTTTCACGCAGCGAATGACGTGCACGATGGGAATGGCGATAAACCCTTCCGGTTCGACCTCCGCCAAACAGCGAAAGATGTTCGACCGCCCCATGCCGGGATCGATCAACACAACCACCACACCCGCCTTGAACAGCGCGAACGTGAGCGCGACGAATTCCAGGCTGGGACGCACCATCAGCACCAGTCGCGTGCCCTGTTCAACTCCCATCGACCGCAAACCGGCGGCCAGTCGATCGCTCTCGTCATCAAGCTGCCGAAACGTCATCTGCGAGTAAGTCACCCGCCCCGACCGATCACGCCCTTCCGGAAAGACAACCGCCTGCTGATACGGATTCGCGGCGGCCGACTCGCTCAATCGCTGTGCTATGTTCAACGGCATGGGCTGACGTGTTTCAGAAAAGGCGTGAGACAAGAGAACGAACTGTGTAAGGATCTGACGCAAAGGCGCGAAGACGCAAAAATTTCGCAAAGAGAAAAAGATGGTCCATCGCTTCCTCTTGCTTTGCGCGTCCTTTGCATCTCTGCGTCTTTGCGTCAAGAACTTGAAAGCGTTGAGTTAAAACGGAATTCGCAAGCCGTCGTAGGCCAGTTCGACGCCATCCGGCAGTCGGGCGTTGGTGGCATCGTATTCCAGTGTATGGGAAACGTGCGTGAAAAACGTCCGCCGGGGTTTCACGCGTTCGACAACTTCGAGCGCTTCTTCAATTCCGAAATGCGTTGGATGCGGTTCGTCTCGAAGCGCGTCGAGAATGAGCACATCCAACCCTTCCAGCAACGGCCAACTTTCGTCAGGAATCTGATTGACGTCGGTGCAGAAGGCGACATCGCCCAGCCGAAAACCGAGTACCGGCAGACGACCATGCAACAGGCGTATCGGTGTCACCATTTGCCCCAAGACCTCGAACGGATCGAGGCCGATTCGCTCAAACTCAAGATTCGGCCGGGCGAAGTTGTGGGCCTTGAGGTCCCGTTCCACGAAGGCATAGTTGAACGACTGTCGAATCTGCTGCTCGGTTGGTTCTTCACAGTACAACGCAACCGGCCCTTTGAGCCGATACCCGCAAATCCGCAGATCGTCCAAACCGAAAATGTGGTCGGCATGGCTATGCGTGAACACGGCGGCGTGCACCAACGAGATTTTCTCACGGACCAGTTGCAGCCGCAGTTCCGGTGGCGTATCGATCAGAAACGTTCCGTTGGACGTCTGCACGGCAACACCCGTTCTCGTGCGGTGATTCTTGGGATTCGTCGAAGTGCAGACCAGGCAATCACAACCAATCATCGGCACGCCAACACTGGTGCTGGTGCCGAGGAGAATGAGTTCGCCATGTTGTTCGGGAGATGTCATCGCCACCATATTCTTGTCGGTTCACTGCTGCATTTCGCTGAAAACATTCGATCGATTGCCATGATAGTAACCCGAAGCGTGAGCGAGGAATACCGTGGATGACAGCTTCGCCCTCGCTCACGCGCCGGGTTGCTATTCCACCGCCGCTCAACCGCCGACTGTTCATCCACGCTCGCGGTCACGGAGTGACACCGTCGGTGATTTCCGAAATCTCGACGGCGCGGTGTTCGCGGACGGATCGGTAACAGGCTTCGACGAGCGCCATGGTGTTCAGATTCTCGTCGCCGTTAATTTCCGGTTCGCGGTCTTCTTCGAGGGCGCACAACAGTTCGGCCATCGGTCCCACAAATGCGTCGGGAAACCAGACTTCCTCCCAGCGTGGTTGAAACCAATAACCGGGGCGGCGTTTGGTCGTGAAGTCGAGCGTGCTTGGCGTGCGATGCGGGTAGTCGGGCCAGCCGATGGTTCCCTTGGCCAGTCCGTCGGTTCCTTCCACTCGCCAATTGATGCCAATGTCGCCTTCGCTGCCCTCGAGCGCCGGTCCGGTCCAAACATCGTCCCACGCCGATGCCCGCATGCCGTTTTCGTATTCCAGAATGTAAAGGCAAATGCCGTCTTCGTGATCGAATTTGGACGCCGTTCGCGGATCGGACCGCACGCTGGCGAATACTCGCTGCGGATCGCCAAACAGAAAGCGAAACGTATCGAGATGGTGAATGCTCATGATCCGCAGCGTGACCCATCCCAGTCGCTGTTGCCACTCCATCCAATGGGGAATCGCCCGCATGTCGATCGACGCGAAGACCGGCTCGCCCAAGTCGCCCCGCTGCAGCAGATTGCGGCACGCGCGGATCGATTGGTCGTACCGCATGTTCTGGTTGACCGCCAACGTGATGCCCGCGTCGCGACACAGCCGAACGATTTCCTTCGCCTGTTCGTAATCGACGCCCAACGGCTTCTGCGCGAGAATACCGCGGATGCGATCGGCGTGCTTCACCGCTTCGCGGACAACATCGATCTGAATGTCGGGTGGGACGGCGATATCGACCACTTCCACCTGTTCATCCGCCAGCAGCTTGCGGTAATCATCATGGACGGTGTCGATTCCGTGCCGTTTTGCCACATCCCACGCACGCTCGGGGTTGCGGGAACTGATGGCAACCGGATTGAAACCCGCATTGCGATACGCCACCAAATGACAGTCGGCCATGATGAACCCCGCCCCAATGCAGCCGATGGGTACGCGGCGATTCTGCGGCAGTTGCGGGAGGTAATCGAGATCGAGGTTGAAATCAGTTTCGGACATACGAATTCTCTGGGACATTAATGCCAATCGCGACGGCAGCGCCACCAGATGAGTGTCACGCCGGGACAGATGAACAAGGCGACAACACCCAGATATCCGGCGGCCGCCCCCACGGCACCCAAACCAAGATACCCCCCCAACAACCAAACCAACACCCCGATGGCAGAATTGGAAATCACGATTAATGTCAGTAAAGACATTGGCTCGCGTTTGTGGGCGCGAATGTAAAGGCTGAAACAGTCCGGAACGTGTTTCAACAAAACGGCTGCGATGAGAATTCCAGTTGGCAGTGGGGATAATAATCGTGTCCCCAAGCCCCAGCCGAAGTACTGCAGCGAAAACACGGCCCCCCACAGCGCAATACCGGCGGCGGCCACAGCGCTCCACGACACCAATGTCAGTCGCTTGAATCGGCGGTCCAGTTCGGCAAACTCGCCCCGGGCGACAAGCATGCCGAATTGAGGAACCCGCGCCTGCACCCACGATAAACAGGCCATGCTCAGCGTCGTCATCAGCGTCCAGGTCATTCCCATTTGGCCGGCGATTGCGGCTCCTTCATATCGAAACATGACCAAAGTAATAAAACTGATCGCGAAGTATTGAAACACACCTCCAACCGCTAGACGCCATTGCAGCGGCAGCACTTCGCTGCGCCAGTTCATCCGCTCGCTAAGGGGCGATTTCATCAGACAACCAAAAAGACGCCGGTACTTCACCACCAGCAAGTACAGCTCGCACAATAGTCGGGCAGCGGTGACCGCAACGAATGCCCATAACCCTGCTCCCAGAACAATCGCCGTCCAAACGGTCAAATTCGCCACCATGGCCTGAATCAGCCGGAATCGGTTCACCGCGGCGACCTGATTGCAGCCTTCCAGCAGCGAAACGAACGGCAATGTCCACAGCAACAGGCCGGAAAGGACGACGGCTGCAACCCAGGGAATGTTCCAATCGGCGGCGTCTCCCTTTTCCGTAGCGAGAAAATAGAGCCCGAATGCGCCGATCAGCGCGACGAACAACAGCGATGCGAGTCCGTACCAGCAGAACAACAACCGTCCCAAACTGCTCAGACGTGACAACGCAGCAGAATCGCCGGCAATGCCGCCTGCTTCATCCAACGACAACTTCGACCACTCGTGGCTGGCCATGTTGATGACGGCGGTGCTGAACCCCAACTCAAAGAACGATTGAAGTGCAATCAGTCCGGAGAAGGTGTACCAGAATCCCTGTTCCGACGGGCTGAATTGCGTCGCGATGAGCAGTGCGCTGACCGCACCAGCAGCCAACTGCCAGCTGCGCAGCAGCAGTGCATAGAAGACGGCCCGGTTAATCTCCGCGCGTCCCAACAGCCAACGCACGCGCTGCCAACTTTCACGATCGGGCTGCATGCGTTCGTTTCGCCCTTCGGTTTCGGTCTTGGGGAATGGCAGCGTTTCGGCGGTGGGACCATCTCGGCCCCTGTCGTTGGGAACGGTACCGCCGACCCTGCGGTGACGTCAACCCGACTGATTTCGGGAATTCCGCATTTGGGATTTGCGGCCGGTTCGGGTATGGTAGATAACGGCGGTGTGATGCCGGCCCTGTTTCTCCAGAATCCCGAAAACCCGTACCCGTCGTTCAGGGAGTTGACACATGCTGCAGTCCTCTTCGATTTCAAACTGCATTGGCCAGCGAACACCGCTTATGCTGGTGCCGGTCGTTCTTGCTCTTATCGCGATTGATCCGCAAAGCGTTGCCGCTCAGAAGGGAGCGAAGGTGACAACAGTCACCGGCAAGTTGGTCAGCGTGACGAAGAAGGGACGCAATGCCGTCTTGACCATCGAGACGGCCGACAAGGAAACGAAGGAATTCCAGGTCACCACGCGAGCGAAACTAGCCGTGACCGCCAAGGGAGATGTCGGCTTCCTGGTGAAAGGGCAATTCGTCTCGGCAATGCCCGTGGCAACCAACAACAAACTCTTCGGCAAGAAATTCACAGTACATGTTGGCCCCGGCAAGAAAAGGGGCGTGTTTGCGAAAGCCCCCAAGCAGGTCGGCGTGAGCACCGCGGCATGGAATGTCGCCGGACAAATCACCGGCCGGGGCAAAGACAAAGACTACCCCGATTACGAAGTCATCGCGTTGCGAGTTGGCAAGCGGACCGTGCCGGTGTTTCTGGATAAAGGGTACACGGTCACCGTGCTTCTGGCCGATGTGAGCCGCGCCGAACCGGGTTCGGCCGTAACAATTGAAGGCAGACCGGGAACGCGAAACCGCTTCACCGTTTCCAGCGTCAAAGTGGTCCTGGCCAAGCCGCTCAAGTCCGAAGAATTCTTCGCCGACGACAAATCAACGAAGAAAAAACGCCCCGCCTCAAAAAAGAAAACCATCGAAGACAAATAAAACATTCCCGCGCCTGTAAAGCCGCGACCAGTGGTCGCGCCGATGCAATTCGGGACGCGCAAAAAAAGAAACCCGGTTTCTTGAAGAAACCGGGTTTCTGGTCGTATTCTTTAATTCGCGATTCCTACGCGGCCCGTTTCAGTGGCATCGGCAACACGGTCGGTTCCGGTTGGCGGGATGCTTCGAGCAGCGTCTCGAAGATCTGCATGTCCAAAGCCGAAGCCGTCTCGTTCTCCGGGTGCCATTGCACACCGACGCAGAACCAGTCTTCATCGATCGCTTCGAAAGCTTCAATCACTCCGTCCGGTGCGCGGGCCGAAACCTGAAACGGTTTGGCAACCTGCGCGACAGCCATGTGATGCTGGCTGTTGACGCGAATTTCGCCCGGCCCGTAAATGGAATCGAGGCGTGTTCCCGGCTCGATCTCAATGATGTGACGCAGCGTCGTTTCCACCGGGTCGCGGTGATGCAGTGCCTTGGGAATCTCTTCGTCGATGTGCTGAATCAACGTGCCACCGCAGACGATGTTCAGCGTCTGCGCACCGGCCCCAATAGCCAAAATCGGAATTCGCATTTCGACTGCCATTTTGCACAACCGACGATCGAAGTCTTCCCGCCGTGTCGGCATTGCTCGCGTGGCGGGATGAGGATCCAATCCCAATCGCAGCGGTTCCAAATCGAACCGGCAGCCGGCCAGCACCAGACCATCCAGTGTTTGCAAGAACTGCTTGAGGTCGCCGTCTTCCGCCAACGGCGGAATGAGAGACGGTATTCCGCCGGCAGCGGTGACCGAATCGGAATAGCCTGTGTTGAACCAACTGAGCGGCACCACGTCTTTTTTTGGTGCGCGGTAGTCGCCGTTAATTCCAATGACTGGTTTCGTTGACATTCGGGTTCCCTCCCTGAAATCGCACTTCCTGTGCAATCAACAATCGAATTTCCTGGCTTCAGCACACCGCCGAAACCAACACGTTGTGTCTTCAAGTCTCGCGCGGACCATCACCACAGAAGGGAACACGGTGGGCCAGGAGAATGACGGCGACCAATATCGTCAGCCGTCGCGTTGGCGTCACAGCATCCATTCTGAATTCCCGGATCCGATCCTTCGGTCCGCGCCGGATGAAGCGGCCAATAACCACGTCATCCGACAAATTTCGCCGTCGATTTGTTTGGGGTTGATTCCAGCTTCCAAGCTGTCAGCAAACCCATCGTCATTCGACTGGGGGACTTTAGCGACCGAAAAAGAAGCTGTCCAGCGATTCGCCGATTTTGCGGCCGGCCGGCAAGCAAACCGCATGATGTGGGGGCTGCGCTGGCGTTGCCCAAAAAACGGCGTCTGCCCAAATAGGCGGGCAGTTGCCCAGAAAGTCAGCCAGGCGGGTGTAATAGCCAGAAACAATCAGGTGATTCTCTCCTGGCCTAGCGCCACTCTTTCACACTTCACGTGGTGTTTTCAAATCTTGCACAAACCCGCATTCCCCAGATGACTTCCTTAGCTTTGGCACAAGATTTGCGCAGTGCCCCTGCAAAACAAGGGTATTCTGCCAATTCATGCCATGCGAACC
>CAUZOL010000113.1:0-18785 GCA_963581435.1 Planctomycetota bacterium
GTGTATAACCACTCAATAATAGGAAATAAAAAGCCAAGATAGTTTCTAATAAACTCGATATTTGATAGTGACAAAATACTATAATCGGTAACGGCAACAATGCCGATACCCCACAATATGAATGCCATCTGGAAAGGAGTTGTCCAAATGCAAATGTAAGCAAACACTCTTAAAAAAGAAATCATTCCTCGTCCCTTCCAGTATTTATGCCAATTTTGCCTGCCCCGAAGAGTAGGGTGATTATTGTTAGTAGTTTCTTCATGCTTGCCTTCCAGAATTAGAATTTTCTTGAAATTAGCTTTTAAGTATGGGGTTGGCAACTGTAATTATTAGGGAAGATGGCACGATTAAACCAACCGGTCGTGTTATTGAGGTAGCGCGTCCTGATTAGCTCCGCAAATAAATCAAAACCTATAAGTGCCCCTTAATTGGGGTTTTTTATTGCCTAAGAAAAGACCAATGGTTCCAAATCATAAAGTTCATCGGATATACCGTCAGGGGGAGCGACGCGCGTGGCAAAGTGAGCCGGCACTCTCGGCGCCTACTCACCATTTCGTCTAATTCGGCGGTAGCAACCGGGTACGGTCAATCCACTCGCCAAGCCGCATCACCCGATCGATCTCCAGCGTGTTCCGGATATCCACCAGCGGATCGGCATCGAGGACGATCAGATCTGCTACCTTGCCAACCTCAAGGATCCCGAAGTCGGCCTCTCCCGGGGAAGAAATCTGCGCGGCGCCCGTGGCTGTCGCCGCAACGATGGTCTGCATCGGTGTCAGGCCGGCCTCGACATACAATTCCATCTCATGGTGCATGCCCCATCCAAACGGCACGTTCGGGGTGCCAGCATCGGTACCGAGAGCGACCTGAATGCCGGCTTCGTTTATGGTCTTGACGAAGTCCTGAACCTGCCGGAACGATGCCTTGCGATCCTCGAAGTCAGGGGCGTCCACCACTTCCGCCCGACTCTCCGGACGATCCCACCGAGCTAATGCGTCGGGATTGAAAGCGGCCCGCAAGTCCGGGTCATCCAGCAGTTCGGGATGCTCAGCGAAATGCCAGCGGTTCTGTACGATCGATAATGTGGGGGTGAACACAACATCATGCTCGGCTGCCAGCTGCAGGAACCCCAGCGACGGTGTGGGGTCGTCAACGGGAGCGCCGGCGTCGACGATCCCGGGCCCGAGGCTCAACACGGTGGTGTGGAGAAAGTCCCGCAGACCAGCCCGGATCAGCTGGATGGCATCGGCTTCGTCATCGATGTGGGCGACCGGCACGACGCCGTTGCGAATCGCCTCATCGACAATCACCGTCCGCATCTGTGGCGTGATCTTCAACCCGGGTGGCCGCCTGTCGACCCACATCTTGATAAACTGCACGCCAAGCGCGGCCTGGTTTCGGACCATCGCCCGCGCCTCGTCTTCTGTCGTCGGCGCGTTGCGTCCGGCCGCGTTGAAACCATTAGGGTGTGAGAAGCCGAGGCCAGCGGTATACGCGCGCGGGAAGTCCGGGCGACCAGCGTGGGCCTCGAGCAGGAACGCGACGGCCTCCGGCGAGTCACTGCCGATACTTCGCGCAGTCGTCACGCCGTAGTAGAGCTGTGTCCCGAACTGACGCTCAATGCCAGCCGGCCCGCCAGGATAGTGCACGTGCAAATTCACCAGACCGGGAATGATCGACTTGCCGGTAACGTCAATCACCTCCGCACCGGCAGGGACAGAAGTGGTCTCCCGTGACCCGGCCGCCGTAATCCGTCCATCACGGATCACGATGACCGAATCCGCCACGGGGGCCGTTCCGGTGCCGTCAATCAACTGGGCTCCGACCAGGGCCAGTCCGCCGGCCTCCGCTCTTGGGTCCACGCCCTGTTCACAGCCGGTCAGGACTAGAACCAACCCAAATGCTGCGATCTTAAATCGTCTCATGAAAACCCTCATAACAGTTAAATCCTCAGTTTGGTGCCTCAGTTAGCCTCGCCAGCGGGGCAATGCCAAAGCCTGGGGTCCTGGCGATCATTGACCCTGGTCTTGAGGATTGTCACTGCCGAGCACGCTCCCTCAGCAACTGCTGTACCCGCAGGGCACAAGCAATTTATTCATCCCCAGATTCCGCTTTATCCATGACCAACAAGCTCCCCTTATCAGGGAGCTTGTTGCCAGAGTTCTCCAGTGAATGCACCTGATTATTGGGAGGAGCCATGTGTTTTTTTGTGGCGTGCTCGCTACTACCCGCGGGCGGTCTTGTAGCAGGAGCTTACAGACTCAAGCAAAAACTTGTCCTGATTGATCAGGGTTCCCTAGTCTTCCAAAGCTTTCTGCGCGCGGTGTTCCGCCTCCGCTAAACGCGCACCCCTCAGCATATTTCCCATGGAATAGTTGCCTTCATGGCAGGCATACTCATAGGGGATCTCGTCTGTTCTCACCCAGACCGTTTCACCGGCATAGGAATCGGTAAAATCAGTGTCTTCCACCGTATAGCTGTACACCAGGCCCCCATCAGTGTGGGGCCTGAAGCGTTCGATTATGCGACGGTCAGCCGGTTGCTGAGGCTCATTCAGGAAGTTAACTGATTCGACAACAAGAGTGTCTCCTTCCCACCAGGCAATAGAATCCCCATCTAATGTCGCTAACTCGGCAGGCTTGTGCTCCTTATCATTGATGCGGATTATCCGCGCCCAGTGCATCCATTCGATGTACAGCAATAAGTAGTCATCGGTCTGCACGATGGTTTTCAGGTTGTTATAGTTTGAGGACCCGATGGGAATCGTCGTGCCTCGCGAGAAGATGCAGCGATTATTCAGAGGAAAAGTTTCAGGGCCATCGTAGGGCTGATCACCAGTCTCCAGCCATCTGGCCCCATCTCGATCTGGCCACGCGGATTTCGGTGCCGCGTCTGCTATGGCCTGGCCCTCTGGAGTACGCGCAGGCATGCGTCCATTTTCAGGGTACGTCAGGACGGAGGTTCGGTACTCACCGTCAATAATATGGCCGTCATCTCCCCGATTGTTCCAGAAGTCATTGTGGCCCCGGACATTACCAAATTCATCGGGGCCTCCGACTGGGCCCCCAGCCTCCGGTGCAGAGAATTCCAGTGTCTGCACGGCCCCGGCCTCACGGCGCACCCTGTCCCGATCCCTCAGCGCCTGAGCTTCTTCCGGGGTGGCGATCAGGCGATCACCGAATTCGGCCGGGCGCTGAAGCGGGGTCAGGGTTGAAACATCCCAATTCCCGCTGAAGTCCGGTTTGCCTGATGGCATGCGCGGGTAGCTGTCCTGGGCGATTACTAGGGGGTGAATGAATACGAGAGGAATCAGGGCGGCTACAAGTTTGAAAGGTGCTTTTTTCATGGATTTCAACCTGGATGGTTTCTTACCAAAAGTATATGGTGGTATGTGTTTCGATGCAACAGACCCGATTTCCCAAATGATTCTAATGGGCGCACCAGAAGGCTTCTGCTCTTGGCCAGTTTTGCGCCATGTCTCTTAGTGGCGCAGCTGCCTCCAACAAAACAGGAAATGATGGATCTTCGCTCTGGGCTGTGGCTGTTGTGCCCAGACCAGACGCCCAGAGAGTAGCAACCCCCAAAAAAGTTTTGTCCGCTTCGAGATTGGTTTCGTACTTTGATCCTTGCTGATTCGCGTGCACATGTTCGAATTTCTAGTTTGAATTTAAGACCGTTCTGAAGCCAATATGACTAGTGCCAAGACCGCTGTCTTGTGCTTCTCTAGCTGCAGGTCTAAAACGAACGCAGTAGTTTTCGGCGCACAAATAGGAGCCGCCCTTAATGACTCGAACAATAGCCTCGCCGTGATTAGCGCTGTAGCTTTCTTGCTGAGTGGGCCCGATTGGATTCAGAGCGTCGGCAGGATTGTGTTTGGGGAAGTACCAGTTCGAAGTCCATTCCCAAACATTACCGATTAAATCATAAACGCCGTAAGTATTTGCCTCGAAACAGCCCACCGGCGCCAGGCCCACATGGCCATCTTCAGGTTTATTCTCCACAGGAAATGAACCCTGCCAGGTGTTGGCACGGTGGTGTCCGTTGGGGGCGAGTTCATTGTCGCTCCAGGCAAACCGGCTATCGCGTTTGTTACGAGCTGCCAGCTCAAACTGTGCTTCAGTAGGCAACGATCGTCCTGCCCACGTCGCATAAGCTTCTGCATCTTCGAAGGCGATATGAATAACCGGGTAATTGTCCTTGCCTGCAATGTTGCTATCGGGGCCATCAGGATGGCGCCAGTTAGTACCAACTACCCAGGACCACCAGTTGGCTGCAGGCTGACCTGGTGCCGGCGGAGTGAACAGTACTGAACCGGGCTGTAGAAATTCAGCCGGCACGTCAGCAGGCCAATCCGCTGGATCGGGACTTCGTTCAGCGACTGTGATATACGCTGTTTCTTCAACAAATTTAGCGAACTGCGCGTTGGTCACTTCATTGGTGTCGATCCAGAATCCCGATACAGAGACTTGGTGAGCCGGACCTTCTTCCCGGTAGGCGGAGTTGTCGCCCATAGTGAACTCAGCACCGTCTATCCATGCCTGCCCGCCTGGATCGGCTAAACAAGAGTGAGTCGAATGTGCATCCAGTGCGGATTGCCCACTCGCTGACTGCGCGAGAAAAAATAAAGCACATATTGTGAACCTGCAAATAATCTTCTGCATAGTAGTAAGCTTAAAAGGAGTATCGTAAGTATAATAGAAGCTAATCTCTTCGAATGTCTACTACTTCTATAAAGGAGAAATATTCAGTTCTCCCCGGGCCCTAATGAGATCCGCACCTGAGTCTGGGTATGAAAACTCGAGATCAGGCACACAAAGAAAAGCCGGCTGCATGCGGCAGCCGGCTTCCTTAAAACCTGTCAACGTATTTTAGGACGTGACATAACTTAAAACTGCACCTGCACCCCTGCCATCAGGCGCGGGCCCGCATTGAGTTCGGAATTGAACCATTGTCTCTTGCCGCTACCCACAGTGTTGTACATGCGCACGTTCTCGTCCGTCAGGTTGATGCCTTCCAGGCTGAACGTCACTTGCTCGTTCAATCGATAGCGCAGCGAGGCATCCACCGACTTGAAAGGCAGCACGTACAGCGGATGACCGCGAGAGTCGGCCAACCAATCCACAAACTCGTCGCGCTTGTTGTACGAGACCCGCGCCGTATACGGACCTTTTTCGTAGAACAGCGACGCATTGGTCGTGTTCTCCGACAATCCCGGAATCCCGAGGCTGCCGCCGTCCGAATTTTCGAAGTTACTGTCGGAGTTAATGTGCGTGTAATTGAAGATGACCCCCAGCCCGTCGAATGGCGCCGGCAAACCCGGGAAGGTCTGTTGGTAGGCCAACTCGAGACCGGACAGGCTCGAGTCCGTGCCGTTCAGCGGTTGTTGGATCCGCAATACGAGCGGCATGTTGGTGTCGGGATCGATTTGATCCGCCAGCGTGCGCAGTGTCTGGTCTGTCTGGACAAATCCATCCGCATCTTTAGTGAAGAAGCCGACCGAGGCGATGGCGTACTCCGAGAAATACCACTCGAGCGCCACGTCCGCCTGCCACGCAGTGATCGGGTCGAGCTCGGGATTCCCGGACTTAATCTGACGCAGCACCGCGCTGCCGGTTGACCCGGGATTCAATTCACTGAATGTGGGCCGGCTCATGACCTTCCCGACGGCCAAGCGCAACAACAGATCGTCGCGCAGATCGAAGCGCACGTTTACCGACGGCAGCGTCTCCGTATAGGAGTGGCTGACGTCACGCGCAATCGGGTCGGAAAAGTTGAGAATTGCCGTAGTCTGCGTCACTTGCTCAAAGCCGATGACATCCTGCACGAGGCCGTTCGCCCTTACGTCGGTGTCGACATATCGCACACCGAAGTTACCCGAATAGGGCGTCGTGCCGAGTTCGCCGCTGAAATTGGCCATCGCATACAGCGCCGTCACCTCCTCCGTGTAGCGAATGTCGCTGGACTCGATCGAGCTACCAGTGTTGCCGGCATTGCCCCCCGGTATCTCGCTCGCCCGCCCCACGATATAGTCTTGCGTGGCTTTTGCGAGGTTGGGAACAACAAAGCTTTTAGGGAAATTCGTAGAGATTCCGGACAGAAAGTCACTCGCCGGAAAGGGGTGCGCGCCGACGTCCGTCAACGGCTCGCCGCGGAAGGTGGTGGTTCTGAGACCTCGCCCGCGATCGAACCGTTCCCGGTCGCTGTAGCGCACGCCCACCTGTACCGAATCGATCCAAGAATCATAGTACTCATAGGTCGCATCGGCGCGGAATTGCGTTTCTTCGTCCGTCATGTCATTGGTGGAGAAGCCCATGAGCACGTTGTGGTATAACGTCGGATCGTCCAGGTCATAGTCGACCGTGACTGACGGGTTGCCGGAGTAGATACCGGTTTCGTCGTAGGACACGGTCGCCGGCCCGTTCACCTCCCAGAAGCCGTAATCTACATTTCCATTGGTCTCGGACTCCGACCGCGCCAGGTTGAAATTGAAACTGAGCCGCTCGCTGTATTGATATTCGACCTCGCCGCCGATGGTGAGCGCTTCGGATGTATTGTCTATAATACGCGGGAACGGCCGCGGCCTGGCGCCAGTGGTTGTTAACTTGGAGATCACACTGGTGCCATTGTCGTCTTCAGCCACCGCATCGACGATGTTACTCGCAATCTGAGCGCTGGTACGCAGTGGGATCTGCAGCATCCAGTCGTCCGTAGCGAGTTCCGTATACAGCAGATCGAGCGTCACATCGACGCGATCGTTCGGACGCCACTGAAACGCCGAGGAGATGTTCAGACGCTCGCGATCCTGTTCAATGTAATGGGCGCGGGTGTTCTCCATGTTGAACCCCTGCACGTCGACCGTGCCATCACGATCCAGGTCCCATTGAGACTGAATGCCCGACCAGCTGGTGTTGTCGATCTCATCCGTGCGGATCGTGCGGTCATCCCATTGCGCAGAAATCATGAAGCCGAGGGTATTGTCTGCAAACGTATCGCTGTACAAACCAAAAAAGCTGGGGTCGGTCGAATCGGCCAGTTCGCTGTGCATCGATTGCGCGCGCAAATTGATGCGGCGCCCACCCAGGTCGAGCGGCCGGCGGGTTTGCACCTCGACGATACCGCCGAGGCCTCCTTCGACATGATTGGCTTGGGGTGATTTAAAAACTTCCACCGCTTGTACCAGCCCCGATTGGAATTGATCGAATCCGACGATACGGGAGCCGTTGTTGGCAGCGCGATGCGCATCACCGGAACTCTGTATGCTAATGTTTGACGGCGCTACGCGGCCGTTGGTGGTGACCTGCACGAAATCCGGGCCCAGGCCGCGAATGCTGACCAGCGAACCCTCGCCGAGCTTGCGATCGATAGCCACACCTGCGATCCGCTGCAGGGATTCGGCCAGGTTCTGATCAGGAAACGCGCCAATGTCCTCGGCCGTGATGGCGTCGACGAAATTGGCGGCGTTGCGTTTGCGGTCGAGCGATTGCTGCAAGCTGCCGCGAATGCCGGTGACCATGATTTGTTCTATTTCTTCAATTTGAGAGTCTTGCTGGGCAAGCGCCATCCCAGACAGAGGCATAAGCGAAACGGCGGATATCGCTGCGCAAAGTTTACGCTTACTGCCTTTCCATTGTGGGTATTTAAAGAGCATATGATTTCCCCTCTATTTTGTTAGATTTGTGGGTTCAAATTTGTATTGCACTACTGTGTACTACTGACTGTATGTGTACTACTGTAATTTTTATGAGACAACTCTCCTCTAGTTGTGCTCTTTGTGCCCGCTTTAATACTTACTATACTAGAACCTTTGGTCAAAAGCACCAGCGCCATTTTACCTCGATGGATGACAAGATTCTGTTCCTGTATGTCCAAGGCATGTCCACCCGTGAAATCGTCAAGACCTTCAAGGAGATGTACGGTGCAGATGTCTCCGTTGCCCTGATCTCGAAAGTGACCGATGCCAAAGACTATTTGAAACCCGGGGTGACCTTTGAAATACTCGATGCCGTCGCTCACCAGATCAGTGACAACCAGGCGGCGGAGCAGCTTCAGAAAGCTCGCCGGAAACTCTTCAAAATCATTCATGGGCAGACACTGAGAGCCGGCTGACACCACCTGCCCGTCAGACTCGTTTAAGGATTGGAAAATATTTTGACTACTAATTAAAGGAAGTATAGGGTCTAGTCACGACAAGGTGTCAAATACCAGACTTTTCACAAAGGGGGCACAAAGAGCACAAAGAGGAGGGCTGTCCCATAAAAATTACAGTAGTACACATACAGTCAGTAGTACACAGTAGTGCAATACAAATTTGAACCCACAAATCTAACAAAATAGGGGAAAATCATATGCTCTTTAAATACCCACATAAGCGGTGGGTTGTTTGCTTGGTGCTATTCGGCATCTTGCAGTCGTCGTGCGCCCCATCCGAAACAATCCAGGCTGAAATAGACCAGCCTGAAGCAACCGAGGTTGCAGTGGTCGACGAAACGCCTCAGCCTAACAGTGGCTCCAGAAACCAACCGCGTCGGCCGAACATCGTGATCATAATGCCCGACGACCTCGGTAATCGCGATGTCGGTTTTAGGGGCGGGGACATCGCCACACCAAATATCGATCGAATTGCTACTAGGGATTCGGCCAGGTTCTGATCAGGAAACGCCCCAATGTCCTCCGCCGTGATGGCGTCGACGAAATTGTCGGCGTTGCGTTTGCGATCGAGCGATTGCTGCAAGCTGCCGCGAATGCCGGTGACCACGATTTCTTCAATTTGATCGTCTTGGGCAGGCGCCATTCCAGAAAGAGGCATAAGAGACACAGCAGATATCGCTGCGCAAAGTTTCCGCTTACTACCCTTCCATTGTGGGTGTTTAAAGAGCATATGATTCTTCCTTTATTTTTTTAGGTTTAAGGATTTAACTGTTTATTAAATGACTGTATATCCGTTAGTGTGACTTTTCTTTACTAGTCTAGTCTAGGTATCTCAATACTAATCGTTTTGGCTAACTATAAAAGTCAATTAACGAACTATATAAGTAGGAAACTAGTAATTTCGAGCGTGATTTAGTGCAACCAACAACCTATCAATAGCTTTAAGTATTTAAGCTACAAAATAACAATTACTTACAATAGATCTAACGGATGGATTCTGGTACTTCAAGGTCAAATATAGGTGTTTAAACTAAAAATAGAATCCATTCATTCAATCTATTCTAGCCACTACTACTGACCGTATGTGTACTGTAATTTTTATGGGACAACTCTTCTCTAGTTGTGCTCTTTGTGCCCCTTTAATAATTATTATACTAGAGCATTGTATCGAGTACAGCTTGAAGTGCCGCCTTGGCTGCCAACGCGTCAGCGGCGGCAGTCTCGAGCGGTTTTTCTTCTAGGATATCGTTCTCAAGGTCGAAAAAACGCCCGTCTTCATACAATTTGAAGCGCTGATCCTGAACGTAGGAGATTGGGGGGAATATTGGTTCGCCATCTTCCCCTAGCCTGAAATTAGGTCTGTAGTCGGTAAAAACCCAATCCCGCGTTTTCGCGACATCACCCCGGAGGATAGGTATGAAGCTCAAGCCATCGATGACCCGATCATCGGGTAATTGTGCCCCAGCTGCATCAACCAACGAAGGTAGGAAGTCGGTAAAGTCGACTAAGGCATCGGACACTCTATTGCCGTCAATTGTGCCAGGCCAAGATGCAATAAACGGCACGTGCGTACCGCCGTCGGTGGGGCGACCTTTGTCGCCGATAATTGTCCTGCCATCCTGCATGCGGCTCTCTATCCCGCGCGGTGTACCATTGTCAGCGGTGAGTAGCACAAGGGTATTGTCCCGTATGCCAAGCTCCTCCAGCTTGTGAATGAGCTGACCCACTAGCTTGTCGGCGTAATTCACCATGTCAGGGAAATTAGCACGGTCCCGGGCATGCCGATCGTCGTTCCAACTCGCACTATCCGGTGTTGGCGTGAACGGAGAGTGATCGAGCACCATCGGGTAGTAGCCAAAGAACGGTTGCTCGGGGCTCTGCGCCACATGCGTCTCGATGGCTCCGCTGATGAAGCCGGCCAGAAGGTCCGGTCCGTAACTATCGGCGTAGATCGAATCGTCATCTACGTGCATCGAGAGCAGCGGATCCGCATACCGACTGCCTTTATTGCCCAGATACCAGACCAGATAATCATCGAAGCCCGCATCGGTCGGCGTCTGCCCTTGATGTAGGCAGCATGGCACCTCTACGGGCCACACCAGATCATGGCCCCACAGCTGCCATTTACCAGCGACGAAAGTCGCGTACCCGGCATCCTGCAGAAGATTACCGAAACTGATTTCGTCCGGCTCTAGGACCGCCCATTCGTCGTAATTGCGGTTGTTGTAGCGGCCCGTCATCAACTGAACGCGTGACGGCGAGCACAACGGTGTCGAGTAGGCGTGATTGAATCGCACCCCCGACTCAGCCAGGCGATCAATGTTCGGTGTTGCGTACGAGATGCCGCCGTAAGCGCCTATCGCTTCATAGCCGAGATCGTCGATCATTATCAGGAGAATGTTCGGCCGATTTAGCGCAGATTCAGCTCTCTCTTCCTCTGGTTTGTCGGAACAACCGCCAAACAAAACCGCCAATAGCAGCACCGACACAAGTGTCCGCTCCAGCCGCACTGGGTATATTCGATTGCGCAGCTTGCCTGCCCCTGGCCTAAGGCTCATCGACTCCGATTTCTGCCTTTCAGTTTTCTTCATGTGCCCACCTAATTTGTGTTCGGCTCTGTGCGGATTGACATCTTACTGATGGGGATAGCCGCCGACCCAGATCGGACTCGACCAAGCCGCCGCTTCGTTGGCCTGGCGCATGTGTACATAGTAGTAATCCCATCATTGTTTGTAAACTGGAATTCGACATTCCTTACCCCCTCATCGGCGTCTGCACCGCAGGCCTCAGCGCCTCAACTTCCTGACGTAGGGCCGGTGACAGATAATCGCCGTTGGCATTGGCCACGAAAGCAGTGCCTGGTTGATCAAGTAACGCAATGGTCAGCAACAACAGTGCATGCAGACCTCTACGCCGTTCTTGTTTTTCACGATTTCACTCTACAGCAAAATCCCAGTTGGGCGGCGGTATGAAGCCCTCTGAACCCTCACGGTATGGTGCAATATGGTTCGCCGGCTGCAGCGCACGGAAGTCAGCGGCTTTCGCCAACAGGCGGGCAACGATTTCAGGATGCTCGTCGGCAACGTCGTCGTTTTCCAGCGGGTCGCTGGCGATGTGGAACAGGATTTTTCTGGACCGTTCGGCCGCACCTGGCCGAGGCAGCGGAGGTCCGATCACGACGAGTTTCCATTCGCCCTCGGTTACGGACACTTGTTCACGTTCCGGATCGAGCTGTGCGATGAACGAATACAGGTCACGCTCGGGCGCCACATCCGCATTGACCCCCATAATGATCCCCGACATATCTAGTCCGTCGAGGGGCTTTCCGCCGTGATCATCGATGCCGGTGATCCCCATTAAAGTAGGCAGAAGGTCAATGTACTGCACTGGTGTTTCTATTTGTTTACCGCCCACGACGTTTCCTGCAGGCCAACGGGCTGCAGCGGCAACCCGTATGCCGCCTTCGTACACGCTGCCCTTCGCGCCGCGGAATGGCTCATTGTCGCCCATGGCCACCGAACCACCATTGTCGCTGAAGAAAATCACCAACGTATCATCGACGATCTTGTTATCCTCCAACGCCTGAAGAATGCGGCCGATACCCGCGTCAAGAGCATGCACCATAGAGCCGTGAATGCGGCGGCCTTCCCGCCGTTCTTCGATAGCCCGCAACGGCCTCCCGGCGGTTGACTCCTCCCAGCCGCGCGGCTCAGCCAACGCTTCCAGGTGCGCATAGCGCGGCAAGTCCTCTGCCTTGGCCTGTAGCGGCGAATGCGGCGCGCTGAACGGCACATAGACAAAAAACGGCTCATCTTCATTCGCGTGCGTGTTGATAAATCGTACCGCATGCTCGGCGTGCAAGTCGGTCAGGTAACCTTCTTCGTCTACAGACTCGTAGTCGTGCCACCATTCGCGTTCGCCAAGAAATCTGTGCTCGTGGGTGAAGAAGTCGATGCCAAAGTTGTAACCTTTGAATTCGGTGAATCCACGCCGCAATGGATGCCAGCGTTTCTTGTGGTGACCGAGGTGCCACTTGCCAAAGATCGCGCGATGCTCGTATCCGGCCTGCGCCAGCACCTCGGGCATGGTCACCTCACTGGTATCCAAGCCAAAGTCGCGCCACGCCCCAACCACGCCCCGCATCAAACCGAAGCGGATTGGGTAGCGCCCCGTCATAAGACCGGCCCGTGTCGGTGAGCAAACGGGCGCTGCGTAAAAGCGGTCGAACGTCACGCCTTCAGTAGCAATTCGATCGATATTTGGTGTAGCGATGTCCCCGCCCTTAAAACCGACATCACGATTACCGAGGTCGTCGGGCATTATGATCACGATGTTCGGCCGACGCGGTTGGTTTCTGGAGCCACTGTTAGCCTGAGGCGTTTCGTCAACCACTGCAACCTCGGTTGCTTCAGGCTGGTCTATTTCAGCCTGGGTTGTTTCAGATGGGGAGCACGACGACTGCAAGATACCGAGTAGCACCAAGCAAACAATCCACGGCTTATGTAGGTATTTAAAGAACATGTGATTTTTTCCCCTATTTTGTTAAGTTCGTGGATTCAACTTTGTATTGCACTACTGTGTACGGTATTGACAAACTAACTGTACATCTCGTCAAAATCCATTGTGAAACAACTTTTGGTTTTTTGATGTCTATATATAAAGAAGAAAGACTTATACAAGGAAACTGCGTTTTCCCAAGGCACAAAGGCGCGCAGACGGAAATATCGATAGTTTTTAGCTGATACCAAATGACGACCCAAATTGATCAAGTTATAAACTGCTACGTTTGCGCCTTTCACTTTCACTCAAGCTCGGCACGCGCTATCGCAATGCCTGCTTCGCCACCGACGGCGTAGAGCAAATAGATCTCACCATCCTCTTCGAAAATAGCAGGGTCACGCAATTGATTCACGCGCCCGTACGCCGTACTCCTGACCGACGGCTCTACCGGCGCACTCGCGCCTTCCCAATCGTATTCAGGTCGTAATACTTCGACCCAATCCGATGTCTGCCAGTCCATCCAGTCGCCGCTGATGTCGATAGTGCTGAGTTTGATGTGTTCAGGAGCGTCTCCCACCTGGGTCCAGAATACATAGAGTTGATTGTCGCGAACTAATACTGCCGAATGACGCATGTTAGGTACAAACAGTCTTGGCCCGGCTTCAAAGTTTGTAAAACCATTAGCAGAGCGATAGAACTGACCAGGCATGGCTAACACATAGGTCATGTTGTCATGCTTAAACGCACGCATATAGGTTCGGCCCAGGTTTTCTTCTTTGGTAGTGAAATTGATCCCGTCTGTAGAAGTGGCTACGCGGGAGTGTTGTTGGCCGGGCCCTTCCAAACCATGAAAGTACATGATGATCTGCTCGTTCTCATCATCCACATGCACGTCCGGCGAGGCGATATGCGGCTCTGTCAGCTCCAACCCTATATCATGCGATAGCTGGGCCCCGCCACTAGCCCGTCGTGCAGCAATCATTTCGTTTAATCTTTCTTCTGAAATTTCCGGACGCGTCGGTGCGAAATAGGAGTCTTCGATTTGCAGGCTTCCCGGCTCATGAATTTGCCAGGGTCCGGTTAAGCGGTCAGCATAAGCCAGGCGAATGTACAAACCTTTGTGGTCGGCAAAGTAGATATAGTAGCGACCGAGAGGATTCTCAACCCAGTTGGGAACGCGCAGCATGGTTGGTCCCTGGATATTCTCGCCGATACTGGGATGTGTTTCCGGCCCGATTATGGGCCGGTCCAGCAGACGAGTGACGTTTACACCGGACAAATCCGGCTGTGCGACAGCAATTTGGCCTGCGAACAGACCGCAGCTGACTATTAATAGAACTATTGCATACTGCGACGTCACCAGGATTTTATTTTTCATCGTTCACTCAATTATGGAACCAAGGAGTACCTAATTTAAGGGTTGCAGTGTCTGGCGTCAACCGCATGTTCAATGAGAGTTACCGTCCACAGCGGCGGTTGAATCTCCCCAGGCAACCCAGCCCACCGACGGGCCGGAACGCCGGCCCCCTCTGGAGCCAGGACCCGAAAGGCTGGGGTTGCGGTGCCTCGCCGGTTGACGATATGATCCAAGGCCAACCGTACATGCAGAGGCCAACCGTACATGACACTATCAACCAACATGCCATCTGACCCCCGAACACTGACACTGGCAGCGCTTCTCTTGCTCGCAACGCTCCCGTGCGCGGCGCAGACGGGAGCCGAGAACGGCGAGTGGCGCTCCTATGCCGCCGATACGTGGGGGACGAAATACGCTCCGTTGGACCAGATCACGGCGGAGAACTTCGACGACCTGGAGCTGGCCTGGACCTGGCAGTCGGCCGATACGCTTCTTCCCATCGACAACTTACTCGTCCCCGCTGAGAGGGTGTTCGAGCGGCTCGAAGCGGCGAACCCCGACCTCTGGGTGACAAGCCCGAGTATCGGGCGGCTGAACGCGACGCCGGTCATGGCGGGTGGCGTGCTGTATCTGTCGACACCGCTCTATCAGGCGGCGGCCGTGGACGCGCGGACGGGCGAGACGCTCTGGGTCTACAACCCGCGGGTCTACGAAGCGGGGAGCCCGCCGTTGCCGAGCCCCTGGAATCATCGCGGTGTCGCCTACTGGGAAGATGGTGATGAGGCCCTGGTGATCTGGGGAACCGGGGACGGCTTCCTCACGGCCGTCGACGCCAGGACCGGTCTCCTCGCCACGGGCTTTGGTGACAACGGCCGTGTCAGTCTCGAGGAGGGGTTGCCGCGGGCCCGTGAGAACCCCAGCCGTCTGCCCCCGCCGTCACGTTCAGCGCCGTTGGTCGTGGGCGACACGATCATCGTCGGCTCGTCGGTCCACGACTACCTGCCGACCCGCGAGAACGCGCCGGGTTTCGTGCGCGCCTACGACGCGCGGACTGGCCGTCACAAGTGGGACTTCCACAATGTGCCACAGAGCGCCGACGAGTATGGCGCCGACACTTGGCTCAACGAGGCGTGGCGCTACTCGGGCAACTCGAACACCTGGGGGAACATTACGGCTGACCCCGAACTCGGGTATGTCTACATTCCCACGAGCACGCCGACCTCCGACTACTACGGCGGGCATCGAGTGGGTGACAACCTCTTTGCCGAGAGTCTTGTCTGTCTCGACCTTGAGACTGGCGAGCGGGTCTGGCACTTCCAGATGGTGCACCACGGCGTATGGGACTACGACCTCCCGACCGGGCCGAATCTGATCAACATCACCGTCGACGGTCGTCCGGTCAAGGCGGTCGCGCAGGTGACCAAGCAGGGATTCGTGTATGTCTTCGACCGGGTCACGGGGGAACCGGTCTGGCCGATCGAGGAGCGCGCGGTCGCCACCGACACCGACCTCGAGGGCGAGGTGCTCTCGCCGACCCAGCCCTTTCCGACCTGGCCGCTCCCCTTCGAGTATCAGGGAACGCAGATCAGCGACCTGGTCGACTTCACACCGGACATCCGGCAGATGGCGGTCGAGGCGGTCGACGGCTTCCGGATGGGACCGCTCTACACCCCCCTCTCGCTCCGCGGCACGGTGTTCCGACCCAGCGCAGGCGGTGGTGCCAGCTGGGGTGGCGCGGCCATCGACCCGGAGACCGCAATCCTCTATGTCCCGTCGCGCAACATTCATTCGGTGATGCGCTTTCGCGGTCCGGAGCCCGGTGAGCAAGCCACGGTCGACTACATCCTCCGCCGTGGTGCCGACCCGTTCCTCGAGGCCGGCAACCCGCGACCGTTCCCACTGATGCCACAGGGTCTGCCGCTCTGGAAGCCACCGTATTCACGGATGACAGCCATCGACATGAATACCGGCGAGCACCTGTGGATGACGCCGCTCGGCAACGGCGACCGCGTCCGTCAGCACCCGCTCCTCCGGGATCTCGACCTCCCACCGCTCGGGGGCGATAGTGGAAGAAATGGTCCGTTTGTCACGAAGACGCTGCTCGTCTACACGCTGACCGCGGGCGGGACGAACGACGGGCCACAGCTGGTGGCGTATGACAAGGCGTCGGGCGAGCTCCGCGGTACCGTCGACCTGCCTGGCGGCGCGATTGGGAGCCCGATGACCTACATGCTGGATGGACGGCAGTACATCGCGGGCACGGTCAGTGGCGACACGCCGTACCTCGCTGCGTTCACGCTGCCACGGTGAGCCTACCGCAGACCGGCCTCGGTCAACTCCTCGATCCGGCATCCGCCTAGCATGACCATCGAGTAGTTGCCCTCGTGACAGGCATACTTGTACATCGGCTCGGGGTTCCGGCGCATCGGCTGTCCACGAACGGGGCCACGTCTCCGGGTCGGTCACGGTAAAGGTATTCAGGTAGTTCAGCGAAAGGACTTTCGATAGCCTTGAAAGTTGTGTAAAAAGTTAATTTTGGTTTTACACATTATAGAAAGATTACCAGTCCCTGGCTAAGCTTCATCTCCATTGGGCCAGCGCGTAGAGTAATTGCAAAATATCTTGAAAGGGCGAAAACTTATGAAAATTAAACTACTGGCTTTGGCAGCAGTTACCGCAATTGGTGTTGTGGCTATCAAGCGACCAGCGACTGCACATCACCCATTTTCCGCAGGATTTGATGCCAACCTGCCAGTCCGTCTTGGCGGCCCGATTACCAGAATTGAGTGGATCAACCCACATATCGTCAGGAGATCATCATGAAGGGCTTGACTGGTATCTGGACCGTGGCGGTCCTTCTGCTGGCGCCCACCTTTTTGCAGGCGCAGCAGAGTTCATACTCGCCCGAGGTTGACCGGTCGTATCCGACCAACGTGTACTGGGGCGATACGCACGTTCACACCAGCAACTCGCCCGACGCTAACTCGCGTGGGAACCAGTCCTCGCCGAGCTTGGCGTATCGCTTCGCCAGAGGCGATGTCGTCGGGGCCTTGAACGGAGAGCCGGCGCGAATCCGGCGTCCTCTCGACTTCTTGGTCGTTGCCGACCATGCCGAACAGCTCGGGGTCATGGCCAGTTTGCAGGCGGGGGATCAGGTATTGCGACAGAGTGAAGTCGGCCGCCGGCTCTATGAAACGTATCGCGCGCTTTCCGACGAGCCTGAGGCTCGCAGGCGCTTCGACCGGGAGCGTGATTTGCAGTGGCAGGAGATCGGGGGAGCATTTCACCGTTCAGTATGGCAACGAGTTATCGAGATGGCTGAAGAGTTCAATGACCCCGGTACATTCACGACCTTTTCGGGGTACGAATGGTCTTCTAGGGGGAGCGAGCCGGGCGTCTTCGGCAATCTCCACCGCGTGGTGATCTTCAAGGACGGTCCCGAAAGGACGCGCACGGTCCTTCCTTTTAGTAGTGTGGACAGCATCGACCCGGAAGATTTGTGGCGGTACTTTGCGCGCTATGAAGAGATAACGGGCGGTGAAGTCTTGGCCATTCCGCACAACGGCAATTTGTCGAACGGTGAGATGTTCGCGCTCACGACACTCGACGGGCAGCCGCTCACCACCGAATACGCGCGCGCCCGGAGCCGCTGGGAGCCCCTTTACGAAGTGACTCAGATCAAAGGGGACAGCGAGACGCACCCGGTTCTCTCGCCGACTGACGAGTTCGCCGACTTCGAAGCCTGGAACAGCTGGGCAGGGACGACGTCCGATCCGACGTGGCACAGATGTTGTCAGAATTGGGATCCGGAGGCCCAGCCCGAATTGAAGAAGGCCGAGTATGCGAGATCCGCCCTGAAACGGGGCTTGGCACTGGAAGAGACGCTGGGGGGGAACCCGTTTAAGTTCGGGCTGATCGGGAGCACCGACTCGCATGTGTCGCTGGCTACGGCCGACAACGACAACTACTGGGGCAAGCATATTCTGGCTTTGCCGAGCGCCACCAGGATGCTCCAGTCAGGCTCTGTGCTCCAGGCAGCCGCCGTGGGCTGGGAGGCGGCGGCGGCGGGATACGCAGCGGTCTGGGCCGAGGAGAATACGCGTGAGTCAATCTTCGCGGCGATGAGGCGCAAGGAAGTCTACGCCAGCACCGGCCCCCGCATGACGGTCCGGTTCTTCGGCGGCTGGGAGTATTCGTCGGACGACGTGTACCGACCCGACTTCGTGCGGATCGGGTACAGCGGGGGCGTGCCCATGGGCGGCGACTTGAGCGCAGCACCCGCGGGTAGTGCGCCGAAGTTCATGATTGCCGCGCTCAAGGATCCGGACGGCGCAACTCTGGATCGCGTGCAGGTCATCAAAGGGTGGCGAGACGCCAGTGGTGAGCTCCACGAGGAGATCTACAACGTTGCGGTCTCCGACGACGGCCGCCGTGTCAGGCGGGACGGCTCGGTCGATCCGGTCGGCTCCACCGTCGATGTCGCCGACGCCTCCTACACGAACACCATCGGCGACGCGCAGCTCATGGCCTTCTGGCAGGACCCCGACTTCGATCCCGAAGAGCGGGCCTTCTACTACGTGCGGGTACTGGAAATTCCGACTCCTCGTTGGACCGCGTACGACGCGAAGTACTTCGGTATAGACTCCGACGACATCTCCGACGAGGTATGGATGGTCTCACAGGAACGGGGCTATACTTCTCCGATCTGGTACACGCCGTAGGCGCGCCCATGCGATTGTTCTTTCGAGATCCGCTCGTGCACTTCCTCTCTATCGGCGTC
>CAUZOL010000114.1:0-18615 GCA_963581435.1 Planctomycetota bacterium
GCCGAATCCGCGGTTACGTCTCGACGCTCCGCAAAAACGACCTGAAAATCCTGGACGGCATCCAATCCGCCTTCCACCAGTCCCCCAACCTGCCAGCGCACATCTTCGTCACTGGGTAGTTACGATCGTTTTATCCTCACTGCCCGAAGTGAGTGTCTTTCCATCCGGGGAAAAGGCAATGGGGCGAACTATGTCGTCGTGTCCTCTGAGAGTTCGTGTTTCTTTCCATGTCTTTGTGTCCCAAAAAGTGATGGAACCTTCTCCTTTTTCCGATGACGATGAAAGTTTGCCGCGTGCCACAGCAAACGTCTTCCCATCCGGGGAAAAAGTGACGGAACAGGTTCCCATAATCAGGCTCCCAACGACGTGCCCCTTGGGCTTGAGCAATTCTTTTCCTGTCTTCGCATTCCACAGCCTGATCGTAGTGTCAAGAACATTTCCTGAAGCGAGAATTTTGCTATCCGGGGAGACTGCGACAAATGAAGCTGGCCCCGACTCCAACGTGATCGTCAGCCGTTCTTGGGCTTTCAGATGAGTCGTCCAGAGCCCTGCCATGACTGCGACAAACAACATTCCCAATCGAGAAACCCGAGCCGATTCCATGTCCAATCCTCCACGAGATGAGAACGGTGATCGAAACTGGGAGAAATGTATCCCCTGTTGGAAAATCGCACAATGGGAGATGCGAAGTTCTCTCCCATCTCGCAATATAAGCTCATGAAAGGAGTGGCGCAGAACAGGCTCTCGCCTGACGCTTGTCTCTACGGCTTCTTCGCCATCGCATCAAGCTCCGCCAATTTCAGTCGCACACTCACAATGTACGGCGATTCGCCTTTGGTCCAGTGGCCGTAGGTGGTGGTGACGATTGTGCCGTCGGGGAGGAGTTCGACGCCGGGGTAGGCGCAGTCGCCGCCCTTGTGGTTGTCCATCAGCCGCACGCGGTATTGGCCTTCTTTGCCGTTGACGATGTCGTCGTAGGTGCCGACCCATGCCACCCAATCGCCTTTGGTGGGGCTGACGTGCGTGGTGTCGCGAAACGAGATGAACAGTCGGCCGTCGGGTGTGTACTTGCCGGTGTGACGGTCGCCGGTTAACGAGGCGGGCAGTTCGCGCGGTTTGCTCCAGCTTTCGCCTTCGTCGTTGGAGAAGATGACGAAGGAGTTACGGCGGCGGCTGTTTTCGCGGAGCAGGACGGCCATCTGTTTTCCGTCGGGCGAACGAATGCAGCCCGGTTCGCAGAGGTGGACGTCGCCGCGGGCAAAGAGTGCGACGGGATCAGACCACGTCAGTCCGCCGTCGTTTGAAAACGTCTTATACAAAGTAAACTGCCTGGCCCGCTTTCCGTTCCTGGTGAAGAACCGGCCGTCGTCGTGAAACATGGCCAGATACCGACTGGGCTTTCGCAGTTTCTCGACGAAACCCATCACCACAATGCCGCCCCAATCGCCGACCGGCTTTAACTCCGACCACGTCTTGCCGTCGTTTTCACTGACCGCCAGCCGCGCCGGGTAAAGCCCCGACCACATGATGATCCGTTTCTTTCCCTGCGCATCGACAACGCGGTGCAGCGTGGGCACTTCTTTGCTGCTCGCCCAACTGGCCGGTGTGGGAAGCCGTTCGCTCCACGTGCGGCCGCCGTCGGTGCTGCGCTTGTAGATAATCGCGCCGCGTCCGTGTCCTTTGGGATAGACCGTCAGCATCGTCTTGCCATCTTCCAGCAGCAGTGTCGTCGGATGTCCCAGGTATTGCCCCGCCTCACGGTCGATAATCGTTTGCCGTTCTTTCTGGTCGGCGAGATCGATCGTGGGGATCGTATATCCCTTCGGCAGCGGTTCGTCGGCCGCGCCGCTGGGGGCGAACGAGAACCCGATGATGATCGACGCGAGGGCGATGGTGGTGAATTGGCCAGGGCGTTTGGTTGTGGATTTCATGATTCAATTCCTATTGGCTCAGCAAGGTGGTCACCGTAGGTCAATTTGGCTCGCATGCCTTTAAAGAAGTGACCACGAAATACTCGAACAACGCTAGAGCTGCGTCAAGACTATTAATTAGGGTCAGCGGCTCAAATCGTAACCCGAAAAACAAAACTTGACAAAGCGCTAGATTCAAGTAGACCACAACTCGCCGGGTAGAAGCAACGCTCCAATTGCAGGCGCGGCCAGAACTCAAGCGAGTGATTCTTCGCATGGTCGATAGAAGATCGCAACGGGAATGAGCAACAGGCTGGTGATGGCGAAGATCCAGCTGATGGAAACTCCCCAGTGTGCGAACCCGATCCCGCACAACTTAAAGAATACTGCCGACAGGAGAATACCAATCCAGTTCACCAGATTCATTGCACCAATCATGCGGCCCTTCTGGTCTTCGGGCGGGCGTGCCTGCATGAAGACCTGCAGCGGCACAACAAACAGCCCGGCAAACAGGCCTAGTCCAATCAACGTCAGCCGTATCAGTGTTTCCTGTCGTGTCCTGGGGATCAACAGTTGGCCAATCGACTCGGGTGGCGGACTCGCGACCCTGATCGACGAATCGTCGTTCGTCTCACCAGATGCTTCTGTTGACGCAGCGATGGTCGGCTGTGGTTCATCGGAACCTGGCGGTGCCATCGTCGTTCCCAGCCAAGTGATCGCCGCCAGACAAGCGGCCATTCCCCATGCGCCGATGGTCACGAACTCAAACCGCAACCGTTTCTTCGAGAGTTTTCCGGCCGACACACAACCGATGGCGATGCCGATGCCCATGCACGTCGCCATAAGGCTGGTGCGGGCATCCTTGAGCTGCATTTCTGATTTCCCCAACGCATTAACGGCTGGCAATACCAGTCCGCCAATGAACCAGAACAGAGACGAGATCAACAGCACGCCTCGCAGCGGCCGATCGCGCCACAGAAGTTGTCGCGTGGCGGCGTTGATCGCGAGCGAGGAGAACTCAAATTTCAATTCCGGCTGAGCAACCGGCGTTCGCCGTACCAGCAGCGACGTCAACGTGCCGACGATGGCAATGGCCACGCAAATTGCAGTGACGATCCACAAACCGTCGGCGAATAATTCCTTGCTATAACCGGCCGCAGCGGTTCCGAAAATGATTGCCAGAAATGTCGTCATCTGAATCATGCCGTTGCCCGCAGGCAGATCACGTTCGCGGATCATTTCGGGCAGAATCCCGTACTTCGACGGGCCGAAAAAGGCGCTCTGCGTTCCCATGAAAAACAGCACCGCCAACAACGGCCATAGCCCACCCGTCAGTAACGCAATAAAACCGGCCAGCATGACGGCGATTTCGACGACTTTGCACAGGACGATGATCGACCGCTTGCTCAAGCGGTCGGACAGATATCCGCCAAATCCGGAAAATAACACGAAGGGGAGGGCGAACAATGCCGCCGCAGTTCCCTGCTGATCGCCGCTCGTCGTCGCGAAGTCGATACAGAGCAACAGAATCAACTGCTTGAACAGGTTGTCGTTGAACGCACCCAAAAACTGGGTTGCCGTCATTCCCCAGAAGCCACGGTCGCGCGACAGCGGCGGCAGTTGCTCGTGTGCCAGATGTGTTGCATCGCTTTCGGTCATCGCGAATCGTTCGTTGTTGCGAGAAGTTCAGGGCATGCCGTGGGACGCTACGTTAGCGAATTGCCGTCGGCAACGGAATTGCACTTGAATCGTGATTTGCGAGGGACGAGCGCCAGGGTGGACTTGCTTCGTCGGAAGCCGGGCGTGTAGGGAACGCCCTCTGTGGCGTTCCACGATTGCGCGATCGACGGCGGATCGGGACGGAGCCCGATCCCTACAGGTCATTCTGAGACCTCTCGACGCTTGGACCTTGCCCTGCCCGGTGATACGATGCAAAGCGAATAAGAAATCGGTCTCGTACAGCAACACGGAGTCTCACGTCATGTGGAAGCAATTTGCGTTTTTCCTCGCCTTGTCACTGGCAGCCGGTTGCGGCGGCGGCAATGCGGACACGCCGAACGGAAATGGTGATGTGGGTGGCAACGCATCGGGCGGCGGAAAGAAATACCGCATCGCCGTCATTCCCAAAGGGACGTCGCACGAATTCTGGAAGTCGGTGCACGCCGGTGCCGAGATGGCCGCAAAAGAACTTGGCAATGTCGAAATTCTCTGGAAGGGGCCGTTGCAAGAGAATGACCGCGAAGGCCAGATCAGCGTCGTGCAGGACTTCATCACCAAGCAAGTTGATGGCATATGCCTCGCCCCACTCGATTCGCAGGCGTTGATCGATTATGTCGTCGAAGCGGGCGAGGCGGGCATTCCCGTCGTCATCTTCGACAGCGGACTGGACGGAGACAAGAAGAATTACGTGAGCTATGTCGCCACCGACAACTACAACGGCGGTGCGTTGGCTGCGCGGCGGTTGGCCGAGGTGCTGGGAAAGCAGGGCGACGTCATCATGCTGCGATACAATCCCGGCAGCGAAAGCACCGAGAATCGCGAACGCGGATTTCTGGAAACACTCGAAAAGGAGTTTCCCGACATCAACGTCCTCAGTTCGGACGAGTACGCTGGAACAACTCCTGAGTCCTCACTCGACAAGGCGACACAGCTGTTGCAGAAACATCGTGAAAAAGTCGATGGCATTTTTGCCGTCTGCGAACCGAACGCGACCGGCGTGCTGGGCGCGCTCCGCGATCTGGAGATGGCCGGCAAAGTCAAATTCGTCGCCTTTGATCCGAATCAGCCGCTCATCGAAGGAATGAGCGAAGGTAGCGTTGATGGGATTGTGCTGCAGGATCCGGTCAAAATGGGTTACGAAGCTGTGATGGCATTGATGGCCCAGCAACAAGGCAAAGATGTCGAGAAGCGAATCAACACCGGCGAATACGTGGCCACACCGGAAAACATGGACGAGACGGAGATGAGCAAACTCCTCAAGCCGCAGCAATTTGAGGACTGACGCGTAGGAATTATGAAGGTCGAATGACGAATGTCGAATGAATGACGAAGTCCGAATGGCGAATTGTTCTTACTCGATATTCTTCGGCATTTGATCCGTTGTTTTGTTGCATGAGTTGCATGAGTTTGATGACGTCTTGACATTCGTCAATTGAATTTCGACATTAGACATTGACCCTCCCGTGCCTGATCCGCTCCTGCGAATGACCGGCGTTTCCAAACGATTCGGGGCGACGCATGCGCTGCGCAATGTGGCGTTGGACGTCAACGCGGGGGAAGTCCTCGCCCTCATCGGCGAAAACGGGGCCGGCAAGAGCACGTTGATGAAGGTGCTCAGCGGTGCTGTCCCGCCCGACTCGGGCAGCATGCAGATCTCCGGACAGCCCTATGCGCCTCGCAGCCCGCACGCTGCGCGGTTGGCAGGCGTCGCCATGATCTATCAAGAATTGAACCTCGCGCCCGATCTCAGCGTCGAAGACAATATCATGCTGGGACAGGAAACCGGTCGCTGGGGCATTCTCCGCCGCGATCTCCAACGCCAGCGCGTCCGCGAAGTTCTCAACCGACTTGGACATCCCGAGTTGCAGCCCGATACCCTGGTTGATCGACTGTCGGTTGGCGCGCAACAACTCGTCGAGATCGCCCGCGCGCTCGTAATGGAGACGCGAATTATCGTCTTTGACGAACCGACAAGTTCTCTGGCCCGGCACGATGTCGAGCGGTTGTTCGCTGTGGTCGCCCGCCTGAAGGAGACGGGAATCGGGATCGTTTACATCAGCCATTTTTTGGATGAGGTACGCGAGATCTGCGATCACTACACGGTACTGCGCGACGGCTGCGCCGTGGGAAGCGGTTCGCTTGAAAAGGTTAGTGAGAGCGAAATCGTCGCGTTGATGGTCGGACGCAGTGTCGATGAGTTGTTTCCCTCGGTGCCGCACACTCCAGGCGACGTCGTCTTGTCGCTAGGTCGCTTGAGCGGATCTGCCGTACCGACCGACGTGACGCTCGACTTGCGACGCGGCGAGATCCTCGGCGTCGCCGGTTTGGTCGGTGCCGGCAGGACGGAACTGCTCCGATGTATTTTTGGGCTGGATCCAGTCAAAACAGGTACTGTCAAAGTTGGGCAGTTTGCGCCGCGTCGAAGGCCATCACACATGATTGCCGCGGGTTTGGGCCTGGTTTCAGAGGACCGCAAGGGCGAAGGTCTGGCGCAGTCGCGCTCGATTGCCGACAACATGACCTATAGTCGACTGCAACCGTATCGCACCGTCGGTTTCCTGAACCTTCGACGACGACGGCAAGCCGTTTCGCAATGGATGCGCAAGCTAAAAATCAAAGCGCAGTCCCAGGAACAGGCAATTGAAAACCTTTCCGGCGGAAATCAACAGAAGGTCGCCATTGCCCGCGTTCTGCATCAGGATGCGGACGTACTACTGCTCGACGAACCGACGCGCGGTATCGATGTCGGTACGAAGGCGGAGATCTACCGGCTGATGGGCGAGTCGGCCGCAGCCGGCAAGGCAATTCTCTTTGTCAGTTCCTATTTGACGGAATTGCTGGCGGTCTGCGACCGTGTCGCGGTGATGTCGCGCGGCCGCGTCTGCGAAGTGCGACCGGCCAATAATTGGACAGAGGAGACAGCGATGGCGGTTGCAGTGGCGGGTGAGTCGATATGAGCAGCGAGACAAACACCACAACCACGCCGGAGCCTCAACTGTTGGCGACGTCGCGTGGGAACGCTTTATTGAACGTGATCGGCCCCTTTCTAGCGCTGGCGGTTGTGTACCTCTTCTTCGGAATAACTGACGCGGCCCAGGAAGACGGTGGCACGTTTCTAACTCCTCGCAATAACCGTGCCGTCGCAATTCCGACCGCGACAGTCGCCGTGGCGGCGATGGGAATGACACTGATTATTATTGCGGGCGGCATCGACCTGTCGGCTGGGACCGCGCTCGCCCTATGTGCCACGGTGCTTGCCTGGTGTCTGAAGGAAGGAGCCTCTCCCGCGTTGGCCATTCTGGCGACTATCGGGACGGGATGTGTAACCGGACTTATTAACGGCGTTCTCATTAGCGCGCTGCGCGTGGTGCCGTTCATTGTCACGCTCGGAACAATGACCATTTTCCTCGGCGTCGCCAAGATCATCGCAAAGGAAACGACCGTCCGACCTGATCGGACGACTCAGATCCCCGAATGGTTACGCGGCTTTCTCAGTCTCCGCGAGCAGTACCTGGTTCCTGGCAAGTGGTTCGTTCCCTGGTCGGGCGAAGTCGGTGCCGATGCTTCGTGGTTTCGACGGACAGTTATTTGGGTCGCCGAATCGCTACGGCTTCCCCTGGGAGTTTGGCTCGTCATCGTACTCGCCATACTGCTGGCGTTGATTCTGCGGTACACGGTCTTCGGCCGCTACGTCTTCGCGCTAGGCTCGAACGAATCGACGGCTCGTCTGTGTGGAATCAACGTCGCCTGGAACAAGATTGCGATTTATACCCTGTCCGGTTTCTTCGTCGGCATCGCCGGCATTTATCAGTTCTCGCGATTATCGGTGGGAAATCCGACATCGGGTATTGGTCTGGAACTGCGGATCATTGCCGCGGTCGTCATCGGTGGAGGCAGCCTCAGCGGTGGTCGCGGAACTGTCGTCGGCACCCTGACCGGAGCGGCCATTATGGCCGTCATCGCCAGCGGCTGCACGCAGTTGGGACTGAGCAATCCTGTGCAGGATATCATTCTTGGTGTGATTATCGTCGTCGCCGTGACCATCGACCAGATTCGTCAACGGCGTCTGGCGGCCTAGAACCGAAACCCCATAGAACAGAAACCCGTTTTCTTGAAGAAACCGGGTTTCTCAACACAGGAGCGTCTGCAGAGCAAGACGCCGCTAAACCGCAAGCGTTCGCTGGAGGCCGAAGATATCTGATGACCGAATTGTCAGTCGATTACAACGACGTTCTCGATGCGTTGCCGTGGGTGCGCGAGGTGTTGCCGCCGACGGCGCTCATCGAGTGGCCCGGTTTAAGCGAACTGCTCGGTTGTCAGTTCTTCGTCAAACATGAGAACCACCATCCGGTCGGCGCGTTCAAAGTGCGCGGCGGGATTAATCTCATCGGCACGCTCAGCGACGAGGAAAAGGCAGGCGGTATTCTGGGTTGCTCAACAGGGAATCACGGCCAATCGTTGGCGTTCGCCTGTCGGCGGTTTGGAGTCGAATGCACGATTGTCGTGCCAGAAGGAAACAACCCCGACAAGAACGCCGCAATTCGAGGTCTCGGAGCGACACTCATTGAGGCCGGCCGCCACTTCGACGAAGCTCGCGATTACATGGAACGCGAAGTCGTCCCGCAAGGCGGTCGCTACGTGCATTCGGCCAACGAGCCGAAACTGATTGCCGGCGTCGGCACGATGGCCTGTGAAATCTTCGATGTCCTGCCCGACCCGGATGTCATCATCGTACCGATTGGACTGGGCAGCGGAGTTTGCGGCAACGGAATTGTTGCGAAGGCGGTGCGGCCGCAAACGACTGTCATCGGCGTACAAGCCAGCGGTGCCGATGCCGTCGCCAGATCGTGGAAATCGGGCCGTATGGAAACGAGCGACAGAGTCGATACATGGGCGGAAGGGATGGCGACCGGTGTTCCGGCCGAGATGACGATGGATATCATGCGGCAGGTAATGGATGACGTCATCATTGTCGATGACGACGAATTACGGCGTGCCAGCTTTTCTTTGTTGAAGCGAACACACAATCTGGCTGAAGGAGCCGGTGCGGCCACATTGGCGGCCGCGTATCAACAGCGCGAACGATTTGCGGGGAAGAAAGTGGTCGCCGTACTCTCCGGCGGCAACCTCGACCTCGCCGAACTCCCCCGTATAATGGCCGCGGGCGAACTTCGACCCGACTAGCTGCGATGCAACGCATCGCAGAGACACACGATTTCACTGTTACATCTCGCGGGAATCACATGACGAACGGAATCCGGTACAACCCCACTGCCGCACACAAATTGCTCGACGATCAACTTGTGACGGCGATGCGCGACAAAGTTCTGGCAGCGCGCGATGAAGCGTTGGCCGACATCGACCTGATGAAATCGGGCGGATCGATTCCGAACGAAAAACAACCGCTCGATGCCGGCTTCATCAATCTACCGGCCGAGCTTCTTGCAGATTACGAGAACAACGGCGACGACAGCCTCGTCGGGAACATCACACAGGCGGCAACCGAACTGCGCGCGAGAATCGACCGGTTTGTTGTGCTGGGAATCGGTGGCTCGTATATGGGGGCGCGGGCGTTGTTCGAGGCGTTATGCCACCCGTTTCACAATGAACTCAGCCGCGAAAACCGCGATGGCGTGCCGCGAATCTACTTCGAGGGGAACAACCTCGACAACGACGTGCAGCGATGTCTGTTGGAACTGCTGGAAAGCCAATGCACCGATGCGAACGACGTCGCGCAGCGTTGGGGATTGACGGTCATCAGTAAGTCGGGCGGCACGCTGGAAACGGCGGTCGCGTTCCGGCTGTTCCGAGCAGCGCTCGAACGATTGTATGGCGCCGACTCGGCCGAGGCTCGCAGTTGCGTCATCCCCGTGACCGGCGAGACGGGGAAACTTCGCGACTTTTCCACGGTGAAACAATATCCGCACGTCTTTCCCATTCCGGATGGCGTCGGCGGGCGATTCTCCGTTTTTACGGCAGTCGGTCTGTTGCCGGCGGCGATGCTTGGCATTGACATTGTCGCGCTGCTGCAGGGAGCGGCCGACATGACTGAACAACTCCGCAATGCGCCGCCGGGCGAAAATACGGTGATCGATTATGTCGTCACTGCGGCGCTGTTTGAAGAACAAGGGATGGACGTACGCGTTTTGTCCACCTGGGGTAAACGGCTCGAAGCGCTTGGGCTATGGTACGACCAACTCCTTTCGGAAAGTCTCGGCAAACACGAACGCGGGGCGACACCCATCACCGGTGTTAATACGCGTGACCTGCACAGTCGCGGCCAACAACACCAGGAGGGACGCCGCGACAAACTGATCACCAATGTGATCGTCGAGCAACCGTCAGCCGCGCTGCTCGACGTTCCCACCGTTCCCGATGGCGAGAACCAGGACCAGTTGAACGTTCACGCCGACAAGACTCTTCCAGAATTGTTGTCGGCGGCCATCAACGGAACCAACAAAGCCTACGCCGACGATAAGCGGCCGACCGCCGACATTCTGTTGCCGCGAGTCGATGCGTATTGCATGGGCCAGTTACTGCAAATGTTGATGTTGGCGACGGTCGTTGAAGGCCAGTTGATCGGAATCAACCCGTATGGCCAGCCCGGCGTCGAGGCCTACAAACAGAACATGAATCAGATTCTCAACAGTTAGCCCCCGGTGAACAGACCGTGGGCCGGCCATGGCCTCCGGACGGTCAACGAGGTATCAGACGCGTAACAACCACCGCACGCTGGCCCGCCGTGTATTCACGGCGGGCTAAATGATCCGCAAATACCCAAGGTCGCGTGAATAACGAGAGAGCAAACATGACAACATCGGTCACGTTTCTGGGACACGGAACGTTTCAAGTCGATATCGACGGCAAGACGGTTCTCATCGATCCGTTCTTCACCGGTAACCCGGCCGCCTCGACAACGGCCGATGCTGTTTCGGCCGATGCGATCATTGTCTCGCACGGACATGGCGACCACATCGGCGATACGATCGCCATTGCCAAACGAACTGGAGCGTTGGTGATCGCAAACCACGAAATTGCCGAATGGCTCGGCAATCAGGGGATCGAAAACCGGCACGCCCAACACATTGGTGGGGCGCACGAATTTGACTTCGGCACCGTCAAATTCACGATAGCGCACCATGGATCGATGTTGCCCGACGGTGCCAACGGGGGTAACCCCTGTGGGATTCTGCTGAAGACCGTGGACGGCAACATCTACCATGCCGCCGACACCGGCCTGTTTTACGACATGAAACTGATCGGCGAAGAGGGCATCGATCTGGCGATTCTGCCAATCGGCGACAACTTCACCATGGGGCCGGACGATGCACTGCGAGCGGTGAAATTGATCGAACCGAAACGGGTGATTCCCGACCACTATGACACGTGGCCGTTGATTGCGCAGGATGGCGAGGCGTGGGCGAAACGCGTCGCCGCCGAGACATCGACCGAACCGATCATCCTGAAACCCGGTGAGTCGTGCGCGCTGTAACTGTACGGCGATTGCTTGCGGTTTAGCGGCCCTTCGACATCTTGGGAACTGCGAAACCGCAAGCGTTAATCGTTCTCTGCGGGTGTCACCGGACGTGGCGGGGGATCGGGGACCAGTACCTGGACGTCATCGCCTTCGACGCGAAGCTGGTAGCAATCGGTCGCGAGTTTCGGATTCGGATTGTCCAACCACGTTCCGGTCTTGATGCAATACCGCCATGCGTGCCAGGGGCAGGTCACCGCGCCGTCTTCAACATGTCCGGTCGCCAGCGAAGCCCCCATGTGCGGGCAGGTATCGTTGATGGCGTGCAACTCGCCGTCGGAATTGAAGACGGCAACCATGCGACCGTTAACGGGGAAAGTCCGTGCTTCACCGTCGGGAATATCGCCCACCTTGGCGACGCTGACAAAATCGCTCATGAATGTTTCCGCTAAAAGGTTCACTTGAGATTCGATGGACCGCGAAACCGCAAGCGGAGATTTTGCGAGCCGCTCGCAGTCTTGTCTGTTTTGGGGTATTCTAACGGTCGTTGTCAGAATTCCCACCGTGAGACCTCAGCCGAATCGAGTGACAGTACGATGAAGAAGAATCCCGTCAAAGCTGCGTTGCAAGCCGGTGAACCGCAGGTTGGCACCTGGTTGTCCTTCGGAAACGTGTTTGCGACGCGACTGATGGCCCGTGTCGGTTTTCCGTGGCTGACGATCGACATGGAACATTCGGCCATCGACTGGGAACAGGCGTCACTTTTGTTCGGTGCCATTGCCGACGCCGGTTGTGTGCCTTTGGTGAGAGTCCCCAAGGGCGATCACACGCACATCAAACGCGTCCTCGATGCCGGGGCAATGGGAATTGTGGTGCCGATGGTCGATACCGTCGAAGAAGCAAGAACGGCAATTGCCGCCGCCAAGTACCCGCCGGTCGGCAACCGTTCGCTGGGTGGCGGGCAGCACTCGATCAACTTCGATGCCACGGCAGGAGAATACTTCCAGCAGGCGAACGATGAAATCCTGGTCGTCCTGCAGACCGAATCGCCGCAAGGTGTGGAGAATGCCGAGGAAATCTACAGTCTGCCGGGCGTCGATGCAATTTTCATCGGACCGGTCGATCTGCGAGCGCAAATGCGGACTCCCGATGGCGTCGATCCGTCGCCCGAAGCACACGAAGAGATGATGCAGCGCGTACTCACCATCGGCAAACAGGTCGGCACGCCGGTTGGTTTGCACGTGCAGACGGTCGAAGACGTCGAGCAACGCATCGCCGAGGGTTGGCAGTTCCTGGCAATTGGCAGCGAATTAAAAATGATGATTACCGAGGCGCAGCGAATCGTCGGCGCGCTCAGCGAATCGCGTGAAACCGCCGACTTGGCGCGTTACTAAACCTGAGAGGTCGCGCAAATTATTCGGGTTGCGATCGTTTTCGAATACGCCACGCTCAACGGCGGCGAACGTTCGATGCTGGCCGTGTTGGATCGGCCGGTTTGTCGGCAATTTGAGTTCGTTGCCGTTGCGCCGTCGGAAGGTCCGCTGACCGAGGCGCTCGATGCGCGCGGCATCCGGCGCGTGCCGTTGCAATTGCGAGACGGTGACGAAAAAAGATTGCCGCGCGATGTTGTCTGTGAGAATCTGCGCGGTGCCATTGCAGCCGTATCGCCGCAGATTGTCCACGCCAACAGCCTGTCGATGGGGCGGCTGACTGGAGCGATTGCCGACGAATTCTCTATTCCAACGATTGCGCACCTGCGCGACATCATCAAGCTGAGCCGGGCGGCTGTCGATGACTTGAATCGCAATCGGTTGTTGATTGCGGTCTCAGAGGCGACGCGAGATTTTCACGTCGCGCAAAATCTCGATGCCGAACGAACGCGCGTGCTTTACAACGGCGTTAACTGCGCGGAGTTTTGTCCCCGTCCGCCGACGGGACGATTGAAACGGGAACTGGGTTTGCCCGATGACGCGATTCTCGTTGTCACGATTGGGCAGATTGGCCTGCGCAAGGGGCAGAATGTGTTGGCCGAAGCGGCCGTTCGCGTCGCCGAGAATGCGTCCGACGTCCACTACCTGCTGGTGGGCATGCGTAATTCGTCGAAGCAAGAGAGCATTGATTTTGAGAGCAATCTGATTGCCGGGTTTGAATCGGCCGGTCTCGGCGACCGGTTGCATCGGCTCGGTTACCGCGACGACGTTGCGTGGATCATGAATGAGGCCGACCTGCTTGTGCATCCAGCGCATCAGGAACCGCTGGGACGTGTACTTCTGGAAGCGGCTGCAGCGGGGCTGCCGATCGTCGCCACCGATGTGGGTGGTACGTCGGAAATTGTGGAAGATGGAATCTCGGCACGTTTGATTCCGCCGAACGATCCCGCTTTGCTGGCGTCCGCGATAACGGAACTGCGGAGCGATGAAGTACTACGGGAACGGCTGGCGGCATCCGCTAGAAGTCGCGCGGAATCGACATTCGACATCGATGCCGCGGCGCGGGCGTTGTGCCGCGTGTGGGGCGAAATTGGCGGCGAATGACCATTCAGTAAGTTCCGCCGGGACGCGGCCCGGCGGCTTTGGCTATTCATCCGGTACCGCATGACATGTCAGTCGGCGCTGTCGAGCGGGTTGCCCTGGTGGAATTCTTCCCAGCGCTGCCAGGCGTAGGTCCATTCCATCCACATCCGCATCACCGACCACAGCAGTCGCATTTTTGTGAGTTGCTCTGTGGGGAGTTTCTGCTGGGATGCCGACGATTCGCGCACGGCGTGTGCCAAGCCCCAGCGATCGGCCAATTCGCGGCAGAGTCCGTCGGATGTGAGATCCACGTCGGCATCCTCTTCCACGTAGCCGGCACCGTGTGCCGTTACGAATAACTCGAAGAGCTGCGCTCGGTAGGGGTCAATCTCCAGCGGCTTTCCCGTATCTTCCGCTTCGACCATCAAGCTGGTCACCCGCTTGATAATATCGTCGGCCAGTGATCGATCGACCGTAGTGTCGCCTTGCATCGTTGAATCTGCCTTCCTGCTACCCGTGGATTTGTGTCTGTCTTGAAGTTCTGTCAAAACCCTCTGTTGGCTCACAACACCCCTAGTATTCAAGTGCAGAGTTCACCCACAACCGGGTTTTGACGTCGCCTCTTACAACAGTAGACACGGCCAGCGGCGACGATGCAACCGCCGACGATCGTGCTAATTGTGGATTCATGGGAAAACTAAAAACGCGCCGGTCATTACGCTCGCCTGCACCAATGCGGCTTTGGCATTCAGTGGAATCTGGTAGTGCAATCCCGGTGCACATTCGCCGGGCCGATAGTAGCCCAACGCATACCGGTGATGCTTCGGCGGCTTCAGAGCCATTTGATAGGGCAACAGAGCCAATTGCCCGCCAACTCGTTGGATTGAAATGAAGGGTTGCAGAATTGCAACGTGCGTGTGCCCGTATCGCTCCAGTGCCTTGTCTTCAAAGTAAAGCGGGTACGAAAAGACATTCGACGCATCCCAGTTGAACGGCTTTTCGTCGAACGCACGCGGCGTGTATGTTTTCACAATCCAGGGCTGCTTGATGTCATCTTCCGGACACGGACACGGCTTGGTTCCGCCCGGCTTTCGACAGTCGATTCCGTTGGCACAGGGGCAGATCGTCTTGCAGTCCTTCTCCTGCGCGGCCACTTCCGAAGGCTCGTAATCGAAGTACGGTAGAATCTCGCCAATTGCCGTTTCGACGTGAAGGACTGTGGATGGATCTGCGAAACTCGGTTGAATTTCGCTGCCGCCTTCATCCGGCGCAGTTTCCTGCACGGCCGACGCTGGGACGTTTGCGCTACCGGCGGCAAATGGCGCAACCGTACGCGTTTCATTTTGCACGGGAAGCAGGAATGGCTGCCGCGTCGCAGCAGCAACCGGCCGACTTTCGGAGTCCTGAGATTCCAGAGGCCTTAACCGCTGTTTCAGCACTTCCCACCGCTTCGACGGCGACCGCAATCTCAGTCGTTCCAATGGCGACGTGCCGACCGGTTTCGCCTTCACCGGGTCATCGGCATGCATCGCGGTGGCCGACGCGGCAATCAGCAGCGTCGCCAGCAGGCAATTAGACACCTTCGACCGGCGAATATTCCGCCGTGTAGTTGGGCGATTCCTGTGTGATGGCAATGTCATGCGGATGGTTCTCCCTCACCGTAGCCGCTGAAATCCGAATAAATCGGGCGCTGGTTCGCAGTTCATCAATGCTCTGCGTTCCCAAGTATCCCATACCCGCCCGCAAGCCGCCTGTCAGTTGGTACAACAACGCGTTCAGTGGTCCCTTATAGGGGACACGTCCTTCAACACCTTCGGGCACCAGTTTGCCGGCCCGCTTCGAGTCGCCTTCGGCCGATCCCTGCCGATAGCGTTCGCTGCTCCCCTTCACCATCGCTCCCAGCGATCCCATTCCGCGGTATCGCTTGAAGCTACGGCCTTGATACAAAATCATCTCGCCGGGGCTTTCGTCCAACCCGGCCAACAATCCCCCCAGCATGACGGTATGTGCCCCGGCCGCCAATGCTTTGCAAATGTCTCCGCTGTATCGAATTCCGCCGTCGGCAATAATCGGCACGTTGCTGTCGGCCAGCGCTTTGGCCGCGTTCGATATTGCCGTCAACTGCGGAACACCCACGCCGGAAATAATCCGCGTCGTGCAAATCGATCCCGGACCGATTCCCACTTTGACGGCGTCGGCTCCCGCACGAATCAGGTCTCTGGCTCCTTCGGTGGTGGCCACATTGCCGGCGATGACGTCAATGTCCCACCGTTTCTTTATTTCCTTGACGGTTTCAATCACATTCCGCGAATGGCCGTGAGCACTATCGACGACGAGTACATCGACGCTGGCTTCAATCAATTGGCCAGCCCGCTCGTAATCTCCCACGCCCACCGCACCACCGACTCGCAACCGTCCCCGGGAATCTTTCGACGCCAGCGGAAACCGTAAATTCTTATCGATATCCTTTATTGTGATTAACCCCTGCAATTGGTATTCGTCGTCAACCAGGAGCAGTTTCTCGACTTTATTTTCCCGAAGAATCCGCTCCGCATCGACGAGCCGCGTATCGGGCGGGGCAACGACGAGATTTTCTTTCGTCATCACATCTTCAACACGCGTCTCCTTCGATTCGAGGAACCGCAGGTCGCGGCGCGTTAAAATCCCCTTGAGTTGCCCATTCTCCGTAATCGGAACCCCACCGATGTTCCGCTCGTCCATAATGTGGGCCGCTTCGCCGGCGGTCGCGTTCGGCGACAGCGTGACCGGATCGACAATCACGCCGTGTTCGCTCCGCTTGACGCGATCGACTTCCAGCGAATGCCGTTCGATCGACATATTCTTGTGAATGATGCCCATGCCCCCCTCCTGGGCCATCGCAATCGCCATCTCACTTTCAGTCACGGTGTCCATCGGGCTGCTGATCACCGGGACATTCAATGGAATGTTCCGCGTTAACCGCGAGCCGATTGTGACTTCCGAAGGCACCACCTCGCTGAAAGCCGGTTCGAGCAGCACATCATCAAACGTGATTCCATCGCAGACGATTCGATCTTCCATTTTGTTTTCTCCCACCAACTGCCGTTTTTCTGAGAACTACTGTGGGGAACGCCCTCTGTGGCGTTCCGCGCTTGCTCACCGATCCGGAACGCCACAGAGGGCGTTCCCTACAAATGCCTGTTACCCTGCATCATCATCCACCATCTCCGACACCCCAATCGCCGCTTGCACGCTGCCGGCCAACTTCACCAACTCATGGGGTGCCAACTCTTCCGCTCGCGCGGTGCTCTTCAACCCCAACGATTCAAGAATCGCGTCCATCTCCGGTTTCGTCAACTGCTTGCGATACATCGAGACCATCATGCTCCGAAGTAATTTGCGTCGCTGATGAAATAGCCGACGAACAAAATCGTGAAAGAATTCGCGATCGCGAATCGTTGCGCGTTTCTGCTTGTTCGGGACAAGTTGCATGATGGCGGAATTCACTTTCGGTCGCGGCCAGAACACCGTCGGGCCGAGCGTCTTGAGAAGTTTTACCCCGCATTGCGACTGCAGCCAGACCGACAACGCGCTGTAATCGCTGGTTGAGGGTTTGGCGACCATCCGTTTGCCCAGTTCCAATTGAATGGTGACCACCATTCGTATCCAGGGCAATTCGGTCGCCACCAGATTGGAGATAATGGGCGTGGCGATGTTGTACGGCAGGTTCGACACCAACACGAGCCGTCGCTCCGGGGCTTCGTCCAATTTACTTTGCACCACATCCAGCACTTCGTTCGACAACTTGTTCTTGTTCTCCAACGCGTCGCATTTCAGCAGCGTGACGTTGTCGTATCCGCTCAGTGCATCTGCTGCGAGGCGGTGCATGTTTTGATCGACCTCGACCGAAACCAGCGCCGCGGCTTGCTCGGCCAGATAGGTGCTCATGCCGCCGGTGCCCGCGCCGACTTCCAGCACGACATCGTCGGGGCAAAGCTGTGCGCGATAGACGATGTAATCGACGATATTCAGATCGATCAGGAAATTCTGGCCGAGATGTGTCTGCGGATGAAAGCCTTTCGTGCGAAACAGCTTCATCAAGTAGGAACGCGTTTGTCGTTCGTGCGATTTCATTGGCCGTTTGCGGCTTCCATAAACTTAAGAACGTACTTGCCCAGAATGTCGGTTTCGATGTTGACTGCGTCGCCCGGCTGTCGCACGCCCAGCGTTGTGACATCGAGGGTATGCGGAATCAACGCCACGCTGAAGCGTTCCGGCTCGACATCGACCAGCGTCAAACTCACGCCGTCAATCGTCACCGAGCCTTTCGTCACCATCTGCCGGCCCAACTCGGCGGGGACGCGAAACCACATCGTCACCCATTCGCCATCGCGTTCCACCGATTCGACCGTGCCGACACCATCGACGTGTCCCTGCACGAAATGCCCGCCCAATCGACCACCGGCGGGAAGCGGCCGCTCCAGATTCACCGGATCGCCCTCGGCCATTCGTCCGAGGTTCGTCTTCGACAGCGTCTCCGCCCCGGCTTCAAACGCCCAGCAAAGACCATCGACCTCGACAACCGTCAGGCAGCAACCGTTGATGGCCACGCTATCGCCCAGGCGGCAGGGCAGATCGCCGTCGGTTCGGCCGGCCATCTCCGCAGGTGCTTCAACCAGCAGCCGCACCGCCGCCCCATCCGATCGGATTTCCCGAATCGTGCCTCGTCCTTCAACCAACCCGGTAAACATCAGTGCCTGCGAGAAAAGAAGCGGAGAGATGCCATCGTCCAGCGTCCCGCCGAAGAGCGGACAAAATGGTGGTTCTCCATCTTCCTAGTTTGCCAAAATCGCGAGTGTTTGGGTAGGGATGGGTTTTGGGTGACGGGGAAAGTTTTTGAGAAAGTGCGGTTTGTTGGTGCCGTAACCGTTCACAAAACCGCTCTTCGCGCATGAGGCGGAAGATGCGATGGTTTCGGGCATGGGAAAGGAAACCCCAAAACGACCGAACGGAATTCCTG
>CAUZOL010000115.1:0-18570 GCA_963581435.1 Planctomycetota bacterium
CGCGGCTTCCGCAACTTTGCGAACTACCGCACCCGCATCCTGTTCTTCTGTGGAAAACTGAAACTCAAACCGTGCTGAAAACACCCATTAAAATCGGTGAAGAACCATTAAAATACAACCACTGATGCTTGAGTATTCTCCACCAAGACTCGATCAGTGAATTCGAGTACGTGATCTTCGTCTGGGCCAAGACTCGTCTTAGTAGTCCGGACTCAACAACCTCGTCAACGGCCGAATTGAAATTCTCGCCACCACCGTCGACTAGCAACATCGGTTTCCCGGATGTCATGCTCCTTGATGCGTCAATCAAGAGCTGAGCAGTGACGCCAGGCTGGAAGGTGCCAGCAACACTCCAAGCGAGAATACGACGTGAATAGTTGTCGATGATTGCGTGTAGATAAGCACGGCTACCATCGAGTAGTCGGATCAAGGTCGTGTCCACATGCCAGATCTCATTCGCAGTTGAAGCTCGGATACCGATCTTTGGTTTGGTTGGATGGACGCTGCCGAGGCCGTCGCCATTTGTGGGCGCGAATCTAAACACCACTCGAATACTGCAGCGCTGCTCGGTTAGAAAGTGCAGCGCTCGGGGTTCAAGGGTTCTATGCTAGTTTGAGTTTGGATTAATTGAAAGAACGTAGGTGCTCCCCCATGGGGGAGGCCGATTATGCTGATTGTTTTTCTTGTCTGATTTGGTGCTAATCGGCGGCTATTTCTTCTTGGATGAGCGTTTTCTGGCGTCGCTGAGTCGATAGCTCTCGCCGGTTGCCTCCAGGATATGGCAGTGATGTGTTAGCCGGTCCAGGACGGCTCCAGTCAGTCGCTGGCTTCCCAGTACCTCGGTCCATTGCTCGAACGGCAGGTTCGTCGTGACGATCACGCTGGTCCGTTCGTAAGCCGCCGAGATTACGTCGAATAGCAATTCGCTGCCAAGTTTGCTGGCTGGGACATAGCCCAGCTCGTCGAGAATCAGCAGTGCTGTTTGCCACGACAATCTGAAGATTCACGCGCGAGTACTCGCCAGCTTGGGTATTGAAGGACACTGGCCAGCCAAACTGGTAACTTAAGTACAGAATTCCTAGATTCTCTCGCCTGATCTCGACCTTTCTTGGATCGAAGCAAACATTGCGCTGAAGGAATCCTCGAAAACGGGATCAACGGACGACGAGTCAACCACCGATCGAAACCAATTCTTCACACGTCGAACAAGTCAGTGATCGATTCGTCTTCATTCGAGCTTGTCGTGCGGCAATCTTTGAAGCAATCAGTTTCATTGGAATAAGCGATTCCTGACGCGGCAATCTTCCGTCGCTGGGTTCAGCCAGGAAAGCGATCAGGATACACCGACTGGTGCGTGGCCAGCTTTCGGCGTCAGCGGGCGAAACGGTGGCGTGACGACTGGAGACAAGACAGCCAAGTGGTCTCCTCTTGCCTTGTGGATTGCCGAGCAAATCAAGCAGGGCGTTCGGCCTGTTCCGCTTCCGCCGTTGCCTGAGCTATTCGAGTCCGTCTTCCGCGACAGCCAGGTCGATTACCGATTTGGGCACATTGCCCAAGTGTTTTCCGGGCCTCGTGAATCACATCCGACAATGACTACCGACCTACGTTGGCAGGACGCGTTCAAGCTGCTCAACCGTCTGACCGAAGCCTACCCGTCCGTGCCGTGGACCATGCCGCAGCAGCACATTGATGAAACGGCTCGGTTCCATGAGCAGGCAGCGAGAGAGGCCATCGTCACAACAGCGAAGGTTCGTTCACAGAAGCCACCGGCGGAGAGCATTCCACTCATTCCCGGCACGTTCCATGAGGCTCTCCGGGAATTTCACAAGTATCGCACGGGGCATTTCAGCAAGGGCGGTGAGTTTGACGGTAGCGGCCACGGAATGCTCGACCTGATCGCGAACTTCCAGAAACGACAACCAGACGTGCTCCTGGCAACGTTGGATTTCACCCAGTGCCAGGAGATTTATGACTTCTGGAGAAACCGTCCACTTAACCTGAGGACAAAAGGGCCTCTGTCACGTAAGCACTGCTCCAGCCACATTAGCGAACTGAACCGGTTCTTTATATGGCTGCACAAGAGCGACAAGTTTGCCTGGAGGCGTCCAGGTGACTTCGATTTGATCGAAACGAAAGTCCAGCGATTGCCTTCAGATCGCCGGTCCATCCAGGACATCGAACTCAAGACATTCACCGTCGATCATCTCAAGCTCCTTTACAAGTATGCCTTGCCTGCCCAGCGGCTGAAAATTGTTTGGTGCCTGAACTGTTCCCATGGGGCAGCAGAGATCGGACGAGTCGAGTGGGAAGATCTGTTCCTGCATCAGCCCCACCCGTGGGCAAAAGAAGGCCTCAACATCGCCAGCAGCGATAGCGACTCGTGGTGCGGCCTTCTGCGACCCAAGACCGACGTTGTTGGCTGGTGGTGGTTGTGGCCCGAGACAATTCAATTGGTTCAGTGGTGGAAATCCGACCTCGGGGGCGACTTAAACGGGAATTGAAACCCTCCGAGCGAATGCTGCTGACTGACAAAGGCAACAATCTATACCGTGATTCATCCCGTAACGCCCAGACTTCGTTCGCTAATGAATGGAGCCGATTGCACGCTCGGGTTGCCAAAGCCGAGGGAAAGGATGCGGTGCCTCGTCTTCCCTATGGCACGCTCAGAGATCAAATGAGTAACTGGCTGGGAAGCGACCAGAACCGTGCTGTCCTCGCGAGCGTTGGGCTGGCTCACGGAATCCCCCACAAGGGAGACAAGTTGCTTTACAAGCACTACTCAAATCGCCCGTGGGCCGATTTTTTCAAGGCTCAGAAGGAATTTCGCCAGCATCTGCAACCACTGTTCGACGCGGTTCCAGATCCACTGGTCGTCCACGAACCATAGACGATCCAGATCATGGAATAGTGGAAGGCTGGACCGCATGACGTTCGAGAGATCGCGACGAAGTGCGATGTTCACATCGTCACGGTTCGTCGCAAGCTTCGGGACTGCAATCTCGACTAAGCTTAGCAGAACCAATATCCGCACTCATCACGAGCGCTGGCAGTGCGAGTGACCTGTATAGAACTAAGGCATCCATGAACGAAAACGCAGATCAAAACGGGCAAGAAAGTCGAATTAAAGGCGCGAGCTTCGCCGCCGGCTTTCACTGCCGGCTATTGCGTGAGAGCATATCATGACCGTGAGTGTCGTTCAATAACTGCAAATATGCTGCGACAGGATCGGGTGCCGACGTAAGTCGTTGCAGCTTCTCCCATTGCGATTCTCTAGATGCGGGTTCGATTCCCGTCGGCCTCGCTTTTCAAAGCCGTGAACCTGTAAAGGTTTGCGGCTTTTTTCGTGGATAGCCTGTGCGCTTCGCGGGTTCGCATCTCGGCCGGTATGCCACGTTGGCCTGGAGCGGTCGCGGCGACACTCAGTTCGTGGGCGACGTCGAATCGGTGGACGGTGTGCTGTCGTCCGTCGTTGGTAGTAGAACGTTCCAGGCCAAACCGGCCACTCGCATGCAGCAGATCACCAGCCAGGTGACGTCGAGTTCCCACCAACGGTGTCCGTGTTTGGCCGAGCGTTGTTGGGCGTGGTGGTTGTTGTGCCAGCCCTCGCCGTGTGCCAGCAGTGCGACCCACCACAAATTGCGGCTGTCGTCTGTGGTTTCGTAATTTTTATATCCCCAGATGTGCGTGGCCGAATTGATGAGCCACGTGACGTGCATCACGTACACCAGGCGGACGAACATGCCGTAAACCAACAGCGACGCGCCCATCCACGGATCGTTCCAAATCAACCAGCCGGCGACGAAGAACGTTGCCCCGACCAGGGTTTGCCACCACAGAAACGTTTTGTTGAGGAACCGCATAAATCGTTCGCGCAACAAATCGGGGGCGTAGCGGGCGTAGAGCTTCGACCAATCGCTGGTCTTGTGTCGCGGGAGCATCCACAGCATGTGGCTCCACCATGCTCCGTGACGCGGGGTATGAGGATCGTCATCCTGGTCGCTGAAGTAGTGATGCTTGCGATGGACGGCGACCCACATAATCGGCGGACCCTCGCCGGCCATCATGCCGCACCATGCCAGAAATCGCCGGACTGTTGGAAACGTTTCGAAGCTGCTGTGCGTCAACAAGCGATGATAGCCCAAGGTGACGCCCAAACAGCCGGTGACGAAACTCAGCACCAGCGCCAATACCACGCCTTCCCAACTGAAGCACCACGGTGCCGCCAAAGCTCCCAGATGCAACACGCCAATCCACAAGACGGCAGGCCATTCCAATCCCTGCGACCAGCGTCCCTCGGGAACGGGTTGCGGAGACGTCTCTACGTCGGCAGGGGAGCCGTCGTTCGCGGCGACTTCGGCGGTTACAGACTCATTCATCGGCTTGGTTTGACCTCAGTTGTCACAAGTGCCGACTGCGGTTTCGAAGTTGCGACCGCAGTCGCAGGAGAGTTCACGGCAACACAAAACTGCTTGGCGATTGAGACTTCGTTCCGTGATAGCCCTGCATTTGATCCTCAGACATCATTATGAGGAACACATTCAGCGCAAAGAAATAGGTCCACTGTGTTGAAGCGGACCTCTGCCTTAAACGTCCACCAAATGAGTGCATCGCCGAATAATGCGGTAGATTAAACCAGAAATTGCATTCTGAGGCAACGGTCAGCGCAGCAGTCGCGGGTTTCCCAGACTCCCCGGTTTTCCACGCTGGGGGTTCCGAGTGGGCGTAGCGGGGGCTGCGTGCATCCAGCCAAACGAAAATGCGAAACGGATCGATGCGAATTGGGTTCGTCAGGCGGTTTGGTTTGCGGCGAAGCTGCCACCGATGACCGAGGCTTGGGCCCAACGCGATCGACGGCGATGACTCGAAAACTATCCGATACCGATCGGCTTGGTGAATGGGCCAGGGTTATTCATGATCAAAAAAGTGAGTGGGGCGATTCACACTGTGGATTATCGATGCATGACGGACGCGATCACGGTATTGTATTGCTATCATTCACGGCGGCTGAACCTTCCATAACCAACTTTACGGCAAGTCAGATCGGGTAGAAATGCTGTCGGTGGAGACACCGTTCTCGCTTGAAGAGACAATGCGCAAGTGGAATTGGGAATGCGACAATCGGGAGCGACAACTGATCGCGACGTCCACCGCGACGCAGCTTGCTTGATCGTAAAACGCAACATGGCTGTTTGTCCTGCCGATGTCAGGCTCTTCATGTTCAAAGAACAACATCGGGGAATTACGAATGAGTTCCGCGCAACCGCACGGTGAGATGTCTGTTGACGAAATCAGACAGTTGCTTTGCCAAAAAGATGCGGATGCCGATTCTCTGTTTCGCACATTCTACGACGAACACAACAATCGTTTCTGGAATCAGTGTGTTGAACTCTACGTCGCCTTTGGCAAAAAATTCATCAGCACCGGACATCCGACGCGTGCTTTTGAATTGGTGCGCGAAGGGTCGGATTACTATAAGAACGACCGGCGACTGCAATATCTGAACGCCTTGGCGTTGGCGCGAGGACGCAATATCAATCTGGCCGAACAGCACGCGAAACAGCTCCTGACGGCAGACAACCTGGATGACCAACTCAGGTTGGATGCCGTTAGCCTTATCGGACGCCTGCACAAGGGTCGTTACCAACGGACAACGTTGCCTGAGGAAAAGGCCGACTATGCCAGTCGAGCCTATGACACCTACCGCACGGCCTACCAACTCTCCAAAGATTCCTTTCCAGGTATCAACGCCGCGAGCATGTCGTTGCTTGCCAATATCCCCAAAGACAAGGTGCACGCTCTGGCGAAGGAAGTTTTGGATTTAGCATTGGCGGAGTTGAAAGAGCCCGGCAGCGAGAATGACTACTGGCTGTTCGCCACAATTGGTGAGGCGTATTTGCTGCTGGAGCAGTTTACCGGCACGGATGAGAACGACGGGAACTGCGCCGAATGGTGGTATCGCCGAGCCATCACGGAAGCAGCCGGAGATATCGGCAGCGTCGTCTCAATGCGGCGACAGGTACAACTGTTGAAAGAGCGATTGAATTTGCCCGAAGAGATCATGAGCATTTTCTCTATTGGTGCGTGCGTCATTTTTTCGGGACACATGATCGACCACCCCGACCGACAGTCCCAAGGGCTGCCGCCGCGATTTCCCGCCGACGCAGCTCTGGAAAACGAAGTCGCAACCGCGATTGGCAAAGAGCTTGAACAATGGGATGCCAACGTCGGATATGTTTCAGCGGGCTGCGGTTCCGACATCCTGTTTGCCGAACAGATGATTCAGCGCAAGGCCGAATTGCATATCGTACTGCCGTTCGACCGGGAAGACTTTTACAAAACGAGTGTCGATTTTGGTCTGCCGGAAATGTCGGGGTGGCGAGAACGCTGCGACAAAGTCCTCGCAGAGGCCACCGAATTGCATTATGCTACGCCCGAGAAGTTTCTCGGGGACGACCTGTATTTTGACTTTGTCAATCGATACACGCAGGGACTGGCGCTCGCTCGCTCGGATCAGATGGGCGTCAAGCCCATCGCGTTAGTTGTGAAAGACCCATCCGCGCAGTCGCGTGTTGGCGGCACAACGTTTTTTCTTGAGCACTGGAAAAAGACGAAACACGAATCTCACGAAATCAATCTGGCGAAGTTGCGATCCAGGGTGTTGGGAACCCCTGAAGTCCAAGAGGCACCAGACCCGAATCGCCCGTCTCGGCCATCACGAGCGGCAGGCTTGGAGATCAAAGCAATGCTGTTTGCCGACGTCACAAACTTCAGCAAACTGCGCGACGATCAATCTCCCATCTTTTTTGTACTGTTCCTGGACAAAGTGGCCGAGTTGATTGACAGGGCGAAAGTGAAGCCGATCTTCAAAAACACATGGGGAGACGGTCTCTATCTGGTGTTTGATGAACCGGAAGATTGTGCAGAGTTCGCGCTGTGTTTGCTCAAAACCGTATCAAATATTCATTTTGAAGACTTCGGGCTTCCGAAAGAACTGACCGTTCGCATTGGCATCCATACCGGGCCGGTGTACCGAAAAGCCGATCCCATCATCGGCCGCGATAACTTTTTCGGCAGTCACGTCAATCGCACCGCGCGTATCGAACCGGTCACCATTCCGGGCTGCGTCTACGGCAGCGAACAGATTGCCGCCGTGCTGGCGGTCGGGGGTGGCGAGAAATTCGTTTGCGAGTTTGTCGGCGTTGAGAAGCTTGCCAAAGAATATGACAGTTGCCCACTTTTTCAGCTTTCACGCCGATAATCGGTAGCAGGGCTGTTGTTTGTAACATCTGCAGGAGGCAAATCACCAATGTCTGAAGAGCCGTTAATCGCCGTCTTTGTCGATTTCGAAAATCTCGCAATCGGGGTTCAGGATATGAAGTCGGGAGACTTCCAAATCCAACTCGTCTTAAAGCGGCTGCTCGAAAAGGGGCGGCTCGTTTACAAGCGGGCCTACTGCGATTGGAGCAACTACCGCAGCGCCGTGAAGAAATTTCACGCCCAGGGAATCGAACTGATCGACATTCCCCAGAGCAAGATGAGCGGCAAGAACAGTGCCGACATCCGCATGGTCGTCGATGCCCTCGACCTCTGCTATTTGAAGGAACACATCGATGTCTTCGCCTTGATTTCGGGCGACAGCGATTTCTCGCCGCTCGTTTCCAAACTCAAGGAAAACGATCGCCGCGTAATCGGTTGCGGGGTCAAAAGTTCCACCTCCGATCTGCTGGTCGCCGCCTGCGACGAGTTCATTTACTACGACGATCTGATTCGGACCGCCCAGAAGAGTCGGCCCGCACCAAAAAAGGGGGCGACGAAGAAGGAAGACAAGAAGCAGGAAGCGTTCGACCAACTACTGGGCGTCCTACATTCGGTCGAGCAGGACTACGATCCGGTGTGGGGTTCAATGCTCAAGCAAGCGGTCCGCCGTGTGCATCCCGGTTTCAACGAGGGATACTATGGTTACGGCAGTTTCTCCGAGTTACTGAAGGACATCGCCGCCAACGGTTTGATCGAACTCGAATACGACGAGAGCCGCAGAAACTACCAGATCCACCTGAAGCAAGACTGATTCGAAGTTGGAAGACATCCGCACCGATGTCGACCGACAACTATCCCGCTCATCACCAGGCAGCTTCTCCGGGGCGAGTCGCCACATGAGTCACCACGGTGAAAAAGTACGACCCGCCTGGCACGCGCGCTCGTCGGTGTCCTGGCATGTCACAAGATGATCACGGACAATCCGCCGGACCAAACGAACACCGTCGGGCGGAAGTAGTCACATCGAGAAGACGTGCAGTCTCTACGTGTTCGATGTCTTATACGTATGTCGGCGAAATCGACCGACGCATCGAAACGGCACAGCCAGACCAAGTCACAAGACATTTGAAAGCTGGCACAACCGTCTGTCTGGCCGCGACGACCGTGCGCGAGTTGCATTGTTGTGCAGCCACCGGTTTTCAAACAGGCGAGCATCAATGGACACTAGCCGACAACATCTGAGATGAATTCATGTTGTGCATGTCGTGAGTTCGAGTCTCGCTGGCCGCTCTTGAACAGGCGTTGCAATCAGACAGGTTTCAACGCCTTCTTGCTTATCTCCTGCGAAATTGTGTAAATAGATGCTCTGTTTCGCGTGAGTTGGCATCGTGGTGAAAAACGATGCTGACGATAGATTCTCCGCAACGATTTTTCAGAACATTCACATTCCCCAGGAGTACAGCATGATTGGCCGACGTCGATTTACATTTCTGGCACTGCCGATGGTGGTTGCCTGTTTGATCACCACAGCACAAGCCGACGTCAAATTGGCATCGGTGTTTGGCGACTCGATGGTGCTGCAGCGCGAGTTGAAAGTTCCCGTGTGGGGAACGGCCGATCCGGGCGAACAAGTCGCAGTGACGTTTGGCGATCAAACCAAGAATACCGAAGCGGGCAAGAGCGGTCGTTGGCAGGTGAAACTCGACGCGTTGAAAGCCAACGCAAACGGCCAAACGCTTACCGTGAAGGGCAACAACACAGTGGCATTGAAAGACGTGCTGGTGGGCGAGGTCTGGATTTGTTCGGGTCAGTCGAACATGGAATGGGCCGTCCGCAATTCTCTGAACCCGCAGGAAGAAATCGAAGCGGCCAATCATCCGTTGATTCGCCTGTTCGATGTTCCCGGTCACACGACATCTCCCATAGCCAAAGAGACCTGCCCCGGCAGTTGGAAAGTTTGCGAACCGAAAATCATCGGCGGATTTTCGGCCGTCGGTTATTTCTTCGGCCGTCGGTTACAGAAAGAGCTGAATGTTCCCATCGGCTTGGTTGGCTCGAACTGGGGTGGCACGCGGATCGAACCGTGGACATCGCCCGCCGGATTCCGCAGCGTTCCGGAATTGAAGAAGATCGCCGACAGCGTGGATGCCTACACGGAGACAACCAAGGTTGGCGGCGGTTCGCCTTCGGCCATTTACAACTCCATGATTCACCCGCTGGCACCGTTTGCGATGCGTGGAGCCATCTGGTACCAGGGCGAATCCAACGGCGGCGAAGGTGAGTCGTATTACCACAAGACGCAGGCATTGGTGAACGGCTGGCGAAAACTGTTCAACCCCGATCTCGCATTTTACTGGGTGCAATTGGCCGACTTCCAGAAGCCGAACGATGACCCCGCCGGCGGCAACGGGTGGGCGAAACTTCGCGAGGCGCAACGGAAATCGCTCAACATCAAGCACACCGGCATGGCCGTCATCATCGACATCGGTCAGGCCGACAACATTCACCCCCGCAACAAACAAGACGTCGGCGCGCGGCTCGCGCATTGGGCGTTGCACCAAACCTACGGCAAGAAAGACATCGTCCCCAGCGGACCGTTGTTCAAAGGATTCAAGGTCGATGGCCAAGGGATTCGCCTGTCATTCAAACATGTGGGCAGCGGCCTGATGGTTGGCAAGAAAGAAGGACTGGCCCCCACCAAGCACGTCAAAGATGGCAAGCTCGCACGCTTTGCCATCGCCGGGGCCGACAAGAAATGGCATTGGGCCGAGGCGGTCATCGACGGCGACGATGTGATTGTGAAATCGTCGGAAGTTCCGAATCCGGTCGCCGTGCGTTACGCGTATTCGATGAACCCCGCCGGTGCCAACCTTTACAACCAGGAAGGCATCCCGGCATCGCCCTTCCGCACGGATGACTGGTAGGCGACGGCGAATATTTTTCACCGCAGCGCTGCGAGCGGGACTATCTCCTCCGGTCGGATGTCGTTTTCATCAATGCGGTGTCGTCGCTTTCGCCAAAGCGTTCGGCATCGTAACGATGGGAAAACGCGGCGATCCCGGGATAGTTCCCCTCGTAAGTAGCGCCATCTCAACCGCCAATTACGGGGGCCGGAATCGCCGCAACAGCACAATACGGCTGCCTGTGACAACTGAGTGACACAGCTGTTTGAAATGCCCAACCAATTCTGAGAAGATTCCGGTAGATTACCGAAGTGATTGGAGGATAAATCCTCCCCGGACCTCAGCAGTTTCCCCAGTCGATCGACCAACTTGAGGATGACTCCATTGCGACTGATAACATTCGGCGAAGTGATGATTCGTCTGGCACCGGAGGACTTTCTGCGGATGCGGCAGGTTGTTCCTGGTCGGCTGGAATCGACGTTTGGCGGCGGGGAATTGAACGTTGCTGTCTCCGCCTCCGTGCAGGGGATGCGGTCGGCCTTTCTCACCGCGCTGCCGGATAACGTTCTGACCGATGCTTTGGAACAGGAGTGCGGTAAACTCGGTGTCGAGACCGATCTCATCGACCGCGTCGAACAGGGGCGGTTCGGCATCTACTTTGTGGAAACGGGGGCGAACCAACGCGGCGGAACGGTGACCTACGACCGCGAAGGAAGTTCCATCGCGCTCATGCCGGCAGACAAGTACAACTGGGAACAGGCATTCGACGGCGCCGGCTGGTTTCACATCACCGGCATCACCCCCGCAATTTCTGAAGTTGCAGCCGAAGCCGCACTCGCCGCCGTTCAGAACGCAAAAGAACGCGGCATAACGATCTCCTGCGATTTGAACTTCCGCAAGAAACTGTGGAAATGGAAAGTGGGCGTCTCGACTGTCGATTTGGCCCGCGAAACGATGCGCAGCTTAATGCCCTACATTGATGTCGTGATTGCCAACGAGGAAGATGCGGATTTGTGCCTGGGAATTCAGGCGACCCACACCGACGTTGATGCCGGCGAGTTGAATGTCGATGCCTACCGTCAAGTGGCCGCAACCATCGTCGAGCAGTTTCCCAACGTGCGGCAGGTGGCAATCACTTTGCGTGAAAGCATTTCGGCCAGCCACAACAACTGGGGAGCCATGTTCTACGACGCGGAATCGAAACAGGCGCATTGCGCGCCGCTCGATGGCGACGGCAGTTATTGCCCGTACGAAATCCGAAACATTGTCGATCGCGTCGGCGCGGGAGATTCGTTTGCGGCCGGTCTGATTGTCGCACTGAACGATCCGGCGCTTTCATCACCCGAAACGGCCATCCGCTATGCCGTCGCCGCCAGTTGTTTGAAACACAGCATCAAGGGCGATTTCAATTACGCCACCAAGCCGGAAATCGAAGCCTTGATGCACGGCTCGGGTACCGGCCGCGTCCAGCGGTAGCGTCCGTCAGCTGTTAGCGGTCGGCTACGGGAATGGCATGTAATTTGGTTTTTCTAGCTGAAAGCTGATGGCTGAAAGCTGATAGCTAACCGCCGATCGCTTAAAATCTGTGTATGAAGAAACGGTCACGCAAAAGTCGCAAGTTGGAAACGGTTTTCAACGCCGTCACCACGCCGCTGTTTCTGCTCGATGCGCGACGGGTCGTTCAGTTTTTTAATTTCGGTTGTGAAGAACTAACCGGCTGGTCGGCAACCGATGTTGTCGGCACGGTTTGCGATTATGCGACCGGTTCCGATCCCGCAGATGTCGAGACACTCACCGGCCGCCTTGCGCCTCCGCCGGCAGTCCTCGACGGTCGCGAGGCCAGCGTCCCCACCGAGTTTCTCTGCCGCGACGGCAAACGTGTCACGAGGATGCTGCATTTCTTTCCGCTGGTGGACGAAGACGGCCGTGTGCGATCGATTGTGGGGATTGCAGTTCCTATCCGTGATCCAGAACGTGCGGTCGAATCGTCGCCCGCACGCAAGTTGCACGCGGAACTGGCAGCGCAGCGAAGCATGCTGCGTCAACGGTTTGGCCAAGGCAGTCTGGTCGGCGGATGCTCTGCCATGTTGCGCGTGTTTCGACAGATTGAACTCGCCGCCGCCTCGCATGCCGGAGTCTGTATTCACGGCGCAACAGGCAGCGGACGGGAACACGCGGCACGATCGATTCACCTGCAAAGTGAACTGCACAACCGGGCCTTCGTTCCGCTTGACTGTCGCCGCCTGACGCCACCGGAATTGAAACAGGCGCTCGTCCGACTGCTGGAAGCGACCGCCGACGTGGCCGACACCGGAACCGTCAGAAGTTTACAGCCGGGAACTTTGTACTTTGCCAACGTCGAGGCACTGCCCCGCGATTTGCAGCAAATGATTGTTGATTCACAGAAATTAACAAGCGAGACGGGGGCCAGCAGCGACCCTCGCGTCGTCGCTTCGACGCAATGCGAGATTGATGACTTGCGTCGAAATGACGCGCTGATCGACGAGTTGTTCTTCCGGCTGACGGCGATCTGCATCGAACTGCCGCCTCTCAACGACCGCGGGGACGATCTCCAGCTGCTCGGGCAGGCACTGCTGGAAGAAATGAACCGCGATGACGAAAAACAGATCGGCGGGTTCGGTGACGAAGTATGGCGACTCTTCCGCCAATACAACTGGCCCGGCAACATCGACGAATTCCGGCAGGTGATTTCCGAAGCACACGCAGCATGCAGCGGCGAACTCATTCAGGTATCCGATCTGCCGTTCCGATTTCGTACCGGACTCGACGCACAAGCGGTCGGCCCGGCGGTCGAGCCGCAGGAATTGCCGCTGCAGGAATTGCTGGAACAGGTCGAAGCCGACCGCATTCGCCTTGTGTTGGAGCAAACGCGATACAACAAAACCAAGACCGCCCAGCTGCTCGGCATCCCCCGCCCCCGCCTGTACCGCCGCATGGAAGCGCTTGGGATTGAAGATTTGGAAGGCGAAGGTTAAACGGTCGATGTCATTTTGCGCCCGACAGGTTCTAGCAGGTTTGTAGTGACCGGATTTATCCGGTTCCGATTCCGCGGTTGGCGGTGAACCGGCCCACATCGTTTGCGGCGCGATCGAACCGCATGAATGCGGTCACTACGAACCTCCCTTGGCGAATTCGCAAGCGGCAATCGATTCGGCTTCGTGTCCGGCAATCGCGTGAGGTCACGACTTGCGTCGGATCACCGGTGCTGGCTGTCCGTCGAGAGACACGTTAATACAAGCCGGCAATCCGGATGCGAATGCCCGTTCCAGCGCGGGGCCCATTTCAGCAGTTGCCGTCACGTGTTCGCCGTGACCTCCCATCGTGCGGACCAGTTCGTCGTAACGGGTTGGCAACAGGTCGCAGCCGATCTGACGATCGTTGCCGTAATCACGGAGTTGAATCTGCTTCTCGGCGTTCCAGCAGGCGTCGTTGCCAATGACGGAAATGAACGACAACCGGTGTCGCACGGCCGTGTCGAATTCCATGCCGTGAAATCCAAACGTCCCGTCCCCAAACAGGGTGACGATTCGCGATTCGGGATGCACAGTCCGCGCGCCGAGAGCAAACGGTATCGAGCTGCCAATAGAACCCGACGGACCATTAATCAGTCGATGCGGCGCTGCGATGCACGCTTGCGCCCATTGGCCAAATTCGCCTCCATCGGAAATGAAAACGGCATCATCGTCGGCCGCCAGAAACGAGTGGACGGCCCTGCCAATTTCGACCGGATGCAACGTCCCTGCGGCTGGCGATGTGATCGACTCCCACTCCGGCGGTCGATAACTCACTGCCGCTTGAACTTCGTCGCACCAACCGTTGTCGGATCGCTTAAACTTCTCAACCATCTCCAGCATTCGCGCCGCGGCCGGCGACGGGTCGGCCATCGCGGCAAGCTGAAATCGCTGACGGCCGGCCAGCGCAGCGGCGGTTTGTTCGAGAACCTGCGTTTCCGGATCGACGTGCATGAACTGACATGCCGCGTTGAACGCCCGTTCGTCGGCGAAGCGGAGTGTGAAATCGAGCCGCTTTCCCAACAACAGCACGAGATCGGCTTCGGCGAGAATCTCTGCGACGGCTCCCAGCGAGGGATCGTTAATGCCGCGCGGGCTTTCCATTCCAATGACAGGAACGCGGAGCGCGCGAGATAACTCCGCTCTCTGTTCTTCTCCGGCACTGCGCATCGCCGACGGGCCGGCAAGAATCAACGGGCGGTCTGCTAGTGATAACGCCGACAGAATCTCTTCCGCCGTCTGCACATCGAGCAGCGTCATTCCGGGGTGACAGTCGTCGGGCTGAGGCAGATTCTGTGGCGAATCGTCCACCGCCGCTTCCAGCAAGTCGGCAGGCAGGCTGAGATGCACGGGACCCGGCCTTCCCGTTTTCGCAGTCCGCATGGCTCGGGCCAAATCGTGTCCCAAGTGTGCAGCATCGTTTACCGTCCACGATGCCTTGGCGACATGTCCGGCGAGTTCCGCTTGAGCCATTTCCTGAAAGGCTCCTCGCGTCAACTGTGCGCGCGGCGCGTGTCCGCTGAGCACCACCAAGGGCGATTCCGCCGCCCAGGCCACGTACATCGCCGACAGCGCATTCGCGTGTCCGGGACCGGCCGTCAGCAGCGCGACTCCCGGTTCCCCCGTCAACCGGCCGACAGCATCGGCCATGTGCACGGCCGCCGCTTCGTGCCGCACGTGAATCAGTTCGATCTCCTCGTCGATGCAAGCATCGAAGATCGGCATGATCTGATTGCCCGACAGCGTGAACAGCCGCTCGATGCCGGCAACCGACAACGTCCGCGCAATCAAATCCGCCCCACGGAATGTTCGTGTCATTATCGCATCTCGTCGTGCAATTGAAGAAGACGAAGCAAATCAGCCCGCCGCGCTGGTGTTTCGATAAATGTTTGATCATCGATGATAGCGTGCAAGCGAACTGTGCAGTACATACAATGGGGAAATCGAAAAACGGTTTGCGATGATTTCCCGCACGGGGGCGACAATGAATTTGGCAGAATGTGACGACAACAATTTCTCGCGCCGTGAATTCCTCTACGGGGCAGCGCTGGGTACGGGAGCGCTGCTTGCGAACCGTTCGCTAACCGCAGCACCGAAGCCGACGAAGCGGCCGAAAGTTGCCGCCATCTTCACCGAACTCCGTTTCCGCTCGCATGCGTACAACATTCTCGAAAACTTCATGGGGCCGTATCTGTTTAACGGCCGCCTGACCGATCCCGGCGTCGATGTCGTTTCGTTTTACGCCGACCAGTTCCCCGGCGACGACATGGCCCGCGAAGTGTCGAAACGGTTTGGCATTCCGTTATGCAAATCGATCGACGAAGCGATGTGTGTTGGTGGCAAGGAAATCGCCGTCGATGCTGTGTTGTCCATCGGCGAGCACGGCGAGTATCCCTACAACAAACTTGGCCAGAAGATGTACCCGCGCAAACGGTTCTTCGACGAAATCGTCGCGCCGATGAAACGGGCGAACCGCTTTGTGCCGGTCTTTAATGATAAACATCTCTCCTATCGCTGGGACCGGGCGAAGGAGATGTACGACACCGCCAAGGCCCACGGCATACCGTTCATGGCGGGCAGTTCGGTGCCGCTCGCCCAACGGCTTCCCGCCATCGATTTTCCCGCGGGAGCGGAAATCGAAGCAGCGGTCGCGATTCACGGGGGCGGATTTGAATCGTACGATTTTCACGGTTTGGAATTGCTGCAGTCATTCGTCGAAAGCCGCAATGGTGGCGAATCCGGGGTCGCGAAGGTGGAACTCCTATCGGGAGAGAAACTGCAGCGGGCGTTGAAATCGGGCCGCATCCCGGTCAAGCTGGCCGATGTCGCCATGCAAGCGGAGACCGATGGCAAGATGAAACGCCGCGCGTATCCGACGAGCGGGCAGGCAAAACGTCCCGCCGCGCAAACCCAACGGAAACCCAAATTGAAACGACCGTCGGGACCGCACGCGCTGGTTGTGACGTATGCCGATGGGTTCCAGGGAACCGTCATGACCGTCGGCAGCAGCGCGAACCGTTGGAATTTCGCCTGCAAATTAAGAGGAGAAACCAAACCCCGGGCAACCGCGCTGTTCAACGGACCGTGGGGAAACCGCTGCCTGTTTAAAGCTCTCTCTCACAGCATTCAACATTTATTCCGCACGGGGAAGGAACCGTATCCGGTCGAACGGACGCTGCTGGTCACCGGCATTCTCGATGCGGCCGTTCGCTCCTTCAGCGAGAATCGATCGATCGAGACGCCGCATTTAGATATCGCCTATCGGCCCATTGATTTCAAACCGATGCGAGAAAACGGCAACTCGTGGGACGTCATCACCACCGACACACCACAGCCAATCGAATTCACCCCCGGAGCCGACGCCGGTTTCCTGAACAATAAATCCAAATCGTAAACAAACTCGCTTGCGCCCTTTTCAAATCAACAAGGGACGCTCTCCCTGACACACAACGATTCAAAAGGATCCCTCCATGCGAAACCAGACGCCGTTCTTCATTGCCATCGCTGTGTTCGGTCTGTGCGCAAACGCCGCCAACGCAGCCGATGACTACAAACACGGCCCCGACTCGATGCGGCAGGACGGCGTGCCGCGCGGCACCGTGACCCAAGACAAATGGGTCAGCAAAAGTGTTTTCCCCGGCACCGTGCGCGACTACTGGATTTACGTCCCCTCGCAATACGACGCAAAAAAACCGGCCTGCGTGATGGTGTTTCAAGACGGCGGCGGCTATGCGAGCGAGACGCGATCGTTTCGCACACCCATCGTTTTCGATAACCTCATTCACAAAGGTGAAATGCCGGTCACCATCGGCATCTTTCTCAACCCGGGCGTGATACCGGCCGCAACTCCCGGAGCCAAGCCGCGCCGCAATCGCAGCTTCGAGTACGATACGCTCAGCGATCAATACTCGCGATTTCTGCTCGAAGAAATCCTGCCGGCTGTCCAAGAGAAATACAACCTGACCGACGATCCGGACGGACGGGCGATCGGTGGCATTAGTTCCGGCGGTATTTGCGCCTGGACGGTGGCCTGGGAACGGCCCGACAAGTTTCGCAAGGTACTCAGTCACGTTGGCAGCTTCACCAATATTCGCGGCGGCCACGTTTACCCGGCGCTTATCCGCAAGACAGAACGCAAACCGCTTCGCGTTTTCCTGCAGGAAGGCTCGAACGATCTGGATAATCTGCATGGCAACTGGCCACTCTCCAATCAACAGATGGCCGCCGCTCTCAAATTCGCCAAGTACGACTACAAGTTCATCTATGGCGACGGTGGACACAACGACAAACACGGCGGAGCCACATTGCCGGAAGCGATGCGTTGGTTGTGGCGTGATTACAAGCCCAAAGAATAATGGAGACGGCGCGACCGCTTGCGGTTTCGCGGCACGAGAGGTTTCGGTTGAATCGATCCCACAGAATTTCTTTTCCGAGGTTTTCAAAGATGAACTACCGCTGTCTGCTTGTTGGTTTAATGCTCGGGTTGCCGTGCGTTCCCGTCTTTTCACAAGACATGCCGCTCACTCAGGTGCTCATCGAGGGTGAGGGCTGGGAATTGTTGGGTGAGGGGTATGACTTCACCGAAGGCCCCGCGGTCGATGCCGACGGGAACGTCTTTTTTACCGACGTGCCGAAGAGCAAGATCTACAAGATTGATACGGCGGGCAAGATCAGTTTGTTTGCCGAGGAAACCGCTCGCACCAACGGGCTGATGTTCGGACCCGATGGTCGGCTGTACGGTTGCCGAAACGGGGAAAAGAAAATCGTCGCTTACAACAAGGACGGCAGTTTCGCAACGATTGCGAATGACGTGACCTGCAACGACATTGTGGTGAATTCCAAAGGGGAGGTGTACTTCACCGACCCGCTGAATAAACAGGTGTGGTTTGTGAGTCGCGACGGAGAAAAGCGAGTCGTTGCGAAAGGTTTTCGGCCCAACGGCATCATTCTGTGGCCGAAAGAAGGGACGCTCGTGGTGACCGATTCCGATGCTCCGCATCTATGGACATTCCGCGTCGAGCCGGACGGCGGCCTGAGTTTCAAGGAGCGTTATTACATGCCGTTAACGCTTCCCAGCGGCGCCAAACGGCCCGGTTCGGATGGTATGGCGGTCGACGATGCCGGCCGATTGTATGTCGCCACACTGGCGGGCGTGCAGATGTTCGACCCCACCGGTCGCAAGGGGGGCGTCATTGCCAAACCGCAACGCCGCTTTCTTTCCAACGTGGTCTTTGGCGGCTCCAAGTTCAACACAATGTACGTGACCTGCAGCGACAAGATTTACCGCCGCAAGGTGAAGCCGACCGGAACGCCGTATTTTCTCCGTAACGCGAAGAAGTAAAGTTCCTGTCGTGGTGGCTTCCAGCCGCCACATTGCA
>CAUZOL010000116.1:0-18546 GCA_963581435.1 Planctomycetota bacterium
TGGCTGCCGAAATGGCTGCCAACACGCCGTCGATGGTTCAACGGAAATCGTGTGAACGATTAACGCGGAGCAGGACTGCGACCGCCCGATGTTCTCGACGCGGGTTGCCTCGAAGTGTCATTGGTTGGGACCACTTTACCGCCAGCCTTGAAGTTGCCGGTCGATGTTCCCGATGCCTGTCGCACGCCGCCGGACGAAAGATTCGTCACGTAATTGTCCACGCGGATTTCTTTCTTGATTTCTTCAAACACTTTGGAAACGGCTTCCTGCCGTTTTTCGTCCATCAGATGCTTTTCAATGAGTTCGCTCACCTCTTTGTAACTTGCCACCCGTTCGGTGAAACCTTCACAAAGCAGGATGACATAGCGACCGGGACCCGCCTGAATGATGCCCGAAGTTTCGCCGACCTGGAGTTTGAATGCCTGTTTGATGACTTCCTGGCTGCCAATGTGCATGCGAATGGGGGGGATGTCGCCGCCCAGCGCACGGCTGGTTGGTTCGATGGAGAACTCGCGTGCCAAACGGCTGAAGTCCTCTTTCTTTTGCGTCGCTCGATGCCAAACTTCTTCGGCCCGTCGCAGGTTGTCGAGCATGATCATTTTGGCTTCCACGCGCGGCCCGTAGTCTCGCTCGAAGGCCTTCGTTCGGTCTTCGTCGGTGATGACAATATTGTCGCCGGCGAGTTTTCTCAAAGCCAGCATCGGCCAGATGATATCCCGTTGATATTGCAACGGGCTCAAGTTGCGTTCGGCCTGCAGCATTTGATACCAGGTGGTGGGATCGAGTTTGAATTTCTGTGCAATCGTCTGGACTTCCTGTTTCACCTCGACCGTGGTGACCGAAACTCCACGCTTCAGGCAAGCCTGCTGAATGATGGTGCGGTTGATCAGTTTTTCCAGCACTTCCTCGCCGTAACGTTTAACACACTCTTTGGCGACAGCGTCGTAGGTAATAACCTGGTCGCCCACCTGCGCCATTTGTTGTGATCCCGAGACGCGTGCTTTTCCGGCCCCATCGGAGCTGCGGCTACCTTCGCGTTCGGCAGCCACGTCGTCGGCGCGGAAGACCTGCATTAACAGGCCGGCCGACAGAACGGCGACACCCAATGCAGCGATAAACAAGGCGGGCTTGTTTCCGCCGAGCGCCCGAAGCCGCGACGACCAATTGGGTGGGTTGGGGTTGGAGTGAGTCCCTTCACTCATCGTGCTGTTCTCCGATTTGGGCCTGTGAGGAATAACTGTCGGTTTGGGTCAACTCATACGGAACGGGGCGGGACTATAAGTCACGCCCCCAAACCGGTCAAGGTCAATTGGCGGGGGTGGTGATGTCGGTGTTTGCGGGACTATGCGCTTCGTTTTTTCGACGCAAAGGCGCAAAGTTTCGCAAAGAAAATTGGAGCCTGCAGCGCAAGCGAAGGAGAAATGGCGTTCGATTATCTGCTCTGATGCTCCTTCGCTTGCGCTTCAGGCTCCTATAGGCGAATTCTCTTGGCCCTTTGCGTTCTCTGCATCTTTGCGTTAAGGCGGTTCGCGCAATCTGCGTCACTTCTCGCTTCTGCTGAATCGTTGTCGTCTCAGAAACCGATCTTGACCACTTTCGACGCAGCATCTATTCTCCTCGCTCCTTCCTCTCTCTCACACGCTCATTCAATCCAATTCACATCACTCCGAACTGCCTCGTGCGGACGGTTGCTGCAGGTTGCGCGTCAACTTCGACGGCCTGTTATCAATCGCTGCGTTACAAGGTCGTTCCTGCCATCCCCGTTCACGGTGGGAGTCCTCCCCATGCGCAAATTCTCAATGAAATCACTCTCGTCGAACTCTCAGTGGCTCGTCGCGGCATTAGTCCTCAGCGTGGCCGGCTGCCAGCAATTTGGCTCGCGTCCAATGGCGTGGAATTGGCCGAGCATGCCCAACATGCCCAGTTGGAAATCGCTGAGCCTGCGATCGCAAAGTCCCGACAAGGACGACATGGATGAGGATGAATTCGACGATGAATTCGAGACGACACTCGACATTCCTATGGTCGGCGATTACACGACGGTGACTGGCTTGAACCTGATTTCGCTGCAAGGCGTGGGGTTGGTCACCGGGTTGCCGGGAACCGGTAGCGATCCGCCGCCGTCCAGTTTCCGCACGCGGCTCATGGAAGACATGCGTCGTCGCGGCATTCGCAGCCCCAATGCCATTCTCCGCTCACCCTCGACGGCGTTGGTTGTCATTCAGGCCTACTTGCCTCCGCTGATTCGCAAAGGCGAAAAGTTCGACATTGAGGTACGCGTGCCGGGGGCAGATGAAACAACCAGCCTCAACGGTGGTTGGCTGATGGAGACGCATCTGTCCGAACAAGCGGTTGTTCCCGGCCAGGGACCCATGAAAGGTCACGTCTATGCCAAGGCCAGGGGGCCACTGTTGATTTCCGCCACCGAAGGGGGCAAAGAATCTCGCGCCGCGTTATTGCGTCGCGGAAAAGTGTTGGGCGGTGGTATGTCACTTAAAGATCGCGATCTCGCGTTGTTCCTGCGAAACGATTTCCGCAGTGTCCGCAACTCAAGACGAATTGCCGACCGCATTGGTAAGCGCTACAGCGACTACGACAAGTCAGGCATCAAGCGACCATTGGCCGAAGCATTAACCGATCAGCGAATTGAGCTGATCGTTCCGCTGCGGTATCGGGACAATTATCCGCGCTACTTACAGGTCATTCGTAACATCGCATTTCGTGAGACCGAGGTCGCACAACGCGTGCGGACACAGCGACTCAAAAAGGATTTGAACAGTTCTGCGACAGCGGAACTGGCGAGTATGCAACTGGAAGCCATTGGATCGCGCGCCGTTCCAATTCTTCGCGCGGGGTTGAATAATCCCTCGTTGGAGGTGCGATTCCATTCCGCCATCGCGCTGACGTATCTGAATGAACGGGACGGCATGCGGACGTTAGTCAATGCAGCCCGCGACGAACCGGCGTTTCGTGTCTTTGCGTTTGCGGCGCTCGCGGCCAGCGAAGAGCCTGAAGTGAGTTTGCTGCTACGCGAACTTCTCCACGAGGCAAGTGCCGAAACGCGATACGGTGCCTGGCGCGCCCTGACAATTGCCGATCGCCGCGACCCCCTCGTTCGCGGAGAGGACATCAGCGACGAATTCAAATTTCACGTGTTGAATACCACCGGCCCGCCGATGATCCACCTGACAAACCGCAAGAAAGCGGAAATCGTTCTCTTCGGCAGCGATCAGCGATTCCAAACGCCATTGGCATTACGCGCCGGCAACGACATACTCATTACCGCTGCAGAAGGCGCAGACCAGGTGACGGTCGCCCGTTACGAAGTTGGAAAGCCGGACCGTCGCAAACGTGTTTCTGCTCGGGTTGCCGACGTCATTCGGGCGGTCGCCGAGTTGGATGCGACGTATCCCGACATCGCCCAGATGTTGGCACAGGCCGACAAACAGCACAACGTCCCCGGGACGATCGAACTCGACGCCGTTCCGCAGTCCGGACGTGTTTACTATCGACCGTCGGAGTCGTTGGGTGAACGCCGCCGCACACGCATCGGCAACCCCAACCAGGCACCGAATATTTTCTCAACGCGTGGAAACAAAGGGAAGAAGTCGTTCCGTTCCGGCAAGTTCGGCGGCCTCGATCTCGACTCGGGCGTTTCAAGCACCGTCGATATTCGCGAAGAGGACGACGAAGAGAACGACATGACCGACGGTTCGTTTGACGTTGGCGATGAGGGAAAACTCGACTCTTCTGATAACTCATTTGACGTCAGTGATCCGGGCAAGTGGTACGACTTGCGACGTTACTGGAAATCTCCGTTTCCGGCGGCGAAGAAGGACGACGCAACGGCCGACGATGACTTCGATTTCGATCAAAACGAAGATAAAAAAGACGAACCGCGCAAGACGGACAGACGAGCTTCTGATGACGAATTCGCCGATGAAGCGAACGAAACGCAGAGATGATCGGCCGGTGTGTTCAACAGTTGCGGCCATCGGTCATAGGCGACGTTCGCGTTTCGGGTAAGGTTGGCTGATGCTCAAGTCGCTGGAAATCTACGGCTTCAAGAGCTTCGCCGACCGCACGCGCTTTGAATTCCATTCGGGGATTACGGCAATTGTCGGCCCCAATGGCAGTGGCAAAAGCAACGTCGTCGATGCCATCAAATGGATTCTTGGCGACCAGAGTGCCAAGAGCCTCCGTGGGAAGGAGATGACCGACGTCATCTTCAGTGGGGCGACCGGTCGTAAAGCGTCCGGCATGGCCGAAGCAACGCTGACGCTCGACAACACGAACGGTTTATTGCCTTCGGAGTTTCAGGAAGTGCAGATCGGCCGCCGCATCATGCGCAGCGGCGATTCGGAATACCTGATCAACGGCGCCATCGCACGGCTGAAAGACGTCCGTGAGTTGTTCATGGGAACCGGGGCCGGCTCGTCGGCCTATGCCATCATCGAACAGGGCCGCGTCGAGCAAATTCTCCAGGCCAACGCCACCAGCCGCCGCCAGGTTTTCGAAGAGGCGGCCGGCATCAGCCGCTACAAATCGCGCAGAGCCGAAGCACTGAGAAAACTGGATCGCGTCGAGCAGAATTTGTTGCGACTGACCGACATCGTCGATGAGGTCGAAGGCCAACTGAATTCCACAAAAAGTCAGGCGGCCAAAGCGACGCGATTTCGAGAGGCGTCTGTCGAACTGAAGGAACTGTGGCTGGGATTGGCGGCCGACGATCACCGACATCTCTCCGGAAGTCTTCGCCAGATCGAGAGCGACATTGCTGACCTGCAATCGGAAGTTGCAGAGCTTAACGGCAGCCTGGCTGAGGCCGAAGAACGGCAGACCGCTCTCGACGGCAATATCGCTGAGATCGACGATCGGCTTCGCGATGTCGAACAACAGGGATCGGCCAATCGCGAAACGATCGCAGGACACAACGCGACCGTTCGGCATCAATCGGCGCGAAGGCGCGAGCTGGAAACAGAACTCGTCCGGTTACGTCAGCAAGCGAGCAAGTTTGTTGCGCGAGCCAACGAGGCAGTCGCCGAACGCGAACACAACATGCACAGCCTGACAGCGGACGAAAACGAGTACGCGCGTCATCGGGATCGACTGACGGCTCGCGAAAATCGCATCGAAGAATTTGACAGGAAGATCGAACAAACCCGCGCTCTATTGCAAGAACATCAACTTCGTATTGCCGATCATTCGAAGCAGGTTTCCGACGAGACGAATCGAGCCGTTGCGCTGGCTTCGCAACAGGCGGCGGCAATCGACAATCGGCAGGACGCTGAGCGCCGTTGCGATGAGATCGATCAACAGACCGCAGCCTGCCAGGCTGAAAACAGGGAATATGAAGAGCGTGCACGTGAGGCGAGCGGACGGGCGGCAGTCGCCGAAAATCAACTGCAGGAGTTGCAGCAGAAACGCGAGTCGTTATTGCGCGAGCACTCGCAGTTCCAAAGGGCGCTTGCCGAGCAACGCGAGCAGCGTAGTGCCGGTCAGGCGCGAACGAGCGTCCTCGAAGATCTCGAAAACCGGCAGGAAGGATTGGGCATCGGTGTCAAGGAAATCCTCAGCCGCTCCCAAACGTCAAATCACCCACCGTGGAACAGCATTCTTGGCAGTGCGGCCGATCTTCTCACAGTCGATTTTGAATACGCCGCCTTATTGGAAGTGGCGGTTGGCGAGCGGTCGCAGTTGATTGTCGTGAAGGAATACGGGCCGCTGATCGACTATCTGTCGAAAGGGGATTACCGTATCGCCGGACGTGTTGGGTTTGTCGTTCCGCATGTGATGAACGGGCAAGAGTTGAGGGGCGAGCCGACTCCCGAACGGTCCTCGCGGTTCGGTCATTTCGGCATCGATGAAACGATTCTCCCCGACTTGTCGCAGTATCCCGGCGTCGTCGGCCGCGCAGACCGTTTTGTGAAAAGTGCGCCGCAGGCCGAGGGTCTGGCAGCACGGCTGCTGTCCGATACCTGGATCGTCGACACGATTGAAGACGCGCTCGCGCTATCGGCCAGCGATGGTCGCGGCTGCCGGTTTGTGACGCGAATGGGTGAGTTGCTTGCCGCCGATGGCACCATTGTGGTTGGTAGCGTGCGGGCCGAATCGGCAATCGTCTCTCGCAAAAGCGAGCTGCGGAGTCTCAAGCAGGATTTGCAGAACCTGGAACGGGGAATCGCCCGTGAAGAAAAACGCCTGGCCGGCCTCGATGATTCGTTAGCTGAGGCGAACGACGCCGTGGCCGACGCCGACGCCGTTCATCGCGATGCCGTCACTGCGCTTTCTGTATGTCAGGCCGATGTGGACGAACGCAATCGCGAAATCAAACGGCTGCAGCGCGATCGCGAAAAGTCGCAGGCGGAAGCGGAAAAGTGTGCCGCGCAGGAACGGCAGTTTCGCGACGAATTAGAACAATCGCAAATCCGCGTTGCCGCTGCCGAAGACTGTATGAAACAGTTGGACGCCGATGTCGCCAGGACCGAACAACTCGTGGCGCGGCAAACGCAACGTCGCGCGACACTCGAACGCCGCCGCGGCACCGAACAGCTCGATTCCGCCAAGAGTGAGGAACGCCTGAGCGCCATGCGCGAGGCAGTTGCTCGGTTGGATCGCGATCTCGATCAGCGGCAGCAACAACAGAGTGAAGCGGAACGCCGTTACCAGCTCGTCGTCGCCAAACGCTCTCAGATTACGCTGCACATTCTGAACACAAATGCCGCACTGGCGGAATTGCAGTTGATCGATGAAGGCTCTGCGGACAAAGCGACCGCAACGCTACGGGAGAAACGACAACTGCGTGATGTCCGATTGCAGAATCAACGCGAAATCGATGCGGTGCGCCAGCAACGCCGCGACCGCAACGATGCTCTGCATCAACAGGAAATGCGACTTCGTGAAATCGACGGACAAATCAACAGCTTCGTCGAACGAATTGAAGAGGAGTACCAGGTTGATTTCAAGGATGTGGTCGCATCCGGAAAGTCGGCCTATGCCGCCTATCTTGAGGAACTGCGAGGCGAGCGGGAAGACGAGACCACTTCGCCTGCTGCGATGGACGAAGATGAAGAAGAGGAGACAGTTGAATCGGCAGATCTCGCCGACAGCGATTCGCCAAGTGAAGAACTTGATGCAGAAGAAGAAGAAGGCGACTGTGAATCGGCTGCCCTAATAAACGAAACCGTCGTCATCGATCTGGAGTCGTTGTCTGCCGACGAGGACATGCCGTCATTCGAAGAGGTTCGCGATGAGTTGGAATCTCGCGTGGATCGTTTAAGGCGGCGAATGAAGCTGATGGGCAACGTCAACTCGGAAAGTCTGACCGATCTCGACGAATTGGCAGAACGGTACGATCGGCTGAGTGATCAATTGTCCGATCTGGTCGAGGCCCGAAACGCGCTCGATGACATCATCCGCCGGATCAACGTCGAGAGCAAACGGATGTTCGTGGAGACGTTTGGGGCGATTCGCGGACACTTTCAGGAGCTGTTTCGCAAACTGTTCGGTGGCGGCGAGGCCGACATTGTGCTCGAAGACGCCGACGATGTCCTGGAATGTGGAATCGATGTCGTCGCCCGTCCACCGGGCAAAGAGCTGCGAAGCATATCGTTACTTAGCGGCGGCGAGAAAACAATGACGGCGGTTGCCCTGTTGTTGTCTATCTTTAAGTGCCGACCGAGTCCGTTCTGCATACTGGATGAAGTTGATGCCGCATTGGACGAGGCGAATCTCGGTCGCTTCGTTTCATTGCTGCAAGAATTTCGCGAGACGACGCAGTTTATCATGATCAGTCACCGCAAACCGTCGATGACGCAGGCCGACGTATTATATGGCGTGACGATGGAGCAAGCCGGTGTGTCGAAGCGAATGAACGTCCGCTTCGAGGACGTCGGTGAAGATGGTAGCTTTTCGGCGAGTTCTCCGAAAACATCGGATGAATCGACGACGCAGGATGGCGAAATGAACGCCGCCGCGTAAGGCAGGGACGATAATTCAGCGTTCCGCTGTGCCGTAACGGCTGACGGTTCTGCCGCGATTTCGGGTTGGGCAGACTGGGGCGGTCGGTTGAAACAAAACCGCACTTTCCGGCCAACTCTCATCTGAGGAAGCAACACCTCGCAGCGCCATTGGTTGCGCATGCTGCGCCAAGTTCTGTGTGGGAAAGAGGTTCCGTTCGACATCCTCCTCCCGTTTCGCGCTGACTCGCTGACCTGTTCGCCGGTCGTGGTGCGACATTTGGGATTATGTCAAGCCGGATTTGGTCCTTGGGACAAAGATTTTAAAGTGTCAAGGCCGGAAACGTCGAAAGTATAGGTCAGACGGTTGGATTGGAACCGACCCGCATTCTGTCTTATGACAACTGCAAGGATGTGGCGGTCGCCTTTTTCAAATTGAACCTTTTTCAAGTTGAAAGCGGCGGGTTCAACAGTCTATTGGGGGGGAAGGACATGTTAGACACTCGTCCTGCCAACGTTGCTGGATTTATCCGGCGTTTGGCTGTTGGTCTCACTTTCCAGCCCCCGCGACGTAGCACGTTTGAGGAGGAGCGTGCGCCACGAAATACCGATTGGACAATCGGCATGAACTGAGTTGCACTTTTGATACTTTCGCTTTGAAAGTGCAAACGCAAACTAAGGAAAGCACACGACCCACATAGCCTAAGATAAACCCCGACCCAAGAGCCGCGATGGTTTTGTATGTCACGGACCCACTGGCTAGGAGAGCCGGCCGTCGTTGTAGGGGTGAAGATCTTGAGGGCACGACAAACCCTCTAAGTTGGCAAGAGAGCATCTGATTGGAGAGCCCGCAATGAGGACGATCTTCACTACTGGTCAAGTAGCCAAGATCTGTAAAGTTGCACCCCGTACTGTCAGCAAGTGGTTCGATTCGGGCCGGCTGCGCGGTTATCGGATTCCTGGTTCCCAGGACCGACGAATTCCGCGTGAGCACCTGATTCGCTTCCTCAAAGAGCATGGCATGCCGCTGGGTGAACTTGAAGATGAGGCACTAGGAAAAATTCTGCTCGTCGGCGCCGATAGCGTCGTCCGTTCGAGCTTAACCGAGATGATGGGCGTCGACGAGTTCAAACTCGAATCGGCGGTCAGCGGATTTGAAGCCGGAATCCAGGCCGAGTCGCTTCACCCCGATTGCGTGGTGATTGACTTTGCAATGGGCCGCAACGAATCTTTGATGATAGCTCAGAACCTGAAACGGAACTCGCAATATCTCGAGACCGTCCTGATTGGGTTGTTGAGCGACGATGACAACGCCAGCGGTTTCGACCGTACGTTGTTCAACGAAACTTTCAGAAAACCATTCGACGCAGCACTACTTGCGGAACGGATTCGCACGCTCGTTGGACGGAAAAAGCAAAGCGCCTGACAGACCACAATTGCCTAAGGCGCTTTTGCAAGGGGAACCTCTACTCGGCATCAAGGATGATACCGAGTGGCCCACCCCGGCGAACTCAAGCTCACGCCGACGATCGACATCTGCGTCGATTGTCGGCGTGAGCTTTCTTAATAGTAACCCGAAGCGTAAGCGAGGACCGATTTCGATCCCTCGCTTACGCTTCGGGTTACTATGGAAATCCCCAAAGTGAGCCAGTACCGTTTGTCTGGCTCCTACGGAAGACCAGAAGCCCGGCGACCACCTCTACTCGCCGATCACCGCGACGCGCAGGTCCATCACATTGGTATGGGTCGGCCCCGTTTTGAACAGGCCCCCGGTTTGCGCGAGAAACGGATACGTGTTGTTGATCGCCAGGAACTCTGCGGGACAGAGTCCAGCAGATCGGGCGGTGGATAGCACGTCGGCATCGGCGATTCCGCCGGCGGCGTCGGTCGGGCCGTCCTCGCCGTCGGTCCCTCCCGATAGCAGCAGCATGCCCGCGAATCCGTGCTCCCACAGTCGCTCGATGGCGGCGACAGCCACCTCCTGATTGCGGCCCCCTTTTCGTGGTTCGTCGCTCTCTGCCAGATGGACCACCGGTTCGCCCCCGCTCAACAAGCACGCCGGGGCTGCGAGTGGGTTCCCTTGGTCGCGTACCGAAAGACACATCTCTGCCAGGTCGCGACCGACGTTCCGCGCTTCGCCCTCATTCTCGCTGCCAAGCGAGCGGACGGAATAACCGAGTTCAACGGCTCGGTTTTCAGCGGCAGTCAAAGCCGTCGCGTTGTTGCCAATCACATGATGATGAACAGTTGCCGGAATCGGTTCGGCCTGATGAGATTCCTTCGCTTGTTGCGTCAGATATTCCATCACTTCACGCGGAACACCGGTCGTGCCGGGCGCGTATTTCTGCAGGATGGTCAGCGCGTCGGCTGCTGTGGACGAATCGGCTACAGTCGGTCCCGAGGCAATGACGTCCAACGGATCGCCAATCACATCGGAAATGATCAGCGTGATTAACAGTCCGGCGGAGGTGGCCCGCGCCAATCCGCCACCTTTCAACAGTGACAACTGCTTGCGGACGCAATTCAACTCGTCAATTGTTGCGCCGGCGTGCATCAGCGTTCGCGTTACCTGTTGCTTGTCGGCAAGCGTTATTTCCGGAATTGGTGCCGGTAGTAGTGCGCTTCCGCCGCCCGACAATAGCACGACGCAGACGTCGTTCTCACCCAGCCCGGTCACCAGATCCAGAATTTCTTTCGCGCCGCGGGCACCCTCTTCGGTTGGCTCGTTGACGCCGGCGGGACGCGCGGCATGCAGGTGGATCGATTGCAGCGAGCGAACACAGTCGGCCGGCACGTTGATCCAGCCAGTGACCCGGTCGCGAACCAAGTCGGCACCCGCCGCCTGCTCGAAGCCAGCAGCCATTCCGGCACCCGCTTTTCCCGTGCCGACGACCACCAGGCGATTCAAATCGGAAAGAGGAATCGCATGGCCGCAGATGACCAATTCGGAACTGGTGTTCCGCATGACGTCGGCAACCAAGCGCTTTGAATCGACCGCCTCGACGCCGGCTCGCCAGATTGATTCCGCGTCACGGCGCAACCGCTCGGCGTTCGACACGCAAAGACCCCTTTCAAAACATCAACATTCTTGATGCTGCGCCCCGACGATTCGCTTGCGATCAAATCACGCTTGACGGGTGCCACTGGCGTGTCGCCAGTGTTCGCCGCGATGCACTGGCGACACGCCAGTGGCACTCATACCGTCAGTCGATTCCAACTATTTCGATCGCTTGTATTCGTACTTTTTAAGCAACTTCTGCCGCCAGCGGCCGGTCAATGCGCCCTGATTGCCGTCGGTCAGATAGTAGTACGTGGATGTGGCACCGTTCAGTTGGGGAATGTAGCTGCCGAACAGTGTCTCCTTGGTAAATTCATCCTGAAACTTCGCATCGCCTTCCGGTGCTTCCGGAATGCGGTTCTTCACAAGAATGATGTGGTAAACCGTCATGTCGGCATTCGGGGCAACGCCGACTTCGCCAACGTCTAACCCATCGAACGCCATTCGCATGAAATCATTCCCCGCTTTTTCGACGGCGGCAATTGTCGATAACGCTGGTCGCGGCTTGATGAAAGCGATTGGACTTTGTGCGGTCGGTATTGTCAGCCAACTGAATAACTCACCCGTGTCTTGAACCGTCAACTCCACACTGTCTGCCGATTTTGTCACGGTCTGTCCGGCCAGCGCAGCTTCCATTGTTTGCTTCTCTGTAAGCGCCTCGCGGACTCGCTCGGCCAATTCCGTGGCCCGGTCGTTTGCCGGCTTGCGGGCTGCCTGTTCCTTCCAGGCGGCCACAACCTGCTTGCGAATGCCGGGGTCGTCCAATTTGGGAACCTCAGTGGCCTTGTCCTCGAGTTTCCAGTAGATGTACTGGTTATTCGAGATCGGGTCCCGTGCCGACTCGCGGGCAAACAGGCGTTCGTCTTCACGCCCGAAAAGAACCTGCAACGTGGTCGGCGGTTCCGAGCGATTGAAGTCCTGCACCACTGTCGGTTCGATCGCCTGGGCAATCAGGTAGTTCAGCGTCGGCAGATCAGATTCTTCGGGTTGCGTTTCGGCACCGTGGATTTCGTTCCATAGTTCGGCCGCTTTTTCTCCCTTATCGGAGAGGTCCCGAAATCCGAGCAGATCGAGTTCCACGTATCGCAGTCCTTCGGCGGCTGCAAACTTCTTAATCTTATCGGTAATCTTTTTCGCCTGGGCCGCTTTCTCCTTGGCCGTCGGCTCTTTCGTCGACCCGTCACCGATGACGTATTCGTCTTCGATATCGCGGATGAAATCATCCACTCGCACGCGAATCTGTTCGACCTCAAGAATCACACGGTCGTGCAGAAGTTCTTCGCGAATCTCATCCTTCAGTTCGTCATCCAGCGGAAGGTAGTTCACCGGAATCGGTGCTTCAACCGGCGGCTCATCCGGCTCTGGTTCCTCCGACCCCTTGGGATCGGGCGCTTCAACCGCTTCGCCGTCGGCCTTTACTTTGTCATCAGTTTTCGTCTTCTCATCAGATTCGGTCTTCGTGTCGGTCGCGATGTCTTCGTCATCGGAAACGGAAAACTGTGCGCCTTCGTCGGCCTTGCCGTCAGTTTTCGACTTGGCGGCCTCTTCCGAGTTTTTGTCGGGCGCTTCGGCTTTTGGTGTTTCAGTCTTGGGCGACTGCTTCTCTTCCGATGGATCGTCCTTAAGAACCGGGTCGATCGGTTTGTCTTCATCGGGAAAAGTCGAAAGATCGAACGGTGGTTGCTCGTCATCGAAGTTCGACGGTTCGCGATAGCGAATGGCTTTGTTTTCTTCGTAGAACTGCTCGACTTGCTCGTCGATCACCATCGGGTCGTCGTCTTTCTGCAGCTTGGCACTGACCTTCTCGTAATCGACTTCGAGGTAAGCGATGCGAATCTTCCGCGGCTGTTTGAAGGCCGGCTGTGGCGGCCGCTTCAACATCTCTTTCTGTTCGAGGAAAGTAAGAAACCCGGTGGGCGCGTTGTTCTTGTATTGTTCAAACAAGGCGGCGACATCCCCGTCGCTCGGCTCGCCAACGCCATCCAGGAAAGCCGAAACAGGAATGGCGGCAACTTCGATTTCCTGTTTGACGTTCAACCGCCGATAGTATTCCCAGAACTGAGCCGGGGTTGTGTATTCGCGTGGCACGAGCATCTGCAGTGCCAAATTGGCCCGCAGGTTCTCGCGCAAAATGTCGTACAGTTCCGTTTCGCTCAGTCGCATTTTCATGCGAATATCTTTGAACTCTTGCTGACTCAGCTTGCTGTCGGTCACCTGCATGATGAAATCGTTCACCGCCTGGTCCGATAGCCCAATCCCCATCTGGTCGGCTTCGTGGCGCAGAATCATCGACATCGCGGCACTGTCTTTACCGTCGGCACCAAAATTGAACGGCGACTGCGACGGCTGTTGCTCGGTCTTGCTGCGCGCCTGCGCGACGAATTGATTTGCCAATTCCCTGCGGCGCAGGTGCTCGTTGACCTCTTGCTCCGAGAGGCTGCCGATCGTCAACTCAATGGCGGCACGATCTCCAGTGAACGTGGGAACAACATAGGCCATGAGAACGACGCCCAACAACAATCCGCCAACGCCGTACTCGTTACCGTGACCTGAGGGTCGCCCGAGGAAAAAAAATGCCGCACCCAGCAGCAATCCAGCCATCAGGATGGGAAACAGTTGCGGGTTGGATCGCAGTTGATCCATCACAACAAACGCGAACATGGCCAGCCCGGTGAGTACGACCGTGAGTACGCGGGCGTTCTTGCGGAAAATGGCAAAGGGGGATTTCATCGTGTGTGTTCCTCGGGCCGAAAATCGGCTGGCGGGGGGGTACAAAATTGCGGAATCGCCGCCGCTTCGCAACGGCAAATTGTTGTTGGATCTTGCCGACAACCACAGCCGACCAAGCCAAACGAAATGGCAGACAGCCTTGACAGACGCTGGAAGAATGGTTTATCCAATGGCCCATTCAGGCTGCGTCAACCAATAGAGTCCCTCTGTAGCGGTCGCCGCGCATTGTAGCTTGCCATCGTCGGCTGACAAGTCCAACAGCGGGCGTGGCAAAGCCCACGGGTTGCGTCCCGTGGGAATGAGATAATACAGCATCGTTCGTAAAGAGGCATCAGCCGTTGGCTAAAAAGAAGAAAAAGAAGGGGCTGGTGATCGTCGAATCGCCCGCCAAGGCCCGCAAAATCGCCAGCTATCTCGGTAGCGATTACACGGTGATGGCGAGCATGGGGCACGTGCGTGACCTGCCGGCCAACGCATCGGAAGTCCCCAAAGAGATCAAGGAGCAGAAAAAGCCCTGGGCATCGCTGGGCGTCAACACCGACGCCGACTTCGAGCCGGTCTACGTCGTCCCCCAGGAAAAAAAGAAGATCGTCCGGGAGCTAAAGGCGGCTCTGAAAGACGCCGAAGAGCTGATTCTGGCGACGGATGAAGACCGCGAAGGGGAAAGCATCGGCTGGCATTTGATGTTGCTGCTGAATCCCAAAGTCCCCGTCAAGCGCATGGTTTTTTCTGAAATCACCAAGGAAGCCATCCAGCACGCGATTGAGAACCCCCGCAAGTTGGACGAAGACCTGGTCGCCGCCCAGGAAACCCGCCGCGTTCTCGACCGTCTCTATGGTTACACGCTCAGCCCGCTGTTGTGGAAGAAAATTGCCCGGGGATTGTCGGCCGGCCGCGTCCAGTCGGTGGCAGTCCGTATTCTGGTGCAGCGCGAATTGGAACGACTTGCGTTTCGCAGCGGTTCGTTTTGGGATCTGAAGGTCGAACTCGACGCGGGCGAACAGAAGCTGTTCGAGGCGCAACTGTCCACGCTCGGCGGACAAAAAATTGCCAGCGGAAAAGATTTCGACGAAAACACCGGTCAACTCAAATCGGCCGCCAAAGTATTATTGCTCAGCGAAGACGACGCCCGGCAACTGCAGGAACGGCTACAGAAGTCCGACTGGACGATCACCTCAATTGAAGAACGCAACCAGGTCCGCAAACCGTATCCGCCGTTCACCACCAGTACGTTGCAGCAGGAAGGAAACCGTAAACTCGGGTTGGCCGCCCGAGACACAATGCGGACGGCACAGCGGCTGTACGAAGACGGCCACATCACCTACATGCGTACCGATAGCGTCAATCTTTCGGGCGAGGCGATCAAAGCGTCGCGGCGGTGTGTCGCCGATCGTTTCGGCGATGAATATCTCAGCCCCCAGGTGCGGCAATTCACCAGCAAACAGAAGAACGCGCAAGAGGCTCACGAAGCAATTCGCCCCGCCGGTACCGAAATGAAAACCGCCGACGAAATCGGGCTGACCGGCCGTGAGGCCAAACTGTACTCGCTCATCTGGAAACGAACCATCGCCACGCAAATGGCTGAAGCGCGGCTGAAATTTCAAACGGTGACGGTGACTGTCGATGATGCGGAATTTCGCGCGACGGGCCGGCACATTGAGTTCCCCGGTTTTTTTCGAGCGTATGTCGAAGGCGTTGACGACCCGGAAGCCGCGCTCGACGATCAAGAGTCGGCTCTGCCACTGCTTGCCGAATCGCAGAAGTTGGGATGCCACGAATTGAACGCGGTTGGCCACGAAACAAAGCCCCCCGCGCGATACACCGAAGCAACGCTTGTCCGCGGACTGGAAGCGGGCGGCGTCGGACGTCCGAGTACCTATGCCAGCATCATCGGCACCGTGCAGGATCGGGGTTACGTCCGTAAAGCGGGCAGCCAACTCATCCCCACCTTCACGGCCCTGGCCGTTACGCGTTTGCTGGAAGAGTTCTTCCCCAAACTGGTCGATCTCGGATTTACCGCCAGCATGGAGCAGCAACTCGACGACATCGCAGCGGGCGAAGCCGAGCGGTTGCCCTACCTGCGGCAGTTTTACGACGGCGGAGAAGGACTCGATCAACAGGTCAAGGAAAAGGTGGAGACGATTGATGCACGGACAGCGTGCACCTTGAAGCTCGATGGTTTGGAGTCCGATGTTCGCGTCGGTCGCTATGGGCCGTATTTTGAGAAGACGAAAAACGGCGAGTCGCTCACTGCATCCATTCCCGAAGGCATTGCCCCGGCCGACCTCAACGAAGAGATGGCCGACAAATTAATCGAGCAGAAGCTGGCCGGCCCGAAGTCGCTGGGCATGCACCCGGAAGAAGGATTACCGGTTTATGTTAAGAGCGGACCGTTCGGGCCTTACATTCAACTCGGCGACATTGTCGAAGACGGACCAAAACCCAAACGCGTAGGTATTACCAAAAACATCGATCCTGAAACGCTGGAGTTGGATACGGCAATCGAACTGCTGCGCCTTCCGCGGCGTCTTGGCGAGCATCCCGACACCGGCAAAGTCGTCAACGCGGGCATCGGTCGATTCGGCCCTTACGTGAAGCATGCCAACGTTTATAAATCGTTCGGCAAGGAACACACCTACGACCTCGACGGCACAATTTATAACGTGTTGTCGGTCGATTTGCCGACGGCTGTTGCGATGCTTAAGGAAGCACGCCCGACATCGGCACCGACGGCAATTCGCGAACTGGGTGAGCATCCCGACGACGGTGCAAAGATTGGCATCTTCGAAGGACGCTATGGTCCGTACGTGAAACACGGCAAGATCAACGCCACCATTCCCAAAGATCGCGAGATCGAATCGGTTCGACTGGAAGAAGCGCTCGACTGGATCGCCATCAAAGCCGCAAAGAAGGGCGGCGGTCGCAAGAAGGCAACCAAAAAGAAGACCACAAAAAAAGCCGCCGCTTCAACCAAGAAGAAAGCCACAAAGAAGAAGGCAAAAAAGAAAGCAAAGAAAAAGACGAAGAAGAAATCGTCAGAATAAACACGCAAAGCCACCCCGGCCGCGTCCGGGGTGGACCGATCCCACGGGCCGCAGCCCGTGGGCTTTGTGTCGTTCAATTCCCCCAACGCTGTGTCAGGTCGAGCTCGATACCCAGTTGATCGCAGATGCGGCTGACGACGAAATCGACCAGATCGTGAATTGTCACCGGGTTGTGATAGAACCCGGGCATCGCGGGCAGAATCACTGCTCCGGCATCGGACAGCCGTTTCATGTTGTCCAGTTGAATGCTGCTCAAGGGCGTCTCGCGCGGCACGAGAACCAACTTGCGGCGTTCTTTCAAATGGACTTCGGCAGCGCGGTGGATGAGGTTCATCGACTGCCCCGATGCCAAGCTGCCCAACGTCCCCATCGAACACGGGCAGATCACCATCCCGTCCGTCGCAAACGACCCGCTGGCAATTCCGGCAGAAAAGTCGCGATAGTGGTGGTAGGTTAATTCGCCGATCCGGGCTTCGTCGTCCTCTTCGGAAAACACCGAACTCATCACGTGCATCGACGAACTGCCGTCGCGAAGCATTTTGAGTTTGCTATCGTTCGAAACATCATCCGCCGTCGGTAGCAGCTGTGATCTGTCGAAGTTTTCAAGGTCGATCGTCGTTCCCAGTTCCTGCTTGAAGACTTCGACGGCAGCCGGGCTGATGGTTAAGTGAACGTTGCGGCCGACGGCCAACATCACTTCGAGCAATCGCACGGTGTAAATGCTACCGCTGGCACCGGTCATGGCAACGACGAGGTCTTTCATCGAACGTGTTCCGAATATGCGTGTTGTCGAGAAATTGGTCCGACCGTGTCAACGGGCGATCGCAGGGACGTGTCTAGATTCAGTATACGGCAGCGGCTTACCGATTGGCATCAATCGGCAACATTCATCGTCGCCGACTGCGCCGTTACTCGGTCTGAGGCCGGCTGATTCGGTTTCCGCCCCACATAAATTGCGGCCACGCCGAACGTCAGCGACTTCCAACGAACTTCGTCCAGCCCACAGTCTGTCATGATGCTGGTCAGCGCGTTTCCCTGCGGAAATTGCGTCACCGATTCCGGCAGATAGTTGTAGGCCGACTGACTGTTTCGCGCTAACAACTGCCCGATGCGAGGCAGGATATGCCGAAAATAGAATCGGTACAGTCGGCCCAGCAACCAGTTGGTCGGCATGGTGAATTCCAACACCAGAACATGTCCACCGGGTCGGCAAACGCGAATCATCTCGCGCAAGCCGGCTTCGGTGTTGGTCACGTTTCGCAGTCCAAAGGCAACCGAAACGAGCTGAAACATCTCGTCGGCGAACGGCAACCTCTGCGTGTCGGCTTCGAGGAAGTTGATCGACGCGGCATCGAGCGATTTCTTCTGACGAATTCGTGCCGACTTTCCGTTGGCCAGCCGTAACATGTCGTGCGCAAAATCGCTGCCAACCACCGGAATTCGGCCGCGACCGCGCTTCCAATAAGCGATGGCCAAATCTCCGGTGCCGCTACAAACATCGAGAATCGGTACCTCTTCCTGTAACGCAATTGTGCGCACCGCCCGCCAGCGCCAGTAGATGTCGGTTCCAGCGGAGAGAAAGTGATTCAAGAAATCGTAACGCGGCGAAATCTCACCGAACATTTCTCGAATGCGTTTTTCAGATTTATCAACGGCCATTAAATCGTTGTACTCGCGTTTGAAAAATCCCAAACGTCCACGATTGGGTGCCACTGGCGTGTCGCCAGTGCAACGCGGTGGGCACTGGCGACACGCC
>CAUZOL010000117.1:0-18316 GCA_963581435.1 Planctomycetota bacterium
TCTTTTCGATTCTCTCCTTATCGAGAAGTTCTTTGAACGGCGTCTCATCGAACGTCTTGCCGGCATACGTGTTCAGCGCCGGCTTGATGTCGAAGCTCTCCATGTGACTGACACCACCGGCCAGAAAGATCCAGATCACCGATCTGGCCTTGGCTGGGACTGCCGGCTTGATCGGCCCGGCCGAGTAACCCTCTTCCTGCAGCAGTGCACCGAGCGCCAAACCGGTGAATCCCATTCCCGCGTCCGCGAGAAACGTGCGACGGGAAATGGAGTCAGCCTTCGTTTGATGTTGAGCGTTCATTTGATGGTCACAAAGTCGTGGTGATTGAACAGAGAGTGCACGAGGTTTTCGCGCGCGTGAATACGAGGGTCAGCCGACGGCAGATTCGCCGCTTCCGTTTTCGCGGCGACTGCCCCTGTTGTTTCATTGGTTCGAAACACATCTTCTCGCGCTATCAGAAACCGCCGGCAGATCTTCAACTCCTGATCGGCAACCGGTCGGGACAAGACTTGTTCAAACGCTGCCTGAATGAACGCGTCGGTGTCGTCGAACTGTTTCGACATGCGGCGAGCGAGCAGACGAGACTGCACCACTACAAGCTCGCTGTTAAACAACGCCAGCGCCTGATGCGGGACGATGCTGACGTGTCGCTGGTAACATTCGGTCGGGTCGGCTCCGTCGAACAGTTTCAAGAACTCCATTTGCGTTTCGGGCGACATGTGAAAGTACACGCTGCGGCGGAGAACGGACATGCCGTCGGAACTCGGCAGCGCGGGGCCGCCACGGGACGTGTCGAGTGTTTCGGCGACTGCCAGGACGCTGTCGCGGACGGTTTCCGCATCCATCCGCTGCGGCGGCATCCGCCACAGCCATTGGTTGTCGGGATCGGTCGCGAGGTTTTTCTTATCGGGCGTCGATGCCGTTCGATACGCACGGGATGTGACGATGAGGCGGTGCAGGTGTTTCATCGACCACGGGCCGGCGGTTGGCTTGCCTTCGACCCAGCGGACGTCCGGTCCGTTGCTTTCCAACACCAACGACGGGTGCATTAATTCACAGGCCAGCCAATCGAGTAATTCGGGGTGACTCGGCTTCGAGCCATTCAAGCCGAAATCGAAAACCGTTCCGACCAATGCACGGCCGAAGTGACGGAGCCAAATGTGATTGGCGGCCACGCGTGCGGTTAATGGATTACGGGTGTCGGCGAACCAGCGGGCCAACGCCAGCCGTCGGCCCGACGATGATCCATAGCTGCCCGATAACCCCTGGTATTTCGGCAGCGGCGGATCCTGCAACGATTTCTCCGCTGCCTCCACTTGCTTGGTCGTCGATGCAACTTTCTTTCTGGCCCCTTCGAGAGCATTGGCCAGCTTCTCAGTTTCTTTCTTGTCGCCCTGCTTGCCGGCTTCTGCTCGTGCGGTCGCGTTCTTCAATTCGTACTCGGCCTTGAAACGGGATTCCCTGGCCTTGGCCAGCGTCAATTGACGCTGTGCGGTTTGGGCAACAACGGCGAGTTCATCGAGCTGCGTTTTGTGCGACTTGATCGCGGCTTCGTCGTCTTTCGCCGGCGCGTTAAGCAACTTCCAGAAATCCGCGGCCCACGTCGCCTGGTACGAAGCAAGTTGCGCTTTGTTGATTTCAAACTGTAATTGCGACTGCGCGATCACCGCGCCTGCCAACGACAGATGCGACGGATGCGATTTGTCCAACTGAGCGAAGGCTGCGAACTGCGGAATCGTTCCGGCCGGAACCATTGGCGCATCATCCGCCAACGGATCGATCCGCAGGTGATGGAATTCGGCGGAGGCGTTGATCGTCAGCAGTCGAAGGTCGCCGGGGTTGCCGGATGTCACTTCGTATGCCTGTTGCAGCAAATCGTTGACGTACACGTTGACCAGCTTGTCACGGACATCGATGCGGAGCACGTACTCTTCGCCCGTTCTAATTGGCAACTCACGAGCGTACTTGTCGTGGAAATGCCGCTCGTCACCATATTCGAAAAAAAACCTCAGGCCTGGTTGTTCCTCGTGGATGCAGAGCAGCACGGCTTCGCCCCGGCTTCCATCTTTCGATCGATTGAACAACACGCCGACCAGACCTTCGGTTCCGCCGGTTATGCGCAATCGCAGGCGGAGTGTGAATCTCGCGGGCGGTCGCTGGACGGCTTCCAGATAGCAGTCTCGTTGTTCATCGACCAGCGTTTGTGTGAGATGACCGTTTCGGTAATCCCATTGGCCGCGCCCTTGTTTCCAGACGTCACTGCGGAGTTTCTGAAATGGTTCGATGACGAACGCGTCGGCTGCGGGGGTTGATTTATCGGTGCTGCTCTTGGCGAGCCTTTTCCTGGTTGCGGCCAGATACTTCTCGGCCGCAATCACCGCCTGTTCGGACTGGCGAACGTTGTACTGCATCCGGGATATCGTCTGTTTGTGGACGGGTTTGCGGAGGTGAGGAATCCGCGCCTGTGGCGGCAGTTGCACGGATTCCGGTTCGGCCCATTCGAAAAAGACTTGCGGTACGCCGGGCGTGATCTTGCGTTTTTCGTCTGGAGTCCGGTCGTTGCCGCGAATGTAGAACTTGGTGACGGCGTTCGGGTTTCGGTCGAAGATGCGTGCCACGCCCGCCAAATCTTTGCCGGCCGGACCACCGCCCCCACTATCGATGCCGACTTGCACCGGTTCAAAGATGTTGCGATAGCGGTAGTATTCTTCGTGCCAGATTGGATCGTACGGGTGGTCGTGGCACTGGACACACGCCATTGTCAAACCGAGAAACGCCTTGGCCGTGTGTTCGACCGTGTCCCGAATCCACTGTTCGCGGCTGTCGGTGTTGCGGTTGCGGACCAGGAAGCCGGTCGCGCGAAGATTGCCGGGATCGAATGGCACAATTTCGTCGCCGGCAAGCATCTCGATGACCATCCGGTCGTAACCCTTATCGGCGTTCAGCGACTCGACGACCCAGTCTCGCCAATGCCAGATGTTCTTCTGGCTGAAGCGGACCTCATTCTGAAATCCATACCAGTCGCTGTAACGCCAAACGTCCAGCCAATGCCGTCCCCAGCGTTCGCCGTAGTGTGGACTGGCGAGCAGGCTGTCAATCGCGTGTTCGTACGCGCCGGGTGATTCGTCATCGAGGAAGGCACGCAACTGCGCACGAGTGGGCGGCAGCCCGATCAGGTCCAGATAGACTCGCCTCAGCAAGACGTGCCGTGCGGCCAACGGACGCGGCACGACTTGCGATTCCCGTTGCCTGCGAGCGATAAATGCGTCTATCGGATTGCGCGACCACTGTTCTTCCTCGTCGGTCGGAAGTATAGGTCGCTTAATTCGCTGAAAGGACCAATGCGACCGCGGATTGTCGGCAATCTCATCTGCCGGAGAATTGGCGCCTGCCGCGATCCATTGTTTCAGCGTCTCGATCTGTTTGTCATCAAGCCGTTCCCCTTCCGGCGGCATGCGTGAATCGTCATCACCTGTGATCCGCTGCACCAAATTGCTGGCGTCTGAGTTTCCCGGCACCAGTGCCGCTCCACTTTCCCCCCCCTTGAGCGCCAGTGTTTTCGTATCGAGCCGCAATCCGGATTCCGCCTTCAGCGGTCCGTGACAGCGGAAACAGTGCATCTTCAAAATCGGTTTGACGTCGCGCAGATAATCGACGCCATCTGCCGAGAACAACAGACCCGGTGTCGCACACTCGACCAGCAATCCTAACCACAGAATCACGCGAATCCGGCTCGGCATTATTGGTCCTTCCCTTGGGAATGTGACGCTACGCCGCCGCTTTCTGTTGCCTGACAGCGCGGGACGACATCCTCATCCGTCACAGATTCCAGATCGTCTCCGGCATACGATTCAGTTCTTCTATTCCTCTGAAACCAGCGTAGTCTAGATCGTACTTTACTACCGATCTGGCGTGACAACTGTTTGCGTGGATCGATTCCTCAAGCCAGAGCATCAACAGGGCGCCGTTCAGGACGAAACTCCGGTTGGACTCTCATGATGATACTCAATAGCACGGCCGTTTACAGCGTCTATCCCGATCAACGTCTTCAAGTATGTGGATTTGTCGAGAACTATTCGTCGTGTAACTGTATCGCCTCGCGACCGGAAAACCGGTGCGAAATCGGGGTGTCAAGAATCGTTCCTTTGACGCCACAACTCGTCCGACGACAAACTCTCACCGACTTCCGCTTTGCAGGCTGTGCGAGAAACTCATCTCGGAAATCAAAATGCCAGATCGCCGTCGAATCGGTTGTGGATGACACACTCGAAGGCTGACGATGTCGGCGGCATCCAGCGGCGGCCGCATCCGCGTTTCAGCCCAATTCTGTCCGCGAAACCCGTCGAATCGCGGACAGCAAATCAATCGACCCATTTCGCGAATTGGTGTAGGCATTCTGGCGCGGCCAGAATCACGCGAGTCGGCGAGTCGTTTATCTCGCTTGTTCCTGTTCTGGCGAGGCACGCCTCCACAGAATCGATCTGATTCGCGCGCCGCTTCGGAGTACTCAGCACACGTGATCGAAACGATGACATCCGCCAATGGAGCATTCACATTCACCGCGCACCGGAGGGCGTGTCAGTGGTCAGTTGAGCCTGCACTGTTCATCGACAACGAGTGCGTCAAGATTGCTTCGACACTTCCCCACGGGTTTATCATTTCGCCCTTGGCATCGAAATACCCCTGAACCACCTGCCGATCTTCCAGTGCAGGATGCTATTTGAGACGTGCTCGCTTGCTGCCGGTGTCAGTTGATCGGCAGAGTCTCCAACCAGAGGACAACCGCCGTTTCAAGTCAGAATGCGTCCCTGAAAGTGTCCCTAAAATGGCACCAAAAAAGAAAGCTCTTGCCGCAAGTCGTTTGCGGTCAAGAGCTTTGAGAAGTCGGGGCGACTGTCTCTGTCGGAGTTGAAGACGCTCGACCCGTGTTGTGGTAGCGGCCATTTTCTGGTGGCCGCGTTGTTAATGCTGACTCCGATGCGGATGGAGCTGGAAGGCTTGTCGGCCACCGAAGCGGTGGATCGCGTGTTAGCTGAGAACCTGCACGGCCTGGAGATTGACCAGCGTTGTGTCGAGCTGGCGGCGTTTGCGTTGGCCCTGGCGTCTTGGCGATTTCATGCTGGGCAGGTATTGCTCGAGTGTCGATGAGGATGAGATCGAAGAAGGACTGGAGATTGTTCAGAAACAGTTGCAGTCACGGACCGTGAAGGCGGGTGACGAAGAACTGCTTAAGTCTGAGGCCAAAGAAAAAGGCACTGTCAAAATCATTGATTTGATTAGCGCCAAACTGGATACCAAGAATGACGCTTTCTGTGTGCGTCGAGTGATTCGAGGGCCAAACGCGAAAACCAACGATTTAGCGGAACGGTATCGACTCGTTGACTCCGGACTGGATGGCCGTCGCCGCAGCCAACCAACCCCAGGTTTTCTGCAACTGCTGGTTTCTGTGTCCAGCGGACTTGCAATGCGGACATGGCTTCTGATGACCATCAAGCAGGATCCTAATGGGAACGACGCAGGCGAGTTCGCAACAACTCACTGGAGCCTTGTGCTCGCGGCTGGAGAACGTGGCGACGCCGAGTGAGATCGAGCCCTTGAGAAACTATGCCACGCGTACTGACCACCGCTCAACGCATAACTTCCGTTTCTCCGAATTCAAGTGCCTTACGATCATCGCCGAATGGGTTATTTCGACCGATTTTCGAACCCCCCCTTTGTTGTAACCCTTTGATGTGTCAATCATCTGTTCGATGGCGTTTCGTGCCCGTTAGTTGTCTATGTTCATCCCGACCAGGCGTGATAACCGCGAACGTGCGCGGCCGTGGTCGGCGTCGGCGTTCAAGCAATTGCGGTATGCCGCAGTTGCTTCTTTCATCGAGCCGTCGGCCTGCAGGCATTCGGCCAAATAAAACCAGGCATTTGGTAAACCGCTGTCAAGTTGAACGGCAGCTTGCAATTCCCGACGTGCGTCGGAAATGTGACCTTGGCGAAACTTGCTGATTCCGGACGCCATGCTGGATAGTGCTCGGTGTTTTTGTGCCAAATCCGGCTCGCCGCGCTTTTCGAAGTCGCGTGCAAGATCGGCGTGAACGTTTTCAATGTGCCGAATTTGCACAATTCGTTTTCTCAACTCGAACGCGAGATCGTGCTGGTTGAGCCAGCGGTGGCTGTTGGCGAGTTGTTCGAGATTCTGCGTCGATGTCCCCTCGCGCTGCATGATTGTCTTCAGCAAATCGGCGGCTTGCTGGGCGTTTCCAATGCTTAATTCGGCTTCAACGAGCAGTCCCGCGATATCCGATCTCCATTCGGCGGCAAGCAACTCACGAAGATTCGTGGCGGCCTGCGACGGATCTCGAGGCAGCAACTGGTAGTTCTTTTGCAGTTCTCCGTACACTCCCGCCGTCCCAGCTTCGAGCTGCAGTTCGGCAATAATGTCATCCGATCGCAGCATCTCGGAAGCATGCTCGCTGTGTGCCCGGTCCTCGAAAGCGCCATCGTCATCTCCCATTTGCGCTTTCGCTCGGGCACGCAGTTGGTAGTACGTGCTGTGATTCGGAAACTGGGTAGTCAAATCGTCCAGCATCCGAACGGCCTCGTCGCTTCGACCCGATCGGACGAGAATTCTGGCCAGCTGATGTCGGCAGGGAATGTAATTCTCCGCTTGGCGAAATGCCTCCTCTGCCTTCGCAACCTCTTGCTGTCGAAGATGGTTCCGGCCGATGCCGTACCAGCACCGGGCTGCTGCATCAGCTTCACTTGCCGCGTTCTCAGCCAGCGACAATGCCTGTCGAAATCTCTCGATGGCCTGCGAGGTTTCACCAATTTGATTGAGCGCAATGCCCCACCAGTAGAACGTTAAAAACTGGTTCGGATCGGCCTCTGCCGCCCGTCGACAGCAGTATTCCGCCTCCTGGAAGTGGCCGAAAAGCAAGTACGTTTTTCCCAGTGCGAACCAATTGTGTGCCGATGGTTCTTCGAAAACTTGCTTCTGTTGTTCGCGAATCTGAGCGGTCGTTGCGGGGTGGCAGTGGGTCAGGTCAGGCCGCGGAGGAATCGGTTCGCCGATCCATCCGACGATAAAAACCGCCGCGACAATCATCTCGATGGCGACGCATACCCAGAGGAGTTTTGTCAACGGTTTCACTCGTTCCCTCCGGATAACCACAAGCTGACGCGGCCATCTCGATCTTCGTGCTTGAGCATTTTCTTCATTACGCCGGCCACGATGTCGTCCCGGCCGTCGCCGTTCAAATCACCGCAGGCGACAGTCGTCAGATGCGTTGGCTTCCGGTCGATGAACCACGTCTTGAACTTTTGATTGCCGTCGTTCTCCAGCCAGACGACACTGGCATTGCCGGCCTTCTGCCACTCATTGACCATGCTGACGAGGACGACGTCCCGGTCGCCGTCGCCATCAAGGTCGCCTGTCGCCGCGGCGTAAGTTCCCCCAAAACTTGCAATTCTGCGCGCGACGAACTTCCAATCTCCTGTGTTCTCCAACCAGAAGCACCCGTGATACGGCTGCGGGTAGGAGAATTCATATTCGAGATTGTCGCCGACCGGCCAGATCAAATCCGGATCGCCGTCGCCGTCCAGATCGTCTTGAACGAGACCGGCACTGCCGATGTCGAAGTTGTCGGTGACGTACAGGAGATGGGATCGGAACTTTCCGCCCCCCAGATTCTCGAACGCCCAAATCTCCTCTTCTTCCTGCGACACAACCGCTGCAATATCCAGATCACCGTCACCGTCGTAATCGGCCAACGGCACATGAATTGTTCCAGGCGCATCCATCAGCAAATGATCGCGGAACTTCCCCAATCCCCGGTTTTCCAGCCACATGATTTGACCTCTGCTGTAACCGAAGACGGCCACCGCAATGTCCAAGTCCTCGTCGCCGTCAAGGTCACCCACTTGCACGTCGGCCGCCCTCAAGATGTCGTCGAGCAGGACGTGCTTGACGAATCCGTCGTCGGTCTGCTCAATCCAAATGACGCGGCCAGTGTATAAGTCTGCGCCATAAAGATCGCCCAGGACGGCGACCACCACGTCGTTGTCGCCGTCGCGATCGAGGTCGGCAACTGTCGCATGGGCGGGGACAAGCAATTCGTCACCCAGCACACGCTCCTTCCATTCACCTCTGGGGAACTGACGATACAAAATGACCTGACTTCGCAACGCGTCGCAGACAATAACATCGGAGAGACCGTCGCGGTCGAAATCAACGACTTGAACGTTACAGATTTGCGCGTTGTGGGTCGCAGCGGGGCCGATATCGATTCGTTGAAACGGCCTTCCTGATTCAGGAAACGTCGGAACGCTGGACGACAATACCGGTGCGGGTTTCAGCGATAGCACGAGTGGCTTGGAGAAATAGGTGACTATCGGTATCGCAACAAGCAACAGCAGGACGACAGAATTCCGTGCCGACATTTTTCGCGATTCCACCGGGGATTTGGGAGTGTTGCTCGAGTCGGAAGTCACTGTTCAACCCCATGCGTCACGACGATTCGGTGTGGTGATTCAGAGTAACAACATGCGAGCATTCGATTCAACCACCACGGCTGTGGGCGCGTCGATTCGCACATGGGCAATGTTTCGCGGTGGTTTTCATGGTGGTTTTTCATGGTGGATTATTTTCCTGAATTGTTTGATTCACCAGCACTTTATTTTTGACAAATTGATATGAATGGATTATCGTCACAGTTGTTCCAATCCGGAGTTGTCAAATTTCCAGGAGGGGTTCTTCGGCATTTTCATTTTCTCGGCGCTCTAAACTTTATTCGTACACACTTTTTCGGTGTGGCCGTTAACGCTGCTGAAGCATAACTTTGTGCAAGTTTTCGCAACCCTCTCATTCTTACTCTATTCAATTCTTACTCCATTCAATGGAGGTCGGGCCATGAATCGCAGGAAATGGTGTCGTCGCGCATTTACGTTAATTGAACTGCTGGTCGTAATCGCAATTATCGCAATCTTGATCGCATTGTTGCTCCCCGCTGTCCAGCAGGCGCGCGAGGCGGCACGGCGATCCACGTGTAAGAACAACATGAAGCAGATTGTGCTCGCGCTGCACAACTATCACGACGTCCACAGCACGTTTCCGCAAGGCCAGACGAAAGACAGGAATCAGTGGTGTTGTGGCGGGAACTGGCGCGTTATGATCCTGCCAATGATGGATCAATCGAATGCCTACAATAAAGTTCGTTTTGGAACCGACACCAGTTTCGCCGCGAACCGTTATGGTTACAGGGGAGGCGCTGAGGTCTTTCGCGGGTTGGTCGTTCCCACTTTCTTGTGTCCATCCAGCCCACTCGACCCGTTGGACGGTTCGGTTGGCAATAACCAACAAAAAGGCATGGTGCACCACTATGTCGGTATTTCCGGTGTCACGGGCATCGGACAAGGCACAGAGCGAGCCACCGACTACGGTTCACGTGTCCGTCCCAATGGTATCCTCGGAATCAATCGACACTCCAAGTTTCGTGATGTCACCGACGGCACGTCGAACACAGTCATCGTTGCCGAACAGTCTGCAAAAGTGAATGTCGATGGTGTCGAAAGGAACTACACGAGCAACTACTACGGCGGCTGGTCGGGCTACGCAGGCCGTCAGGCAACCGATAACGCAAGTCGACCTCACTGGGGTGCGGGAACGACGTGCGTTCGTTATCCGATCAACTTCGGAGCGGGCGGAAGAAGGATCAGCCGTGGGTCGATTCCTGGTGCAGACCGCTCGTGGGACTTCAATACCATCGTCAATTCGTACCACACCGGCGGGATTCACGTCGGGATGGCCGACGGTGGCGTGCGGTTCGTCGGCGAAAATGTGAACACCAACACTTTGCGGCGACTGGCATCGATGAACGATGGACAAGTGCTGGGAGAGTTCTGATCGCCCAATGGCGTTCGGTTGCTAGTTTTCTCAGGTGCGATGTGTACCGCATCGCACCTGTTTTCCATCCAGCCCACTTGAAACGAAGACCGGTTGCGCTTTCGTACTTCTGGTGCTGGCTTCTACCTGTAAGGAATGGTGCTTAACGTGAAAAGATCCACGCGATTTTATTGGGCCTGTTTCGCGCCCTGTTTCTTGTTGTTGCTGATTGGCTGCGGTGGCGGGAGTGGGGGTCCGGAAGGTCCCTTGGGTGCGGTCGAGGGCACGGTGACCCTTGACGATCAACCGCTCACCGAGGGTTACATTGCATTTTATCTGGAAGAGACCGCTGGGAGCGCCGGCGCCGAATTGGATGCCGAAGGCAAATTCAAGTTTGCTGACCCGATTCCGGTTGGGACGTATCAGGTGTTTTTCACTCCTCCCGAGCTTCCCATGCCGAACGACGAAGCGTCGGGCAAGCTGGCCAGTCAGGAAAGCAATATTCATTTCGGCTATCAAGATGGAGAGTCATCAGGCTTCGTTGCCGAGGTCACGGAGAAGGAAGGGGGCAACAAGTTTGAATTTGCGTTGACGAAAGCCGGACCCGGTGGGAGCCGGTGACGTGGCTCCATAGTATGAGGGAGAATTCAGCAACGGCCTTGGCCGATCGGGCGAACCGTAAATCGAGAATCGAAACGGGCCGCCCGATCTCCTGCTTTCGCAGTCACACGCAATGCCCAAACACGCCGAATTCGAGTCTGAGTCCGCTGGCGAATCGACGAGCATTCTACCTGCGCGGCAGCTGAGCCGGTTTCGTGCAATTCTCTGCTGCGGTGGCCTCTGCATTATCGTTGCCTTTGGCTTGAATCGCTATTTCACGCCCAACATCGACGAGCTTGTGGCCAGCGCAGAGGTTGCTTTGGAACGCGAGGACTTCACGCGTGCACAACAGCTAGCCAGCGAAATCCTCAATTTCCAGCCTGAAAACGCTGCTGCACTGCTCATTGCGGGCAAGTGCCTCGATGCCGAGGGCCGTTCCATTGCAGCTATCGAAGCTCTGTCGAAGGTGCCGCCGGGACAGCGCCCTTATTCCGCCGAAGCGGCCTACCTCGCCGGAAACATCTGGTTCCTGAAACTCCACCAACCGATGGATGCGGAAACATCTTACCGGCTCGCGTTACGAGAGGACCCCGCCTCGGCAGAAGTCAACGAGAGGTTAGGAATCTTGCTGGGGGTGACCGGCCAATGGTGGCGGCAGATCTCCCCCTCGCTGACTGCGATTCGAGCGGGAAGAGTGGCGCGGATCAACCTGTTTGTGTTGGCCCTCGCGGAAAACGCAATCGATATCGATGCTGCTGCCATGTTCGCGGATTCTACCAGCGATCCGCTTGCGCTGATGGCCCGCGCGCGTTTGGCGAAGGAGGACGGACACAACGAGGTGGCCATCGACTTGTTGAAGCGGGCCATTCATTCCGCGCCCGAACTCGTGCAAGCACACGTATTGCTGGGCACGATACAGTTTGAAAGCGGCGATGAGAATGAGTTCGCCAATTGGAGAGACAATCTGCCGCTTTCCGCGAATGACCACCCCGGCATCTGGGTTCTGCGCGGCAACTGGGCATCACGGCATGAACGTCCGCAGATTGCGTTGCGGTGTTATTGCGAGGCCGTTCAGCGAGATCCCAATCACCCACACGCCCTCTATCAAGCGGCGAAGATTCTCACGTCGATGGGAAAAGCCGAACAGGCCGCCCCGTTTCTCGATCGAGCCAAGACTCTGCAGCAATTTATAAACGCCACAAAGGCGGCGGATACAGAGGACACTCTCGCGGAAACCCAAGTGGCTGCAACGCTGGCCGAATCGCTTGGGAATTATTGGGAAGCGTACGGCTGGGCATCTTTGGCAGCGTCACACCGCACCAAACCTGAATGGGCTCGGGAAGTCACATCGCGAGTAAAAACGGGATATCCAAATCTTCCACTGCAGCGTACGCATCCCAATCACAACCCCGCCAAGGCCTACGATTATCGCGATCTTCCGCTGCCGGAGGTTGTGAATTCTCAAAGTGCCCCCCTCACGCCAGGCCCGAATAATGGATCGACCGTTCAATTCTCATTTCAGGATCGAGCGGAAACGGCCGGCATAAACTTTCAGTACTTCGGCGGTTCTTCCGACGTATCGAACGGCACCAAGCACATGCATCGGGTCATGGGGGGTGGCATCGCCGTTCTCGATTTCAACGGCGATGATCTGCCCGACATTTATTTAACGCAAGGCGGCGAACAGCCCCTTAAAGAATCCACTTCCGATCACATCGATCGATTGTTTCTGAACGCGGGGCAAGGACGATTCATGGACGTCACGGCGTCATGCGGCATCAGCGAAAACGGCTATAGCCAGGGTGTGGCGGTGGGAGACCTCGACTCGGACGGCTTTCCCGATCTTCTGATCGCCAACATTGGTCGCAATCGCCTGTATCATAACAACGGCGACGGCACGTTCAGCGACATAAGTCACTCCGCCGGCTTCGACAATTCCGATTGGACGACAAGTTGCTCGATCGCTGACCTTTCCGGTGACGGCCTTCCGGAATTGTATTTGGTCAACTATCTCCAAGGCCCCGATCTCTTCACGCGATCGTGTGGGAAGGAGGGGAGAGTCTGTCTACCGCAGCATTTTTCCGCCGCGGATGACCGTCTGTATTGGAATGAAGGAAATGGGAGTTTTCGAGATATCACGGACTCGTCCGGCATTAACGTTCCGCACGGAAAAGGACTGGGAATCGTCGTCGGGAGGTTTGGGTATTCTTCCCATCTGAATGTGTTCGTCGCCAATGATACGGTCGCGAATTTCTATTTTCAGAACCAGGGGCCCGGCAAAGATGGAATGCCGAAGTTTCGCGAGAACGCTCTGGTTTCGGGGCTGGCGCTGAATCACACCGGCACCACCCAGGCATGCATGGGGGTTGCCGCAGGCGACGCCGATGGTGACGGCGCAATCGATCTTTTCGTAACGAACTTTCACGGAGAGCCGAACACACTCTACCGCCAACGCAAGGACAGCACCTTCGACGATGAGACACTGAAGTGGAAGTTGGATCGCCCCAGCTTGTCAAAATTGGGCTTCGGCACACAGTTCCTGGACGCGGACCTCGACGGCAGGCTTGACCTGATCGTTGCGAATGGACACATCGACAATTTCAGCCATGACGGACGGACCGAATACCAGATGCGTGCGCAGTTCTTTGAGAACCGGGGAACAGCCGGTTTCCGTGAAATCGATGCGGGTTTACTCGGTTCCTACTTTGCGAAGAAACTTTTGGGACGATCAATGGCACGTCTCGACTGGAATCGAGACGGAAAGGAAGATGTTGTTGTCATGCATCTCGATGCACCGGTCGCGCTGCTCGAAAACACAACGCCACAATCCGGCAGATTCCTCGCCTTGAAATTATGCGGGGTGCAATCCAACCGTGACGCGATTGGTGCCATCGTCAGCGTGGCAACCCGCAACCGGACTGTGACCAGGCAACTCACGGCGGGTGACGGATTTCAGGCGAGTAACGAGCGGATACTTGTCTTCGGGCTAGGCGATGATTCCACGGTCAGTAAGGTGACCGTGGCATGGCCATCCGGTCTTCGGGACGAGTTCACCAACCTGCCCGCCGATTCACGTTGGATTGTTGTGGAAGGACGGGGCGGCCTGCTTTCCCTGTCGCAAGAGGGAATTGCCGCCGGAACGGCTGAGCCATCTGGTCTTGGAGACTTTTGAGAATCCATTCGTCATACGATGGTGCCGCAGTGATGCGAAAGTTGAAGTTCGAATTCGAATTGAGTGATGTCGGTGAGTCGTACATTTTCATCGACTGACTTGACCTGAGGCAGCCAGCATCGTGTCAAATTCCACTGCATCTAGGAATCATAAGTACCGAGCGCTACGATGGAGCGCGGCGGTCGTCGGCATACTGGCCGTTTCTGGACTTGGGATATACTATTTCACTCCGCCAGACGTCACATCTCTCCTCCAGAATGCCAAGCTCGAAACCGCTCGTGGCAATCATCGCGAGTCGTTGAAGTTGGCCGAATGCGTTTTAGCGTGGGAGCCGGACAACGTTTCCGCGTTGACTGTCGCCGGCGATACTTGCTTTCTATTGGACGACTTTGACCGCGCCCTCGGTTATTTTCGAAGAGTTCCCGTCGGCGATTCTCCCAAAGCCGTACACGCACAACTGCGATGTGGTCGCATCGAAATGCACCATGTGGGGAATGCGGTCGCGGCAGAGTCGCACTTCCGCACAGCGCTACGATTTGTGCCGGATGACCGCAATGCCCTGTTTCAACTCGCAAGTCTGTTAGGTATCCAGGCGCGCCGGAATGAAGCCGTGCCGTTGATTTTGCGGTTGTTCCGCCAAGGCGCGTTCAATCGAGATCTCTTAGCATTATTGGAGATGCAGAACACTGCGCTCTACAACGTCGCGGAACTCAACCGTTACCGTAATGCATCCCCAGATAGCCCGGCGATCCTGGTTGGACTGGCGTGGCATGCTCGACTAGCAAAAGACGATGCGAAAGCCCTTGGATTGCTCAAGAGAGCCAAACGCGGCAACCCCCGCTTCGCTGAAGCGCGAGTCGCATTGGCGACCGTGCTTTGGGATCTGGGTCAGTACGACACATTGCGAAGGCTACTCGCCGAAAGCCAATCGCTCGAAATCGACGAGACGCGACTCTGGGTCGTGCGCGGAAAGTTGGCCGAGCGTGACGGACAAGTCCGGGCAGCTTTCCGGTGTTTCGGCGAAGCGTTCCATCGAGATCAGACACAGCAGGTGGCGGCCTACAAGCTCCTCCGCTTTGTCACCGAATCGAAAAATCACAAGTCGGTCGATGCCTTCGAACGCCGCACCGAGGAGATTCAGAGCCTTCGGGAACAGACAGACTACGTCGCATCGAAAGAGCATACCGATCTGACACCAGTTCGACGATTGGTTGAGCAATTGGTAAACGTCGGTCGACTCTGGGAGGCGTGGGGCTGGTGCCAGGTTGCGCTCGGCGCTTTCCCTGAAACTCGTTGGGCAGCGGTACGCTCACAATCGCTTCATGCACAGCTACAGAAGGCACCGCTCACATTGGTTTGCCGCCCTGACACAACCCTGAACTTGGACTTGTCCGAATTGCCGCTACCGAAATGGGAAGTTGGTCCCACACAGCGACAGCAGCCCCTGGCGCTTGCGAAATCTGCAGTGACTTTTCGTGACGACGCAGAAACGGCGGGACTTGTCTTTCCGTATTTCAATAGTCCAGGCAGTCCCGGTGAGGGACAACGAATGTACGAGTGGGGTGGAGGCGGCTGCGCAATCCTCGACTTCGATTCTGACGGCTGGCCCGATCTCTACTTCACCCAGGGATGCCGCTGGCCAGTGAAAGTGGATGAAAGCGAGCACATCGACCGCCTGTTCCGCAACCTAGGTAATGGGCGTTTCGCCGATGTGACCAGTTCGGCAGGTTTGTTGGAAAACCGCTTCAGCGCCGGCGTAACGGTTGGAGATTTCGACAACGACGGATTCGATGACATTTACGTCGCGAATATTGGCGGGAACAGACTGCTACACAACAACGGCGACGGCACTTTTGATGACTGCACAGACAAGGCGGGCGTTTCCGACCCGCGCTGGTCTACGAGTTGTGTCATGGCGGACCTGAATGGGGACGCGCTACCCGATATTTACTCTGTCAATTATCTGAAGGGGCCATCGATCTTTGAAACCGTTTGCAAGCACGACGATGGAAGGCCACGGACGTGTTTGCCCTTTCATTTTCCGGCGGCCCAAGATCAGTTGTATCTGAATCTAGGCGACGGCCGGTTTGCGAATGTGACAGAAAGTTCGGGTGTCGATGTTCCAAACGGCAAGGGGTTGGGTTTGGTTGCCGCTGACTGGGAGGGCAACGGAAAACTCAGTCTGTTCGTTGCCAACGACACTGTCTCGAATTTCTTTCTTCGTAATCAAGGTTCGCAGCCGGATGGCACGCCGACTTTTCAGGAACAGGGAGTATTGATGGGGATTGCGTTGAACGGCGAGGGAAAAGCGGAAAGTTGTATGGGAGTCGCCATTGGCGACGCCGACGAAGACGGAGATCTCGACGTATTTGTAACGAACTTCCTTCGCGAAACGAATACCCTGTATCGCTCGACAACCGGGTTGGTGTTTGATGACGTGACCCGGAAGTCGGGACTCGCCGATTCCAGTTTGGCGATGCTTGGATTTGGGACGCAATTCCTCGATGCCGATTTGGATGGCAGGCTCGATCTTCTCGTGGCCAATGGCCACATTGACGACTACAGTCGCTACGGCCGGCCCTACAAAATGTCGGCACAGTTTTTCTGGAACATGAAATCCGGTCGATTCGCCGCTCAATCTGCCGACCGCGTGGGACCGTATTTTTCGCGCAGACTGCTTGGCCGCAGTCTGGCCCGTGTGGATTGGAATCGCGACGGTCGAGAAGACGCCGTCGTGTCGCATTTGGATCAACCAATCGCCCTGCTTACAAACACGACACAGCCATCAGGACGATTCGTGTCAATTCGGTTAAGGGGAGTTCGGTCGTCGCGTGATGCGGTCGGCACAACTGTCGTTGTCCAGACAGAAAAGGGCACTGTGTCGCGGCAATTGACTGCCGGCGATGGCTACCAGGCGAGTAACGAACGAGTGCTGGTCTTTGGACTATCGAACGCAAAACAAATCGTACGCATTCAAATTCACTGGCCCGCCGGAACAATCGACACATTCGACGGATTCGATGATACCAACCGCGAGTATCTCATCGTTGAGGGCACCGGACGCGCGCTGAGGTTGCCCTAAGCGTTTGCAACTCATTTTTACTGGCAAGGGAACAGACAATGGCGGCAATGAAACATCAGGTGTGGAAGTTTCTCGTGGCAGGGATTGGCTGCGTCGCAGTTTTCTACTTGCTCTATTCGCCTGCTGACAACAACACCAGTATGCCGAACAACAAGATGGCACCCAAGGCAAAGCCCGCCAAATTGTATGAGAATGATCAAGGTGAAGTGGCTGCGGCTGAATTCGTTAAAACCGACTTATCGCAGGAGCAGATCGCAGCTCTGGGCGAATACGCACTGCTGCGCGAAATTACGTTTTACGAGTGTCAAGGATTCGAGCAGTCGATCGACGCCGAACTTGTGAAACTAAAAAACATCACGGCCGTGCATTTCGTTCGATCGTCAATTGACGACTCCAGTCTCGCACGGCTGAGCAAGATGCCTGCCGTCGAACATCTGACCCTCTCCACTGTGGACGTGACATCGAAGGGGATTGAAACACTCGGAGACTGGAACAGGCTGAAGCGATTGACTCTCACTGGCAATATCGCACCGGCGGCTCTGAATGGATTGTCAGAGCTGAGACAGCTCGAACACCTGGAGTTAGCCATAACTGAGGGTGAAGCGCGCCATCTCGCCGGACTTGCTCTGCCAGGAATTCGGATTCTCAGCATTGCTGACACCGGGTTTTCAGACGCGGATCTGTCACGACTTCCCGCCTGGACAACACTGGAAGTCATGGAGTTTCCGGCCGAAAACATTACCGACGCGGGAGTCGTTCACTTGGCGAAATTCCCGGCGTTAAAACGTCTCGCGCTTTCGGGTTCAAAAGTCACCGACGCCGGTCTGGTTGAATTGCACTCCCTGAAGCAACTCGAGTTCCTCTCACTAAATGGATGCCCAGAAGTCACCAACAACGGCATGAGGACGCTTGCTAAAATGCCGGCGTTGAAGCGGCTGTTGATCGAAAACAGCGGCGTCACCGGTGAAGGCCTGATGCAACTCGCACCATCTGAAAGCCTGCGTTACGTGGGGATCGGCGAAACGCAAGCATCGAAAGCAGAGGTCGCCAGTCTCGCCGCCGCACTGCCGGACTGCCACGTTCATCGAATCCAGCAACTCCCCGGCCCCGGTGAATAGTTGACCGACATAGTGATTTCTCGCAACTACCGCTTCGTTGCCTGGAAGCGGTTTCATAATCCTGAAAAGCCCGGCTTCTGGATTCGAGAATGGTGGTATGTCCCGATTTTGAAGCAAAAACGTTCACTTCGTCAATGAGCAGCCGGGCTTTTGAAACTGCCTTTAATGCTTCTTCCACTCCACCCGCACCAGGAGCATGAGACCTGATGGGTGAAACGTGCTTGCCGACACCGCCGAGAAGACTGCAGGAATTTGTCCTCACTCCCAAGGTCGGCCACGGCCTCAAATTGTGTTATCCAATCATTGGCTGCTTCCTCTAAGAAACCTGACAGACCTTCGGCTGCCCACGTCCAAAGACGGGCGTTGAACGGCGCTGCACTCCAGGGCGATTGCACCAAAAGTCATGGTGCGCATAGGACTTTATTGAGATAAGTCTCGTCCCATCCGGCGGTGAGTCGTTTGTTATTTT
>CAUZOL010000118.1:0-18242 GCA_963581435.1 Planctomycetota bacterium
CAGACGATCTTCAAACAGGCGCACATTCGCGTGGGGACAGGGGAGTTGAATCGGATTGTGTCAGCGGCCGTCAAGAGTCATCCGGTGCCGTATCGCAAGAATCGCCGTCCGAAGATTTTTTACGCGACACAGGTTTCAACTGCCCCGCCGACCATCGTCTTCAAATGCAACGACCCCAAACTGATCGACGAGTCGTGGAAGCGGTATTTGTTGGGTGTCCTTCGCGAAAAACTGCCCTTCAAAGAGGTTCCGTTGCGCGTCCATTTCCGCAGCCGCGCCCGCCGGGAAGAATACGAGCCGGAATTCGAAGCGTCGTCGCCCGATCGCTAACCCGATTCATTGGAGCCTGAAGCGCAAGGGAAGGATGATTCCACAAAGCCCCTTCGCTTGCGCTTCAGGCTTCGATCTGCGGCCCGCAGAATCGGCAACACCCGACAAATCCGCATTCGGAGATCCGCATTCCGCATTGCAGAATTCTCAACTGCCGAATTCGTGGCGTAGGTTTGAAAGAGGCACGATCCGCACGGCGGGCTGCGCTCTTCAACCTTCCCGCACAATGCTGCCAAAAACGGCGAGGCAAACAATGTCTGCACTACTGGCGATGGCCTTCGGCGAATACATGGAATTCTACCGCACCTACCTGATGAAGCAGTGGAATCACATGACGCCGGGCAAATTCGTGTTCATCCTGATCACGGTTGCCGTCATCGGATTCATCATGATGCGCAGCAGCACAAAAGCGATTTGATCTGGGTTGTTGCGTCAGGTTATTGGGCAGCGGCCGGTACTGCGAGGAGATAGGCTTTGCCATCGTTCGCCGTGACCGCGATCTGTTTGCCGTCGACCGAATATGTCGCCGAATACAGCACGATGGGCATGTCTTGTGTAAAGAGCGGCTTGGCCGAGGCGACGTCCCAAACGTTGATGGTGCCGGCGTAACCAGCGGTCAAGAGCCGGTTTCCCTTAGGGCTGAACTGGACACGATAGACGTCGTCTTTGTGGCCGGCAAAGATTTTGGCCGGCTGGTCGTTGTCGATGCTCCATAACAACACTTGACGATTTTCGCCCAGTCCAACACCGCCGGCTGCGACCGACTTGCCATCGGGACTGAATGCCACGCTGTAGACGGCATACTGCGACCCTTTGAATTCCCGCGTCTGCGTGCCGGTTTCCGTGTTGAAAAGTCGCACTGTTTTGTCAGCGCCGGCAGTGACGAGCAGTTTTCCGTCGGGACTGAACGCCACACCGTAAACTCCAGAGGGTTGAGTCGAGAGCGTCTTCAGGGCCTTCTTTCCGGCGACATCCCAAAGGCGAACCGTCTTGTCGTTTGAGGCGGAAGCGAGTGTCTTTCCGTCGGGGCTGTAGGCGAGCCCGTAAACCTGCGAGCCGTGTCCCGTCATGCTGGCGGTGAAACCGGCGGCGGCGACCGACCACGTCTTGGCGGTGCCATCGGCCGACGCGGTGATCGCCGTACTGTTGTCGGGTGCGAAGCGGAGCGAATGAACCACGGCCGTATGACCGCTCATAATTTGCGCCGGTTCCTGGGTGGGTGGTTTTAGCGGCTGTGGATTCGGTCGCTTCGGATTGTAGCTGCGGATGGCGTTGTCGCTGCCAACGGCTGCCAACTTTGTGCTGTCGGCACTGTACGTGACGCGCGTGACTTCGGCCGGCGTGATAATTCGTTGTTCGATTGCCGAGTTGCCAGCGTTCCAGATCATCAGCGATTTGTCTTTTCCTCCGGCTGCAATCTGTTGGTTGTTGGGCGAGAGAGTCACACTGAGCGCCGGCCCTTCGTGTCCGACGAATGTGCGGACGGCCGACCCGTTGCTGGTGTTCCACGTTTTGACTTCACCGCTTTCGCCGGCGGTGGCGTATTGCGCGCTGTTGGCGGAAATCGCAAGATCGTTGATTCGTTTCTCGTCGGCTGCATTTGCGAACAACACAGAGACGACATCGATTTGAACGGTCTTGTCGATGCCGGCGGACACCACGGTCTTGTTGTCGGTGGAGAAGACGGCGGCTGTGACTGCGCCCTGATGGTTCACAAAGTGCTGCTGCCCCAGTCCCGTCGCCACATCCCAGACGCGAACGATTCCCTCGTCGCCGGATGAGACGATACGTTTGTTGTCGCGGCTGAAATCGATGGCCGTCACCTTGCCGGTGTGTCCGGCAAGTGTGGTGATGAGATTGCCGTCGGCGACGTTGTAAACGCGAATGAGCTTGTCGTTGCCGGAAACGGCGAGTTGATTCCCGTCGGGCCGCAAGCCGAATGCGGTCACAACATCGGCAGTCTCAATGGTCTTGATCGGCTTACCGTCGGCCGCGTTCCAAATGCGAACGGCTTTGTCACCTGCCGACGTTGAGAACACTTGCTGTCCATTGGGAATGAATGCCATGCCGTTGATCGCGCCTTTTGAGCCGGCCAGTGCGGCGACTTCGGTGGCGTCGGCCGTTTTGTAGAGTTTGATCGCACCGCCGGCATCGCCAACGACCAGGAATTGGTTGTTCGGGCTGATTGCGACAGCCGTGACGGATGCGGCTTGTGTGGGGAAGTCCTTGATGAGTTTGCCGTTGTTGGCATCAAACAATCGTGGGATCTTGTCGGCAGAACCGGTTGCGAGTTGTGCGCTGTTGTTGCTGAAGGCGATGGCAGTCACTTCTCCGCCGTGTCCTTCGAGATTGAAGAGCTGTTTGCCGTCGGCAAAGTTCCAGATTCGGGCCGATTTGTCGGCCGAAGCCGTGGCGATTCGCGCACCGTTCGGACTGAGCCGCATCGCATGGATGGCGGCGGTGTGACCGGCGACTGCCCGTGATGGCGGGAGCGTGACCGGCCAGCGTTTGACGAGTCCATCGGCTCCCGATGTGAGGATGTACGAATTGTTCGGCGCGTAAACGAGGCCCGTGATTTCACCGGTGTGCGCGCCGATAACCCCCTGCGGCGTGCCGTCATCGGCTTTGAAGAGTCGGACCAGACCGGCGACATCGGCGGAGGCGATCTGTTTGCCATCGCGGCGGATGTCGAGTTGGCGAATTTCGGCCGTGTTGCCGGCGATGTCGCGGGCCGGTTTTCCGTCGGCCGCATTCCAAAGCTTGATGAGTTTGTCGGCACCGGCTGTTGCGTACAGCGTTCCATCGACATTGACGGCGGCCGCGAAAACGGCTCCCTTGTGTCCTGCGAGGTTCGCGATGGGCGTATTGACGGGGACGTCCCACAGCTTAATGGTGTTATCGAGCGCACCGGAGGCAATCTGTTTTCCATCGGGCGAGACGGCAATCGAAAGCACAATACCGGTATGCCCGGTCATGGTGCGGATCGTTTTCTGGGTGGCGATATCCCACAGCCGTAGCGATTTATCGAAACTGCCGGTAACCATCGACTTTCCGTCGGACGTGAAGCCGACGGCATAGACGGGATCGCTGTGACCGGTGAAAACTCTGGTTTCCTGGGCGATCAATTGACCGACAGTGATCATCAACAGGCACACGGTCAGCGCGATGGTGTTGCAAAGTGGGAGACGCGCGAGTCGTGATCGCGGCTCGCCGTTGACGTATTTCGCGTGATGCATCATGCCGGTCCCCGGGGGATTGAATGTCGTCTGTTGTCCGTTTGCGAGCAGAGAGGTCTCGCATGAAACTGCAAATTGCCGAAACGCCCCAATTGCCGCCAATCGGGCAAACGACGGCTTCAGTTTCACACGAGGCCGGGGAATAGTCAACAGTTCGACCAACGTTGATATGTTCGCGATTACCGATCGGAGCCGATTTAGCCGCCCCGCTTGCGGGGCGTGACGACAAAACCGTGACGACGCCGTCTAAAGATGCCGCGAAACCGCAAGCGTGTTCGGGATTTACGTAGTCGTGAGTCGTACTCTATGGATCGTCGATAATTTCTCTGGACAGCGATTACGGATTCCGATATCACTCGCCCCTCTCATCTCATCACTTCACATTTTGTTTGTCACAATAATCACTCACCACACTCGTCGGAGGCATGGATGCCACCCGAGGCAGCGAGCGGATTGCGCGGATTCCTGACGCGCAGCAGGGGACTGATGTTCCCGATGCTGATCGTGACGTCGGTGCTCGTCATCGTCGCCCCGCTGCCCCCGTTGCTGCTCGACATGCTGCTGGCAACCAACGTGACAGTCGCCGTTGTAATATTGCTGACAACGATTTACGTCAGCCGGCCGCTCGAATTCAGTGCCTTTCCGGCGATTCTGCTCGGTACAACACTGGCCCGACTGGTACTCAACGTCGCTTCCACGCGGCTGATTCTGACGCGCGGTGCAACGCATGGAACGGGCGCAGCGGGCGGCGTGATCGAGGCGTTCGGCAATTTCGTTTCCGGCGACAGCATTGTCGTCGGGCTGATCATTTTCATCATTCTGGTCGCGATTCAGTTCCTGGTGATTACCAAAGGTGCGACGCGAATCAGCGAAGTGGCTGCCCGATTTGCCTTGGACGGCATGCCCGGCAAACAGATGGCCGTCGATGCCGACTTGAACGCCGGCCTGATCACGCAGGAACAGGCGCAGCAGCGGCGGACCGAGATCACCGAGCAGGCCGACTTCTACGGATCGATGGATGGTGCCAGTAAATTCGTCCGCGGCGACGCGATTGCCAGCATTGTGATCACTCTCATCAACATCGCCGGCGGGCTGTTCGTGGGCATGATCCAGAACAACATGCAATTCGGCAAGGCGGTGGAAGTTTTCACCGCGTTAACGATTGGTGATGGACTGGTAACCCAAATCCCCGCCTTCCTGATTTCGTTGGCAGCCGGCCTGATTGCGACGCGAACGTCGGAAAAGAGCAATCTCCCGCGCGATGTCGTGACGCAGATGTTTCGCTACCCCGAAGCGATGTTTCTGGCAGCTGCGTTTCTGGCGTGCCTGTCGATGACCGGCCTGCCGACCGGGCCGATGCTGGTTTTGGGCCTCGGCTGCGGGGCCATTGGAATAGCGCTGCAACGCGGTGCAAAAATGAAGCTCGCCGTGGCCGAACAACAAGCCGTCGAACAGCAAACGGAACAGAGACCGGAACCAAAACCGGAAGACAATTTGTTCATCGATCCGATGGAACTCGAATTGGGCGTGGGCCTGATTCGGCTCGCCGACCCCTCATCGGGTGGAGATCTGCTCGATCGGATATCGCGCGTGCGACACAAAATTGCGCAGGAACTGGGCATCATTCTGCCGAAAGTTCGCGTGCGCGACAACATTCGGCTCGGCCAAAGGCAGTACCAAATCAAAATTCGCGATGTTGCCATCGCCTGGGGCGAGGCGTACCTGGATGGATTTCTGGCAATCGACTCGGGAGCGACCAGCGGCGAGATTCCGGGGTTGAGTACCATCGAGCCGGCCTTCGGTCGGCCGGCCAAATGGATCGAAGCACAACACAAAGAGCGGGCCGAACTGCAGGGCTACAATGTTGTCGAGCCGTCGGCTGTCATCATCACACATCTCACCGAAGTGGTGCGGGAACACAGCCCCGAGTTACTGACGCGCCAGCAGGTGCACCAACTGTTGGATAATCTGCGAGACACGTCGCCGAAGGTTGTGGATGAACTGATTCCCGATCTGCTGAAGACGCCGCAACTGCATCAGGTGTTGAACAATCTGTTAAACGAACGCGTGCCGGTTCGCGATTTGGAATCGATTTTGGAAACGCTGGGCGATTACGCCGACCGGACGAAGGACTTGGGGATTCTGACCGAGTACGTTCGTCATTCCCTCTCGCGAACAATTTGCCGACAGTACTGCGATCAAAATCGGCTGTTGCGCGCGGTGACACTCGATCCCGCATTGGAAGACATTCTGGCAGGCGGATTCGATTACGGCGAACGGGGATTGGTCATCAAACTCTCGCCGCAAATTGCCGAGACAGTCACGCGCGGGCTGATGGCCGAACTCGAAAAACTGGTCACCGCAGGACATCCGCCGGTGGTGCTCTGCAGCCCGGCAGTGCGAGCCGGCTTGAAACAAATCACATCGTCCGCTTTACCGAAGTTGGCGGTCCTCAGCCTGAGCGAAATCACACGCGACACCGACGTCGAATCGGTCGGACAAGTAGGAGCCGACACCCTGCAAGCCGTTGGTGCCGGAGCAACTTAGTATTTGTGGAAGCGGCGGTGAGATATGAAACAATTGAAAATCACTGGAATTATTCTCGTTGTAGTCGCAGTCACCCTTTACGCGTTTGGCATGTTCAACGCGATGACTGCCGTCGAGGCAGCGACTCCAGAAGCACTTGAATCATCGCTTGGAAATGTCTTCAGCGCCTTGGAGTCTGCACGTCAATTGACTAACGCTTCGTTCTTGTTAGGGCTTGTAGGGATATGCCTTGTTGTTATTGGCTATGCAAAATCGCGCGCGTCATTGCGTGAATCTGTGGACAAATAATTGCGCGTCGGATCGCTCCGCTGGCGCGTCGCGGCAAACGGAAAAGAGTCGAAAAGGGATTTTGAAACATGACTGACGTGCGAACGTTCCGTGCGGACAACATGCAGGCGGCCCTCGATCTGGTGCGCGAGGAGATGGGCGGCGAGGCTGTCATTCTGCATACGCGGCAGACCACCAAGCGACGGATACTGCCATGGCGAAAACCGGCTGAGACCGTCGAAATCACAGCCGGACTGGGTGTCGATGTACAACATCGAGCGACGAAGACAACGGTCGGCAATGGTGTTTCAGCCACATATCAACCGCAATCGATCACCGAGGCGAAATTGCCGGGCGACGGTGTCTCGCTCGAAATCAGCCGTTCGTCGCGGGAAATCGATCGGCCATTGAACGACGGCTTCGAACGCCCGGCCGGCCGCGCTGTCACTCGCGCGCTGCAACCGGGTACCAATCCCGACCCGACGGCGCAATTTGCCGAGAAGTTGGAATCGATTCAGAAGATGCTGAACGAGTTGGGACGCAGCAGCACGTTGCGAAAGGCCGACGAGATCCCCGGCGAATTGTTCTCCCTGTATACCGAGTTGATCGACGCCGACGTTGAAGATGACGTCGCCCGCAACCTGATTGGACAATTGAAGGAACATGCTTCCCCCAAGCAACTGGCCGACGTGAAGGCGGGCCGAAATCTACTGACCGCGTTGGTCGAATCCGAAATTCGTTGCTCCGATCCGATCACGCCGACTCCGGGCAAGCAAAAGGTGGTGGCGTTGGTTGGTACGACCGGCGTGGGTAAGACGACGACGATTGCCAAGCTGGCCGCAAACTTTCGTCTCCGCGACGGGATAAAAATGGGTCTGGTCACAGTCGATACGTACCGAATTGCCGCGGTCGAGCAATTGCGCACGTATGCGGAAATCATCGACTTGCCAATGAAGGTCGTCACCAGTCCGCCGGAAATGCGGCGAGCGCTCGACGAGTTGGCCGGTCTCGATCTGATCTTGATCGATACGGCCGGTCGCAGTCCCCGCGATGAGTTACAGATTCAGGAACTCAAAAGCCTGCTGGCCGAAGCGAACGTGGACGAAGTGCATCTGGTGTTGAGTTTGACGTCGAGCGTCCGCAGTCTGTTGGCGACGGTCGAACAATTCGGCGTGGCAAACGCGACATCGCTGATCCTCACAAAACTCGACGAAGCAGCCGGCCTGGGGTCGCTGCTCTCGCTGGTACAACGAGTCGATTTGCCCATTAGTTACGTCACCACCGGGCAGGATGTCCCGGACGATATCGAACCGGCTCGCGCCTCACGACTGGCCCGTTTGGTTCTGGGGCAGGACAGTTTGTTTGATTAACGAAAACCACTGGCTACCAAATATCTGAATTCGGCACTTGAAGAATCACTCGACCGGAAACGACCGACAATGACTGACCAGGCGAAAACTCTCCGTGGACTGGTGGAACGCCAGAAGGCGATACAGAGCGGCGTCGAGCCACAACCTTCGGGGTCGCATCGTGCGAAGACGATTGCCATTGCCGGTGCAAAGGGTGGCGTCGGCAAGACGAACATTGCCCTCAATCTGGCGATTGCACTCGCGCAAATGGATCAGCGTGTCTGCCTGCTCGATGCCAATCTGGGATTGGGCAACGTCGAACTATTGTGCGGACTCAACGGCTACTGGAACCTGTCGCACGTCATCATTGGTGCGCGGAAGTTGCAGGACGTGGTGCTCGAAGGCCCCAACGGAATCAGCGTCATTCCCGGAGCCAGCGGGCTTTGCGATCTAGCCGACTGTTCGGACGGTGATCGCCGGGAACTTCTGCATCAGTTGGCAGAATTAGAACAGAATCACGACTACATCGTCATCGATACCGGTGCAGGAATTCATCGCGCGGTGCGGCAATTGGTGTCCGCTGCCGATGTGGCGCTGGTGGTGACAACACCCGAACCCACTTCGATAGCCGATGCTTATGCCGGCATCAAAGCGCTTTCGGGCAGCGACGTGCCGACTATGGAAGTGGTGGTGAATCGGGCAGAATCATCACGGCAGGCGCGGGCGATTATGGATGGGTTGCAGAACACAGTGCGTTTGTTTCTGCGAACTTCGATTGCCACCGCCGGCACGATTCCCGACGACAACGATGTTGTCGTCGCCGTCTCCCGGCGCAAACCGTTTCTTATCGATAGCCCTCACTGTGCTGCGTCGGCTGCCGTTCGGCAACTGGCGCGTCGCATGACCAATCTCGCCCAGTCACAGCCTTCGCGGGGATCGTTTTTCCCTCGCGTGGGCGAATCACTCAAAGTCAACAGAGCCGCCTGACCCTCCGACTCTCTCCTCTCGAACTCTCTCCCTCCCCACACTCTCCCTCCCGCACACGACATTTCTCCACTCGACGAATTTCAAATTCAAATACGACACACCGATCTTGATCCCACGGGACTCTGCCCGTGGGCTTTGAAGAGATGGCGCGCGGACCGATGTTGGTTTGCGCAATCTGCACCGACCCTAACGATTTTAGGAAGTTTGCCTGTTAAGCAAAAAATACTGATTCAAACGGCTGCGGATGCCGATAGATAGCTTTAGCGGGCGTTGTGTCTCAATTTCGGCTTCGTTTCACGGTGCCCGATCACAACGGCCAAGGTTATCTGTTCGCAACTTTTTTCAGGCAATTGACAGTGGCCAAACTGTTTGCGGGCCGACTTTCACTTATCGCGTTCGCGACGGTGTCGCTTCGCGGGGTGATGACCAGCGGACAGTTCGACGGGACATTAAGAACGGCATTGGCGGCGGCGGCGGCGTTTTATGTGATTGGCCTGATGTGCGGCGACTTAGCACGTCGCCTGGTTGAAGAGGACGCCCGAATCGAAGTCAATCGGATGATCGCGGAAGAGCAAAGATAAAGCCTGACTCACGGACGGCAAGAGACATAAAGCGGAACAAACCAAGAGACAACAATCGCGACTGAAAACGACCACGGAGGGTTGAATGGCGACACGTGTCACCGAAGACATACTGGATCTTTGGAAAACCTACAAACAGGACCAGAGTAACGTCGAGTTGCGCAATCAGTTGATGGAGCGTTTTCTGTCGCTGGTGCGTTATAACGCCGAACGCGTCTGGGCGAAGTTGCCCGAGGGCGTCGATTTGAACGACCTGATATCGGCCGGCGTTTTCGGATTGATGGACGCGATCGACGCGTACGATCTGGAACGTGGCGTCAAATTCGAGACGTATTGTGTTCCCCGAATTCGCGGAGCGATGCTGGACGAACTGCGAACGATGGACTGGGTTCCCCGGCTGGTTCGCAGCAAGGCAAGCAAACTCGAAGCGGCGCGTAAGCAGGTCGAAGCACGGCTGGGACGGCCACCGTCGGATCTGGAGTTGGCCGAGAAGATGCAGCTTTCGTCGGCCGAGTTTGACAAGCTCAAGTCGGATGCGAGTGCGGTCAACCTCGTCAGCCTGAATAAGAAGTGGTACGAAACAGACAGCTATAAAGATGTCCGCGAAATCGACATTCTCGAAGACGGCAAAGGTGAAGACCCGACGCGCAGCATTCAAAAGCGCGACCTGATGAAGCTGGTCACGAAAGGGTTGAACCGAAACGAGCGACTGATCGTCATTCTGTATTACTATGAAGAACTGACGATGAAAGAAATCGGCAATACGCTGGGCCTTTCGGAGTCCCGCGTCAGCCAGATGCACTCCAGCATCGTTGCCCGTCTGAAAGACCAACTTCAACGTCGCCGGCCAGAGTTTGGCTAAACGCATTGCTACCGACTAAGATTTTTCTCAAACGGCTGCTGGTGCCTGCATCAACGGCCGTTTGTGTTTATGATGGCGGAGCGATTAGCGGGCAGCGGACAATGGGTGGTATCTGGGAAACATCGGGTGCCACTGGCGTGTCGCCAGTGCAACACGCGGAGTACGGCTTAGCGGTGTGACGTATCGTGGAATTGCGAGGAAAGAGAGCCATTGTGACCGGCGGGGCGGTTCGCCTCGGTCGTGCCATTGCGCTGGCGCTGGCCGATGCCGGTGTCGATATCGGCCTGCATTACTTTCACTCCAGCGATGCGGCAGACGAAACCTGCGAGGAGATTCGCGCGCGTGGAACCAGGGCGGTCAGCATTCAGACCGATTTGAGCGACGCTGTGAAATCCGCGCAGCACATCGTTGCAAAAGCCGTCGCTGCCTTTGGTGGGATCGACATTCTGATTAACAGCGCCGCGATCTTCGATGCGGAAACACTGCAGGCGATGTCGGCCGAAAGCTGGCAGCAAACGATGGCGATTAACCTGCAGGCTCCGACATTTCTGTGCCGAGAATTCTCGGCACAGTTGGGTCCAAATCGGCAGGCCCACATTGTGAACATTGTCGATTGGCGGGCAATGCGGACCGATCCGGGGCATTTGGTCTACACGCTGAGCAAAAGTGGATTGGTTTCACTGACCCGCAATCTGGCAGTCGATCTCGCCCCGCAGATTCAGGTCAACGCGGTTGCTCCCGGCGCGATTCTGCCGCCACCGGGCGAAGGGGAAAGTTATCTCGACAACTTGGCGCAGGACATTCCACTGCAGCGTTCTGGATCGCCGGCCGACGTAACCGACGCGGTGTTGTATCTGCTCCATTCGGACTTCGTCACCGGTGAGGTACTCCACGTTGCCGGCGGGCAGGAGATTTGAGTAAGGTTAGCCCCAAGCGAAATATGAGTGTCGGACGTCCTGTCGTGGGGGATTCCAGCCGCCACAAATAGAGATTTAACTTGGCGGCTGGAAGCCACCACGACGAAAGTGATTTTCCACACAATGCTTCGCCGCGATTCGAAGGGGATCGCGGAGTAAGCGTGTTTTTTTCGTGCCGTTTGGATATTCTGACATCTGTCCGCTGACTTCTCGCAACTTGTTTGGTTCCGGCTCCGCCGTTCAAGGACACATCATTCGATGGCTGACCAAATCCTCATCAAAGACTTGTTCCTGCGGACGATCATTGGCGTGAACGATGATGAGCGTTCGAATCGTCAGGACGTTCTGATCAATCTCGTGCTGGATGTCGATACGCGGGCGGCTGGCCGTTCAGATGACATGCACGACACGGTGAATTACCGCGACATTGCCAAGCAGGTGATTGAACTGGTGGAACGATCGAAGTTCTTCCTGGTGGAGAAACTGGCCGATGAAATCGCGCGCGTCTGCCTGTCCGATCAACGCGTCGGGCAGGTTCAGGTTAGTGTCGAGAAGCCGGCAGCGTTGCGGTTTGCCAAATCCGTTGGCGTTTTGATTGTGCGGACCCGCGACGATGTCTGAGGCGACGAAACATCGGGCGTATCTGGCGCTCGGCTCAAATATCTCACCGGAAACCAACCTGCCTGCTGCTGTGGAACGGCTCGCCGATTATGGAAGCGTGATAAGCGTCTCCACTGTTTGGGAATCGCGACCGGTTGGCGATACCGATCAGGCGAACTTCCTGAATGCGGCGGTGTTATTGCAGACGCCGTTATCGGCCGAAGAGTTGAAGCGCGTCGCGATTGCGGCAATCGAACAGCGTCTGGGCCGTGTGCGCGATCCACAAAATAAAAACGCGGCCCGCACAATCGACATCGACATTGCGTTGTTCAATCAGGACGTGTTGAGCGTCGGTGAAAACCGGATACCGGACCCGGAAATCCTCACGCGCCCATTCCTGGCAGTGCCGTTGGCCGAGCTTGATCCCGAGTACGTTCACCCAACCGACGGGCGGACGCTGCGCACGATTGCGGAGGGTTTGGGAGAGTGTGGAACGGTTGCGCGAGTGGACGTGCAGTTGCGTGCGAGTTAATTGCGGGATTTCTCGAAGCCTGAAGCGCAAGCGAAGGAGCTTGCTGGCATCTCATTGGAAGCATCCTTCGCTTGCGCTTCAGGCTTGTATTTGTCCCTATATTTCAGGGGGTGACGTCCAGTTCGGGACTCGCCTTGCGTAATTTCTCGACACCCGCTTCGGTCACGGCGGAATTCGAGAGTATGAGAATTTTGAGCGATTTCATGCCGATCAGCGTGTCGATTGTGGCATCGGTGACCTGCGTGCTTTTGAGGTTCAACTTTTCGAGCTTCTCCAACCCTTTGAGGTACTGCATTCCTTCGTCCGTGACTTCAGTGCCTTCCAGGTCGAGATCGTCAAGGTTCTTCAAAACGGAAAGATGTTCCAGCCCGGCATCGTGAATGGGCGTGGTAAAGAGAATCAGCCGTTTCAAATTCTTGAGACTTTTAAGATGCTCGAGGCCGGCGTCATCCACACGGTTGACTAATTCGCTCAGTTCGAGCGTTTCCAACTTGGACAACTTGGCGACATGGGCCAGCCCGTCATTGTTGACGATTGTGTCGCGGAGCATGAGGGTGCGAAGTTCGGTCAGCCCGGTCAATTCGGCTATTCCGTCGTTGCCGACAACGGTCCGACGAAGCGAGAGAACTTGCAGGTTCTTGAAAACCTTGACCTTTTTGAGTCCTGCATCGGAAATCAGCGTGTCGTCCAGTTCTAACACGCGGAGTTTCTTCATGTGCTTGATTTTGTCGATCGTGGTGTCGCCGAAATTGACGCCCCACAGATCGAGCAGCGTAAGATTTTCCATCTTGGCCAGGTGGACCAGTCCGGCTTCGGAGACGCGACTTGCTTCCTGCAGTTTCAGCGCGGCGAGGCTGGTCATGTCTTTGAGATGTTCCAGCCCATCATCGCCGAGATTCGTTCGCCGCACATCGAGTTCGAGGAGTTTGAGTCCTTTCAGATGAGCCATCCCGTCGTCATCGATATCGGTTTGGAATAGGTTGAGTACTTCGAGGTTGGGCAGTTGGGCTACCGAGGCGAGGCCGTCACCGGTCGTCAGCGTTCGTTGCAAGCTGAGCCGCTTCAATGACGTCATGCCTTCCAGATGCTTTAAGCCGGCATCGCTGAAGTTCGGCCCAAACAGCGTCAGCCGTTCGAGGTAAGGCAAGCTTTGCAGGTGAATCAGCGAACTGTCGTCAGCCGACGAGTTAGTCAGATCGACGCTGGTGACCACTCCGCTATCGTTCGCGTCAACCTTCCCGCCAGCACCTTCCAGTGCGGCTATCGCCGGTTGCTGAATCTTCTTGATCAGAGTCTGTTGCGCGGATTCCAACTCCGCCACTTGCGCTTTCAAGACTTCCGCTTCGGCCTGCGCGGCCTGGGCTTTTGCCGTCGCCGCTTTGAGTTTGGCTGCCGTACCCGCGTTCATGCAGCCAACGGGAAGCAGTACCAACAGAAGCAGCGCGGTCATCCAGTATTTCATCTCATATTTCTCCGGAAGAACGAAACCGTAAGCACCGGCACTTGCGCGATCGCTTGGTTTCGCGTCACTCAGATTGTCATTTTGCGCGTCTTGTGAACGGCCTGCATAAACTTTAGTTTGCTGGCCCACTGCACGCAAACCACACGGTGCGCTCGCGAACGTTTGTTCTCGGGATTACACTGGGCGATTACACTGGGCGATTACCCGGTCGCGAAACCGCAAGCGGGTTGGTGATTCCCTCGTTTATTGACATCAAGTAAGGAAATACCTCGTGACGCAATCGCTTGTTGGGGCAGACAAGTTCTCGCTCGACACACCCATTCTGTGCATTGATCTCGATGTGATGGAATCGAATATTAATACGATGGCCGCGTTCATTGGCGAGCGGGGCAAACAATGGCGACCGCACCAGAAATGCCATAAGACGCCCGCGATTGCCATGAAGCAGATTCAGGCGGGCGCAATTGGTGTGACCTGCGCGAAGGTGTCCGAAGCCGAAGTGATGGCCGCCGGTGGCGTGCGCGATATTCTCATTGCCAATATGATCGTCGGAAAGCGGAAGGTCGAGCGCGTTGCTTCGCTGTGTCGCTGGGCCGACCCGATTGTCGCCTGCGATCACTATGCCCAGGTCGAGCCGTTGGCTGCCGCGTGCAAAGCGGCCGGTGTCACCTGCCGCGTCATCCCGGAAGTCAATCTCGGCCTCGACCGAGTTGGCGTTCGACCAGGAATCGACACGCTGGCGCTTGCACAGGGAATCGACAAATTGGAAGGAATCGAACTGGCGGGCATTATGGGTTACGAAGGGCATCTGCTCCAGATTCCCGACGCGGCCGAGAAACGCGAGCGGATTGCCGACGCTGTCAATATCCTGGTGACATGCCGCGATTTGATTCGCAACGACGGATTGAACTGCGATATTGTGAGTGCGGGAGGGACCGGTTCGTATCAGATCACATCGGACTGCGACGGTGTGACCGAATTGCAATCGGGCGGCGGCATTTTCGCCTGTCCCATGTACCGCAAAAAGTGCGACTTGCAGGATCTCGACTACTCGATGTCGGTACTCGCAACAGTGGTCAGCCGCCCGGCAAAAGATCGCGCCGTTCTCGATTCAGGCCGCAAGACGCAAAATCCCGATCAAGAAACGCCGCTGGTCAAAGGGCACGCGGGTGCCGAAGTCGTCCGCGTGAGTGCCGAGCATTGTGAATTGAATCTGTCGGGTGAATCGCAGAATCTGAAGATCGGCGACAAGCTCGAACTGATCCCCGGATACGCCGACTTCACAACCGTTTTGCACGATCAGTTTTACGGTTTCCGCAGCGAACGGTTGGAAGTCGTCTGGCCGATTCTGGGCCGCGGGAAATTGCAGTAATAAAAGAAGAACGCTAATCTTCGCTAATGACAAAGAGGATGAATTGAAATTGATTAGCGAGAACTAGTGGAGAATAGCGTTCCAAGAAACTCGACAACGCGTAGGCCACACGGAGGAACACATCATGCGAGCGCGACACGGTTTCGTCATTACAACATTGCTGATGGTCCTGACTGTCGGTACTGCAAATGCCGACGAATTTGTCAGTGCATTTCCCAAAGACGTTGTGCGGCCGTGGGCTGGGCCGGAGTTTTGGACCAATCCGATGGAGGATTGGCAGATCTCCGGCGGCCGGCTGGAGGTGATTCGCAGTGGCGGCAATCGCAATGTGCATGTGCTGACGCGGTATGTGAGAGCAGAGCAGGGGACGCTCTCGATGAGCGTTGTGCTGGGCCGCGTTGATGGCGGAAAGTCGCCGCGATCTGTTGGGTTCCGTGTTGGCATCAAGAGTGAACTGGGCGACTATCGCAGCGCATTGTTCTTCGGGCGGGGACTCGACGCGGGCATTGCGACCGACGGCTCGCTGTTTATCGGCACGCCACCGAAACGGGCGAACAAGGCGAACGTCGGCGATGCGGAACGGGTGGAATTGCATTTGGCCGCCGAACCGGCGGGCGACAAGTACAGCGTGACGCTCACCGCATTCGAGCCGGGCAAGGACACGAAGATTGCCGAAGTCAAAAAACAAGTCGCCGGCATGCAACTGGTGGGCAGTCTGGCGTTGGTGAATCAGTACACGCCGAAGGCACCGGCGGCGACACCACGGGCAGCTGGAAAAGGGCCGCGTCATTGGTTCGGCGACTGGAGAATCTCCGGTACGAAAGTGGTGACGAACGAGGAGCGAACATTCGGCCCCATCTTGTGGGCGATGCACACGCTGAGTCGCGGTGCATTGAGGATGACGGCCCAGATGCCGCCGTTGGCTCATTCGGACACGCGAACCGTCCGTTTGGAGACGATGAAAGATGGCAAATGGAAAACGATTGCCAGCGACCGAATCGATCAACTGGCATGTACTGCCACGTTCCGCATTGATAACTGGGACGCGGAAAACGACGTCCCGTATCGGATTCGCTACGCACTGAAAACGGCGGGCGGGAAGATCGAGGAACAGTTTTACACGGGGACCGTGCGGCGCGATCCGGTGGATCGCGATCTGGTGGTGGCCGCGTTCACGGGGAACACCGATCGCGGGTTTCCGAATGCGCACATTGTTCAAAACGTGACGAAACACAATCCCGACGTGATGTTTTTTACCGGCGATCAGATTTACGAACAGGTGAGCGGTTACGGGATTCATCGCGGTCCCGTCAAATTGGCGACGCTGAATTATCTCCGCAAGTGGTACATGCTTGGTTGGGCGTTCGGCGACTTGATGCGGGACCGCGTGACGTTGTGTTTGCCCGATGACCACGATGTTTATCAGGGCAACATCTGGGGCAACGGGGGCAACCCGACGACGATGAGGGATCACGCCAAAGGTGGATACGCCATGCCCGCCGAGTGGGTCAACATGATCCAGCGGACGCAGACCAGCCATCACCCCAAACCCTTCGATCCGACACCAATCGATCAGAGCATTTCGGTCTACTACGGCGACATGCTCTACGGCCGCGTCAGTTTTGCAATCGTGGAAGACCGCAAGTTCAAGTCGGGTCCGCAGGGGAACGTGAACTATTGGAAGGGTCGGCCCGATCACGTGAAGGACCGTAACTTCGACCCCAAATCAGTCGATCCGAAGGGGCTGACATTACTGGGTGAACGGCAATTGAAATTCCTCGATGAATGGACAAAAGATTGGCGCGGCGCCGACATGAAGTCGCTTGTCTCGCAGACGATTTTCTGCAATCTGGCCAACTATCATGGAGGCAACAGGGAGTTTCTCGTCGCCGACCTCGATGCGAATGGTTGGCCGCAGACGGGCCGAGCGCGGGCGTTGCAGGCCATTCGCAAAGGGTTCGCGTTTCACATTGCCGGCGATCAGCATCTGCCCTCGATCGTACATCACGGCCTCGATGCTCATGGCGATTGCGGTTTCTCGTTCTGTGTTCCCTCCATCGCAGCCGGCTATCCGCGTTCGTGGCGGGCCGACGAAGAAGGCCGTCCGGTCAAGAACCGCATGAATTCGAAACTCGCGAACACGGGCGACTACTTCGACGGCTTAGGCAACCGCATGTCGGTCTACGCAATCGGTAACCCGGAACGAAAGAATCGACCCGGAACATTAAAGACGTTGCACGATAAGTCATCGGGGTACGGAATCGTGCGGTTCGACAAGCAGAAGCGCGACATTACCATCGAATGCTGGAAGCTGCTGGTCGATGTCGATAAGCGGCAAGCGACGGACCAATTTCCCGGTTGGCCAAAGACGGTCAACGCGATCGAAAATTACGGCCGCAAAGCGGTCGATTTGTTGCCAACTCTGCAGGTGATTGGAATGACAAATCCTGTGGTACAGGTCATCGACGAAGCGAACGGCAAGACCGTGTACACGCTGCGAATCCGCGGCGATTCGTTTCAGCCGAAAGTATTTCGCGCGGGCGGATCGTACACGGTGAAGGTGGGTGAACAGCAGCCGATGAAGATGCAGACGTTCAAGAATGTGAAACCTGATAAAGACGGTGTTTTGAAGGTGGCATTTTGATAGCGGTCAGCTATCAGCGGACAGCATTTGTGAAGTGCGCCGATGAGTCTTGGGGCTGACAGCTGATTGCTTTGGAACTAATCAGGGGGTTTACACCCCCCGCTCGCCGGGAAAGGGCAAGAGTTGGATGAGTGAGATCGTTATTCGAGCCGCAGTTGCCGGCGATTGGCGGACAATTGCCGACTTCAACTGCCGACTGTCGGAAGAAACGGAATCGACGGCGCTCGATCCGGCCGCCGTCGAACCGGGTGTGCAGAAACTGCTGGCCGATCCCCGTAAGGGACGATATTTCGTCGCCTGCAGCGATGAACAAATCATCGGGCAGTTGATGCACACGTATGAGTGGAGCGATTGGCGCAACGGCGACATCTGGTGGTTGCAAAGCGTTTACGTGCACCCGGAGTTCCGCCGCAAGGGGGTTTTTCGGTCACTCTACGAGCATCTGCAAAGCGAAGCCGAAAGTGATCCCGATGTGGTCGGATTGCGGTTGTACGTCGAACGAGAGAACGAGCATGCTCACGCGACGTACAAGAAGTTGGGAATGGAGCGACCGGGG
>CAUZOL010000119.1:0-18241 GCA_963581435.1 Planctomycetota bacterium
TCGTTGTCGCGTTTCGCCAGACCGCGCTGGACAGCCCGTTGCATCACGGCGTGGGCACTCTGCCAACTCAGGCCGATCAACGCCCGCCCGGATTGCACGCTGCCGGCGGCGATCAGCACGTCGATGCGTTCGAAGAAGAATTTGATTCTGCAGGGCGCTCCCGGCGTGGGAAAAACCTTCGTCGCGCGAAAGTTGGCATACGCGTTTATGGAAGAGAAGGCGCACGATCGGCTTGAGATGGTGCAATTCCACCAGACGTTTTCATACGAAGACTTCATTCGTGGATACCGCCCATTGCCAGATCAGGCAGGCACTTTCGGCCTGCAAGACGCTATCTTCTACAGGTTCTGCAAACGGGCGGAGGACGACCCTGATCGCGATTATGTATTCATCATCGACGAGATCAATCGCGGAAACCTCGGGCAGATCTTCGGCGAACTGCTGATGCTAATCGAATCAGACAAACGCGGTCCCGATTTCGCTGTGCCGCTCGTCTATCAGCGAAATAACGAACAGCGGTTCTTCGTTCCTGCGAACGTCCACTTGATCGGGCTAATGAACCTGGCCGATCGTTCGTTGGCCATCGTTGACTATGCGTTGCGGCGGCGATTCGCCTTTATGACGCTGACACCGCAGTATTCGAGTTCGATTTTCCGAAAGTGGTTACTCGACCGTCAGATGAAACCGGATCTTGTGGATCTCGTCGCATCTAGAATGATCGGGTTGAACCAAGAAATCACTGACGACCCATTGCTGGGCGAAAACTACCAGGTTGGACACAGTTTCTTTTGCCCGAAGGGCGAAGACTTTTCTGGTTTAGATCGTGGCTGGTATGAAGGCATTATTCGAACAGAGATCGTTCCGTTGTTGAAAGAGTACTGGTTCGACAATGCTAAGCGAGTTGAGCAGGCGCGGGAAGGACTGCTTGCCAAATGAACGAGGTGGACACTCCAACGCCGGCGGCCCAAGTCACCAAGACAGGGATTCCAGTGCGGAATCTCTGGCACATGCTTCTGTACGTCTGGGACGCGATTCATCTGAAGGACCAATGGAAGTCGGACGTGGAAAACGCGCCGACGCTCGACGCATTACTCGGAACCATACTCGCCAACCAGATTCAACAACGGCTTCGAATTGGGCTTGGTCGCAACTATCGAACACATGCTGCCGAAATAGCCGGGGTGCGTGGTCGTGTTGATTTCAACCAGAGCCTGAAACGCATGTCGTTTCAGCACGGCCGTGCGTTTTGTGAATTTCAGATATTCAGTGCCGATGTTCCCAAGAACCAGATCATTCGTAGCACGATGGCTCGACTGGTTCAGATCGGCGATTTTGGTTCCAAAGGCCACCACGCAAAGGAACTGAGGTCTCGCTTGCGGCGGCTGGTACGCGACATGGAGTCCGTTGAAATTATTGAGTTGAAAGCTGCCAGCATTCGACGCGAACAGTTGAATCGCCACGACGTGGACTATGCGGTGATGCTTGCCATTTGCTTCATGTTGAAGCAGCGGCAAATGCCGATGGAGCAAGCAGGCGACACCGGACTTGTTGGTCTGGATCGCGATGCATTCACGCTCCACAACATATATGAGACGTTTGTTGCCAAGTTCTACGATCGTCACCTCCACGACTGGAACGTTTCATCACAGCAGAAGCTGGTGTGGCCGACCGAGAACTCGTCCGACTACCTGCCAATAATGCGTCCGGATCTGACATTGCAGCACGATGCATCGGGCCATCTCATTGTCCTCGATACCAAATTCACGGCCAAAATTCTGGTAACGGGCAGATGGGGAAACCAGACCTTTAATCGAGACCACCTGTTTCAGATTTACGCATATTTGAAGTCGCAGGAACACCGTTCTGAGAGCCACAAGTCATCAACCGGCATCTTGCTTTACCCGACGGCGAATCACGATCTCTCTGAGGCAATCAGAATTCAGGGACACTCGGTTCGGTGGGAAACTGTCGATCTCGCAAAACCGTGGCAGCAGATCGAAGAAGAACTGCTGGCTCTTCCTGCGGGCATTGTCTTACAACTCGACCAGTGACTGCGACCAATCGAGAATCGACAAACAGACACTTTCTACCCTGCCGAACGCGGGGCAGTGATGCAAGGAATTCTCCCATTTAACGCCAACCATCAACCAGTAGGTCAACGAGAGGCGACTCGCCCGATTCCACCATCCTTGTTGTGTTGAGAGTAGGTATGAAATCCAACCCATTGAATTCCGGACAGCCCGACACCGGGTACGACAAGGTGTTCTACCGACGGGTAATCAAAGCACGTTCGAATGCGGACCTGCTTGAATGTAGAAAACTCGCAACGAGGTCGCGGGACGACAGGATTCACAGAGCTTTCGTCCGCGCGATGTTTGAAACCAAGCGTCATCGCAATGCGATTGCGGCCTGTTTGCGGAAGTACATTCCTGCTAAACGCGCGATCGCTGCCTTGTTGTGGAACCTATCGGAATTGCCACCATCCAAGCGAATGTTCCAAGCGCAGTTGTTGTGTATTTTAGGTCATCGGGAGGCGTTCACTGACTTTTACTATGCAATGCGCGAGTCAGAACCACTCGACGTGAACGCAAAAAAAAACGTGGAGTCGTTCCTGACCGATTACACTCAAGCCTTGTTGCCCGTGATGCGCAGTTTGTTGGATTCAGAAGACGCTCCCTTCGTCCTGCTCTGTGCGCGATACATTCACAAGTATTATCCGCGTGAGGTATCAGCCCGCGTTGCTGAAGTCGCACACGAGTCGGCAACTGACTCAGACGCTAGAAGCAGAGCGCTGCATATTTTGACTGCGTTCTCTCCAGAGTCCGCCGTCAGGTGTCTCCTCGATTGTGGCGGTCAGTTTTCGTTGGCGACGCTACTTTCTGCGCTTTATCAACTGTCAGTTTCAGAATCGGGCCAGCCTCTGCTTCCTGACGTTCTCCATGAGTTTTCGCAGCATCATGACGAACGAAAGTTGGCTGCAACCCTTTTTTCTCCAAGCCAGGATGACAAAGAACGACGCCTGCAGTTTCGCTGGATGACCGAGCAGTTTAAGAATCGAGGCGATGCAGGTGCTCTCTCCAAAACGCCCGTTTGGGTGCGAAATATACTCCGGCAGCATTGCCACGCTGACCATCCCGAATGGGTATCGTTTCTTGAAACGGCGGCAAGCGAGTCGGTGCAGTAGCTGCGTCGCGGCTCATACCCCACCATTCGCAACAACTCTTGCCACTCGGGGCCGTGGCTGGTCGCCGCCTTCCCGTGAATGTGAAAGACGACGAGATGCGCGATCTCGTGACATAACACCTCGTCGAACAGCGATGCGTACTTTGGTTCTTTCAGAAGGATGCTGAGTCGAACCAGCATGCGTTCTGGATAGGCAAGGCCCAACGACCGGCGCAGTCTTGAACTCCACTCACACTCAACGTGCTCTGCGAATTCCGTCGCATTCCATTTACGCGCCCAGCTCTGGATCAGCCGAGGACATCTGCGCAAGTCGGTGATAATGTTCATTTCAGATACCAGCCTACCCGGAAACAATCGTTGCATCCAGACACTGCCGCTGACCCCCATCAGTGGTTGACTCCCCTGCCTTATCCATGATGTTTGCCTCGACGCACAACCCATCGATTTTCCAACTTTGATGCGTATAATTGGCAAAGAGCATTTTCGACGTGTGAGTCCCAGAACTGCGGTCGTCGATTTCTGACAGATCTGACAGAGAAGAGGAGCGAGACATGTTAATGTGGTGGGATCCGATGTACTTCGTGTTCATTGCGCCGGCCTTGGTGCTAATGTTCTGGGCGCAGGGACGGGTGCGGTCGGCTTACGCCCGCGGCATGAAAATCGACGCCAAATTGAGCGGCGCCGCAGCGGCGCGGTACATTCTCGATCAAGAGGGCTGCCAGGACGTCGGCATCGAGGAAACGCATGGCATGCTGTCGGACCACTACGATCCTCGGCAACGTGTGCTGCGCCTGAGCCACGACATTTTTCACAGCCGTTCGGCGACCGCCGTCGGCATCGCCGCCCACGAAGCGGGACACGCCCTGCAGCATGCCCACAACTACGCACCACTGGTTGTACGAAACGTGGCCGTCCCGGCGGCCCGGTTCGGGCCGTGGGCGGCTGTCGCGCTGGTGATACTTGGTGTTGTCATGGGACGTCCGGAATTGCTCGTCATCGGACTGTGCTGCTACGGCGCACTGGTTGTCTTCCAGATAATCAATCTGCCTGTCGAGTTCGACGCCAGTAATCGGGCCAAGCGAATTTTGACGGAATACCAGATCGTCGATCAGGAGGGTGCAGTGGCGGTCAGAAAGGTACTGAACGCCGCTGGTTGGACGTATGTCGCCGCCACGTTGCAGTCGCTGTTGACGCTCTTGTATTACGCCTACATCCTCTTCGGAGGGGGCGGGGACGATTGAAAAGCCTCATCCAGCAAGTTGTACGAGCAACCGGCATGTGGCACTGGACTTTAGGGGCCTGGACAACTTCTCTGTTCAATGCTCTCTGGTTCATCGAATTCTCCCTGATCTATCGATTGGTTGAGTGAACTGTGACAACAAGGTGCATCGCGGGATCGTGGTGGTTTTGAATTTGAGTGATGGTCGTGAGTACAATTCCCGAGACGGTTTGCTTCTTGCGCATCGATATGGGAATGGAATCTATGGGAATTCGCTGGGGAATCATCGGTTGCGGCGACGTCACCGAAGTGAAGAGTGGCCCAGCCTTGCAGTTGGCAGAGGGCAGCGAGCTAGTCGCCGTCATGCGCCGGAACGGTGACTTGGCGAGCGACTATGCCAAGCGGCACGACGTGCCCAAGTGGTACGACGACGCTGAAGCACTGATTGCCGATCCCGACGTCAACGCGGTGTACGTGGCGACTCCGCCAGATTCGCATTGCGATTATGCACTGCGCGTCGCGGTTTGGGCAGTTCAAACACCTTGTGATCATCGCCGGTGTCACACTGCACCGGCTCGTTCCCAAACACGGATAACGAAACCGTGCCGCGAGTGCCGGTCACTGCGATCCGGTCTTCCTGCTGGCAATCAGCGAAATTCCAAGAAGCGGTTCCCGGAATGCCGGATTCAGTCCGAAAGTGCATCACAACATTGTCTTCCACTTCGCACACCTCGGACAGGTTGCTGGCGATTCCCCCGACGTCGGCCAGTGGATCGAGCAGGAAATCCAGAATGTCCAAAGCGTGTGACCCCAGATCGAAGAATAACCCGCCGCCTGAATGTTCCGCCTGCAATCGCCATGGCAGATCGGCCGGGTCCAGATCTTGCTGCGGTTCTGCATAGCGATAGCTGACAGCGGTGACGGTTCCCAGACAGCCCGATTTGATCAGCTCTCTGGCTTTCAGAAAACGGGGCAAAGCGCGGCGGTAATAGGCGACAAACAGTTTGAGGTCTCGTTTGTGAAAGGCCTCAATCATCTTCAGGCATTCGTCGTGATTCCGTGCCATCGGCTTCTCGACGTACGCGGGCTTTCCGGAACCCCAAACACATCCAACAACCCCTGATCCAGACGGTTGTTGATGATATGCTCGGGAAGGGAACTTGCCGCAGCACGGGGCAATCGGCCGCACGGACGGCGGCCGTGATGGACGCGGTGACGACCAACTTCTACGGGACGCGAGAGAGCGGTTTCTGGACGAGGACGCGTGACTGGCCCGCTCCTCAATGAAGTTGATCATTTGTGAGTGCGGACGCGAATGCCGATCACATGGTCCGCTAACTGCCGTGAGGTGGCAAACGGAAGGCGAGAATTCGACGGCAAGACTGCGGCTGGAAGGTGATTTTTTTGCCATTTTTTTCGCAGGAGTCCCTTTGAAGAAAAACGCAAAGCCGCAGGTACAGATACCTGGCCCAACCGGAGTCCCGCGCCCAAGGTTTTTCAAACATAATTCGAGAAAACTACTTTTGTTACAATCCCTCGTCTGCTGACAACCAGCTCCCTGATCCGTTTGCTCAAATCACACCCCTGATGAACCTGGTTACGGGAGCACGAATCATCGAAAATGGTGCGACAGGCATAGATCGGACAAATTGCTCAAGGCGCGTTCAGCGATCCCCGAGAAGTCTAATTCGGACTTTGCGTTTCGTTTACGATCTGCTTCGTCGTCGCCGAGCTCACGCCTGAGTCTTCTGTAAACTGATTAGAGACAGCCTGAGACTCGACGTTGGGTGACTTCGGCCTGTCCATCATCATCAGTGCGACGACTGTCAGGGCAGAACCAGTGACCAGTCCGACCGTCATCCGCTCGTCAAAGAGAATCACGCCGGACACTGCCGCCATCGCAATCTGTGAAGCGTTCAAGAGATTCGCGCGAACCACCGTAATCCGACGCAATGATTCGGTGATGGCGAAGAACGCAATGGTGGTAAAGCCCCCGGCTACCATCATTGTCTGAAACTCCCCAGAAGTCGTCTCCAACATCCATTGGGGACCCATTCGCCATAACGTAGTCAATCCAAGTCCAACGACACCGGTGATACTCAACAGAAAAATCGTCACCGCGACCGGAACTTCACGCGTCACGACTCGACGAATAATCACTCCCGCGAGACCCCAGACGAATCCGGCCAGGATGGCCGCTGCCACAGTGATCGCAACAAGCCAGAATGAGTTCTGAATCGCATTGTGCCGTGACGTCGCCTCGGCCCCAAGACTCAGTATGCCAATGGCTACCGTCAGAAGAAGAATCGCGCATGTGGACCGCAGCGTCGGGTGTTCCTTGAGTATCAACCAGCCTAATGCGGCTCCAGTGAGCATTAACGCCGCATTGGAAAGCGATACTGACAGCGCCATCCCACCCAAACTCAAGGCCCACTGAAATGTGACGTTCGCGAAAAACTGCATGAAAAACCCGGTTGCCAAAAGTTCAAGCACGATGCGTGCTGACGGCCAGGCGAGGCGACCTCGTGACTTCCGATAGAGAATAATGGCGGCAGCGGTCAGACTGACAGGGACGGCTTTCATGCACGAGACCCAGATTGCCCAATCCAGACCTTCATGCTTCGCCAACTGCCGGAGCGCGATGATCGACGCGGTGTAACCGAACGCTGCTAGAACCGCACACCACGTGCCGACGGTTACAGAATCGAATCGAGATTCTACTGACGGCTGGACGGCGGGATCAATATCCAATGATTCGTTCACAGGGCGGCCACCGCCTCGATTTCAATTTGCAGACTCGGGACGGCTCATTCGCTGACGTCAATGACCGTCGCCTCCGGAAGCGGTTCTACCCCAACCGTTTGTCGAATCTCACCGCGTCGGTTTCAAGTGACGATCAAAGAACTCAATCACCACCGGTCGCAAATCCTGCTGTTTTGGTTGCAGGCGAAAGCTGTGCGGTGCGCCGTCGATGATGATCAATTGGGACGGCACCCCGTTGCTGCTTTTCATTCTACAACAATCCAATGCCGCGTCGATCACGCAAAGTTCCGGCCCACTCCGATTCGCCCGATCCGTCACACGCGAGCCATCACCTTCAACGGGCCGTGACCTCGACGGTCTCCTTGACGGAGCGGCTCACTGACGACTTGAGCGCTCGACGTAGTTTCGACGGGGTGTGCGATCCACTCGATCCAAAGAATTGAGACGTATGCCGCCATCGCCCCTGCTCAACGCAAGAAACCGGAATCTTGATTTTGGTGTGGGCAGCGACCAACACTGATGTGTTGAGAATCCGGTTCTGCTTTGCTCCGACAAGTTCTTCGCCCTCTAGGAAAAGAACACGCACGTCACCTTTGTTTTCGACAAGGAGATCGGGAACAGAGCCGCTTTCATCGATTTCCTCAACAAGGAGCGATTGGTCGGCCAACGCTTCATCTGACAGGCGGTATTCGACATTTCCGTTCGAGTCAGAGAAGAGTGGAAAGACAAAGAGAGCTTCGTGGCGAATTGGATCGCCGACACGGAGTTTGGGAAGAGCGACGGTCATGAGTGCATCCTTTCAGCGAGACGGGAATCAAGAAGAGTGACCGGCAGAGGGGAGCAGGTTCGGCGACGGAATTATTCGGAGGTTGGTGTTGGAAGGCAAGATACGTCATCTGGCTCGACTGGCGGGATTATGTCGGAGTCCCAAAAAGAAAAAGACGACAGCATGGGCACAGGAGCAGGTTGTCAAATGGAACCAACTCTCAAGTTTTTTCAAACATAATTCGACAAAACAATTTTTGTCAAAACCCCTCGTCTGCACGATTTGACAACCACACCATCCCCACAAAGAAAACGATCATCGAGAGATAGAGCTTTCCGCTGATCGCACCCAAAAGCCACCACGGTAGCGCCACGATACACAGAGTCATGGCGGCGACGCCAATCAGGTTCAAATTGATGAACGGTTCATTCATTTGAGGAATCCGCCGTCACCACCGATCAGTTTGAAGATCACAAACGACATGCCGAAAGAACCGACGAGGCCGATCACCACGCCGAGAAACGAATGCTCAAACAGGATCAGTACAACACAGAAGATGACAAAGGCGATCCAAGCCTTTGCTGAATGTGGGCCTTTGTTGAAATGTGACATGCCATCCTCAATCAGTATTCGCATGGAAGAAGAACCGTCGTTGCGACACGCTGCCCGCCATCATCGGCGGCTTCTGTGATGACCCATATCTTGACGCCAGTTCTCAGCTTGTACGCTGAAAGTAATCGGCTGCCATCGACGAGAGCTTCGTCGTTCAACTGTCGATCATCCTCACAAAGTTCTTCACCCCAATCACCGTGGCTGTGCCGGTAGATGAAATCGAGTGGCGTCTGTCCGCTAAGTGAGCCGAAGATTGAAGTGTGGGCGAACGGTGCGCTGGCCAAAGCGTGGGGCAAGAAAGCAGCGTGTCGAACTTTCCACATTTGCACTACCGGCCACGATGTCGAAATCATCGATCCCTTTGCCAAGGGAGATGCCACAGAGAAACCGGTGAAGCAATTAGCAATTGTGCCCGGCGCAGCAATTCCATCCCGCACGTTGTACGACGTTAGCCAATCGTTGTCTTGGGTAGCGACTCGACGAAACAACCCTGACGAGCGTCTGGAGTGGCAATCTGCGATTCCGACACTTTTGGGCTCACTACAAGCAGCACTGTGATAAGCCAGCTACCCACGTGATTGCTGGCAGTCCACAAGTTTCTATTAGTCAGTTGACGATTTCAAGCAGACAACGGCGGCCGACGAAGCGACCATTGAATTGGCGAAGAGAAGTCGCAGATAATGTGAACCCGCATTTCCCAGATGACTTCCTTCGCTTTGGCACGTGATTTGCGCTAGACCCCTGCAAAACTAGGGTATTCTGCCAATTCATGCCATGCCGACAGGGGAATCGGGTTGAAGTCCGGACTGTAGGGCGGCAGATACACCAGAAACGCGCCGGCCGATTCGATGGCCTCTTTCACACCAGCTCGCTTGTGGCTGGAGAGGTTGTCCATGATCACGATGTCGCCTGCTTTGAGTGTCGGCACCAAATGTTGTTCGACGTAGGCCAGGAAAATGTCGCCGTTGACCGGCCCGTCCATCACCACCGGTGCCGTTAACCCCGTCGATCTCAAAGCCGCCAGAAACGTGGTCGTTTTCCATTCAAACAACTATCTTGTGACATGAACCCGATTCGTTGCAGACAAGACAGCACAGTGTTCACCTCGCTCGTTTGGCAGCCCCGTTGCACACGTCCCGCAACCACTGGTTGAGGTTCTTGTCGGATGCCGACGACGTAAGCGGAAGCAGGCTGCGTGACAACGCAGTAACGACAGAACATCAAGAGCCGCAGTCTGATTCAGGCTGCGGCTTTTTCAGGGTGAAAGCTCTTACGCGATTCCGGGAATATCGAATGTGGAATTCGATGACGCGTTCGTTTCTCCCTGATGGAGACAAGCAACGTGGGAACCAGCTACCGATTCATACGCAATAACGGACATCGCCATTAGAATTATCCATAGGGGTGAGAGAGGGGGATCGGATCTGATCGGGGGGACGGCACAGTCACAAATGATGGTTTTGGTCGGTTTCCAGCAGCGCCGTAGATCTCGAACGCACAGAGTGTGTCTCATCGTGTCGTGTCGGAATTGTGCGAATCACTGATTCGATCAATCGGGCATTGAAGTCTCTTCGCAATTCATCAGAGCAATCAGCACGTCAAATTGTTCCTGGTTAATCAATCCACTCTCCAGTTCTACAAACACAGCAAGACGAACCTCGTCTCGAATCTGCTCGGGAGTCAACACGTCGCGTTCGTCGATGTATCCGTGAGCGATCAAGTGCTCTTGTAAACTGACCCGCTTGTCGGATCGGAATCCCGCCACCGTGCCGTCTTCCAGCGCCCCAATGATCGCTTTCCCATCACCGGCATGTTCAGCAGCCAGGTTCGACAATCGGTCGATAAACGTGCTGGAGACAGCACCCGAGTCCAAACACGCTTTTCGATCGACCGACTTGCCACGGCCGATTTTCCAATTCCGAATTGCGGACTCCAACAGTCGTGCTGTCGCCTCAGCTCTCCGATAAGTCTCTGAGTCGGAAGAAACCCCATCGACGCGACCGTAAGAGACAAGTGTCCGCAGCTGGCCCCACTTGTTGATCCCATTATTCAACAGCCGATAGAGCGTCGGCAGATCATCAATCAAGTGCCACAAGTGGCAATCGCCCGGTTCACCATCCGGGTCAGGGCGCGGAACACCCAGCCGCTGGCCATAACCGAGCCAATCCACACCGTTCGGGGATGGCACCGGCGTCGCCTCGGGACGCTCATACTCAATTGCGGGGATGCGTTCCGATTCGCTGAAATTCCGGACTTCGGCCAAATCGACGACCCGGTGCGAGACATCGTCACAGGAGTCCAAGACCTGCCGCCACTTCGCGACTTCGTCGTGTTGGGCAGTGAAGTAAAAGATCTGCCTGCCGTCGCGGCAGATTTCCAGGGCGGCATCGATGATCTCCTGCGCACGCCGCTCATCGCTATTGCCGAGGGTTTCATCCAGAATCAACGGGACTTTGACTCCCTGTTCCTGACGCTCGACAAAAGCCACGCGAACGGCCAGCAAAAGCTGAAGCCGCGTTCCGCTCGACAACTCATCCAGGTTGAGTCCGACACCACGGGCCGTGTCCTTAGCGCGAAACTCGGGCGGATCGCCAGCTTGTACGTGAAGTTCGTACCGGCCGTGTGTAATTCTCGCGAACAACTCCCGCGCCCGTCGCAGAATCAAAGGCAACTCCGAGTCCCGTTCCTGTCGATCGATGTGGTCGGCCAACACCTTTCCGATCACGGCATCGTAATCCTGCTCACGTTGTTCTCGCAGTGCGTCGGCACACGCCTGTTGATGAGCCAGAGCCACTCCCAAATCGCTGCCCTGTTGAGCTGTCTTGATGGCGTTCTCGATCGCTCCGATCTCTTCGCTGATTGTTGTCAGCCGATCGGCCGATTCACCACACCGTTGTTGCTCTTCGGCCAGTTCTTCACGGTTCAACGTCAGCCATTCCGGGTGCTCGGAGAGAGTCGCCTGCACCGATTCTTGAGCAGCCTGGGCGATTTGTTGTTCGCTGACAGCTTGCTCATAGTCGCTGCGTTGCCCGGCCCAACGTCGCAGAGTGGGCTCCTGCTGGGGAGTCAACCCGGCGCGATCGAATAGCAAATCCAGTTCGCCGTTCGTGTCTTCAATATCGTCGTCGCTTTGAGCCAACACGGTCGTGCTGTCGGAAATGGTCTGACCTGCGGCCTCGTGGGCCTGCTGTCGTCGAGCGAGTTGTTCAACCTGAGCACTGATTGTGTCTGGATCGTCAACTGTTTCAAAACCGAAGGGATCGAGAGAGTTGTTGATTCGGTCCAACAACGTACTGAACTCCTGGGTCGCTGTATCGACCGCTGCGTCAGTGGCAGCCAGACGCTGCTGGACCTGCTGAAAACGGTTGATATTGGCTGCCAGCAGCGAGAGCGTGACCTCGTCGGCATCGATCCCCAATCGCATGACCCATGCCTGCTTCGCTTTGTCCACGGCGACCTGTTTCCGGGCAAGCTCTTTCACTCGTTCCCCGAGGTCGCTCCATTTCGTTTGTTTTTCGTGTTCGATCGTTGCCTTGTCGTGTCGATGCTGCAACTGACGGATCTGCGTCCGCACGTCGTCATCCGACCAACTCGGCGGATTGCCGACTTGCAAGCTTTTGTAGTCGCGGCGAATTTCCGCCGACCGATCGGTCACGGTTGTCGGCCAGAAAGCCCATGCCAGTAATCCCACGCCCGCAGCCAGCAACAACAACCATGACATGTGAACGAGGAATGCCATCAATATGGCAAACGTCAAAGTCGCAATGCCCGCCACGACAAATCCAAACGGACTACGGCGGCCGATTGGAGTAGCTGCACCATTTACAGTCAGCCAACGCTGCAATAGCTGGATTGCTTCCCGCAGCGGATCGACGTCCTCCGTGGATTCATCATCGCCAAGCCAGCTGTGCAGGGTGTTTGCAGTCGCCTGCTCTGCCCGAATCGATTCAACCTGCCGCACAAACTTGAAGAGCTTCTGCACTGAGGCAGTATCGATGTCACTGGCTTGCTCGATCGTCACATCGGGACCGATAGCCTGACTCGCCTGCGCGAGTTCGGCGTTTGATTCATCCAGAGCCTCGTTCTTCCGTTGAATGTCGTCGTGCAGAGTCTGCAACCGTTGACACTTCAGCCGCAACGACGTGACCAGTTCGGCAGCGACGCCCTCATCCGGCAATTGGCATTTCGCGAGCGACTTCCGGGCACCGTCGAGTTTCTGCTGTTCGGATTGCCGCCGTGACTTCGCCGTTTCCAGCAACTTCTTCAGTTGGTCAAGCTCTTTGACGTCGTGGCTGGTAATCTCCCCGATCCCTTCGGGAAACGCCTCGACGCGGCGGCGCGCTTGCTCGCATTTCTCACTGGCATCGACGTATTCATTCGCCTTCTCCAGCAGACCTAACCGGATCTGGGCGTCACTCGCCGCTTGTTTGTCGGCCTGCAACTGCTTGAGCGTCGCCTGTTGTTCAAGCAGTGAGTCCTGCCGACCCAACGCCTCACGATAAGCCCGCTTCGCAGCCTGATGGTCCTTGGAGCGTTTCCCCTTTCCAGAGGCGCGGTCTCGATGACCGAGCGCACGGCTCGCCTCGCCGACGTCATAGCCGCCTGCCAATTCCTTCGCAATGTCCTGCGCCAGATCGTGGCCCCTTTCGGAATTGACCAGATCGTGCAATGCCAGCACGTGGCGATCGCCGATTTCGGGCGGAGCCAGCTTGGGACAATCGATATCGGACCCATCGGCCAGTTTCTGGCACTTCACGTGTCCCATGTCGTAGTCGAGGGAGATCGGTGTGCCGTTCAGCTCCAACGTCGTGTGGAGTGACACGTTCCCGTGAGGGCGATCAGTCGGTCGCAGCAATCGATGGATTGCCCGCCCTAACGTGGTCTTGCCTGAAGCGTTTGGGCCGTAAATGATGTTCACACCGGGACACAGGTCATCGAGCTCCAGATCCCCTTTGGGGAATCCGGGCATCCGGCGAATTTCAATCGACGTAAAGAACAGGGCGGGAAGGTTCATGCCGACCGCTCCTCAGTCAGCAGCCGGTCCAGCAATAGCGTTCCCTGACGGATCAAACCGTGCCGGGTCGCTGCGACATCGGGAACTTTATCGTCGCCAATTGATCCATACGCTCCAGCATGAAAGACCTCGCGTTGCTTTTGATGGGCGTCGTGTAATAACGTCGCCAGGCGATCGCCGGTTTGTTCCGACTGCAACTGAAGCAGGGTCTGTGCCAGGATTCCAGGGGGATCATGCTTCAGCGCCAGTTCTTCCAGGTCGATCAACGGCTGCGTGTTGTTCGTGACTTTGTCGATGCGGGCGGTGACCTGCCCGACAGTGCGCTCGAATTGCTCTCGCAGCGGCTCGGCAAAACCATCCACTTGCCCGCAAAGCAGCGTGCGCCCGGTCAGATCAATCCGCAGCGAGACGTACTCCAGTGGTCCTCCGTCATTCGCGATGTCGGTCAGATGCTCGCCCGTGCAATCGATGAGATGTGCATCGAATTCTTCTTTTGTCTCCTGGTCGGACAGATCGACAGTGAGTTCTGCGTAGCGAACCTTTGAGAGGGCAATCGGACTGGCGGTGACGTCATGCCGACCATGAACTTCGATCAGCCAGGGACCATGCCTACCGGTTTCACCTGGGTCCATCGCCTGAGGAGAGCCAGGGTAAAGCACGGCGGGTCCAGCAGTCGCTTCCCAAAGTTGTGGACGGTGAACGTGTCCCAGCAGCCACATGGTCAGGTCGCGCGGCTCCAATTCAGCTCGCGAGACCGGGGCGTATCGGCTGTCCGGAACGTCCAGATCGGCGTGCAGCAGTCCCACGACGGGCAGATCGTCATCAGTGGCAGCCTTCCAGCTGGCCAGCGGACTCGTCAGGACATGGCTGGCGGGAAAAGACCAACCGTGAATCCGCAACAGAGGTTGTCCGTCACGGATGAATTCCGTCTGCTCCCAACGTCCGTCACGACCGAGCAAATGAAAGTGATCCGTGCCAACGGCATCGACGATTCTCGGCAAGACATCGTAATCGTGATTGCCCGCGACGGCATAGGTGTGGATTCCAGCAGCAGCCAGTTTGGTGAGCCCGGCTTCGAGCGGCCCCGTGGCCTCAAAGAATCGATTGTCGTGATCGACAATGTCCCCACTCAGGGTGACGAGATCAACCTGTTCCTGAATTGCCCGCTCGACGATCGCCTGCCACATTCGCGCACAGGAGAATCGTCGAGTATCCTCCGGGTCCGGCACCTTTGTGGGACACCGGCCGATGTGGATGTCTGCGGTCGCGAGAATTCTAACGGACATTTACGAGACAACCGATCCTGCAAAAATCGTGAAACATGTACGTCGCAAGACCAGCCCATCATGCAGTGTACAAACGGTGAAATCCAGTGTAGATTGAAAAGTTAACTCAGTCGCATGGATCTGAGACAAAGGCCATGCGCCAGGGATACCGCCGATTGTGGAGATTGTGGACGTCCTCACGGCCTGTCGAAAGCGATAAGAACGGCTAGCGTAATTCGGCTAAAATTCGGGTGACCCAGCACTGCGATCGAGGCGAGTAACGTGGGAACAAGTTACCAATTTATTTGCAGCAAGTGTGATTATGAAGCGGTCGTTTCCGGTGGCGACGATGTTGGTATGGCCTGCCGTACGACAACGATTTCGTGCCAGGACTGCGGAAGCCTGTTTGACGCTGTTATCTCCGACGAACCGTGGGAGAAGGCGGCCGGACCGTCCGACGAGGAATTAGTTTGCCCTGGTCCGGAGAGCGGTGACACCGGTGACTCAATCGATGATGGAAGCAGCGAACATTCAAACCCGAGTCACCATGTGAAGCGGTGGAAGTTTCCAGGGCCGTGTCCGAAGTGCGGACAAGGGATGACCAAGGGCAGTGGCGTTGTATATTGGGACTGACGATTGTTGCCGAACGAAGACGGTATGCGTGTAATCCTTCGTCGGGCCAGAGATCTTGAACTACGCATCATGTCGAAGGAGTGAGTTCCAATGTGGCTCTTCACCAAACACGGCTTCTACTCCGCTGTGTGCGCCCGGCAAGGCGACGGCGGGCATGGCCAGCCGGTTGATCCTGACCGCCTCATGGTGCGAGCCCGAGTCGGCAAGCACCTCGAAGCGCTCAAGGAACGGTTTCCCAAACTGCTGTCCGAGTGCGAGATTATGGAATTCTCAGGAACGGACTACGCTTTTCGCATCTTCGTGGCCAAGCTGGCCTGGTCGCAGGTGCTGGTCGGTTTGAATGAGGAGATGGATTATGACAACTTCAAATCGAAAGTGGCGCAGCACCAAGGGAACGACGGGGCCGACTACGAGCATTCTCTGCATGAGGTTTGGTCGGTGATGCACAAATTGCAGAGGTGAAGGCAACGACGGTCCCGAACAATTTGATTCCCAATGATCTCGGCGCGTGCTGAAAGACTAGTAGTCAGGTGACACATGTGTGAACGACAACTCGTCGATCCGGAGAACAAGTACGATTTCGGTGGGCCGCTGCAAGTCGATACCGTGGCACTGCAGCTGATCGAACTTCTGCCGGGCGCAATCTTGGAACGCACCCGCGATGTCATTCAATTTGAGCTGCGAGAAGAACCTGGCCTCGTACTGCTTGTGACGGCAGAAGCGATCGAGGTTCGGCTGCCCACCGTTGAATGGACGCGTGGTAGCCACGGCCCCGCGCCGTCGAGTCGCTATTGGAAGCGAATCAAGATCCCCGGTTCTGGCCAGCTCAACATGAAGCGCATGGAGTCACTTATTGAAGAAGCTCGCAGCGTCCGCGCCGCCGAGTTCGTGACGTGCCGGTTTTGTAAAAAGGACTTTCCACCGGAGCACGGGCATGATGACGACGTTTGTCACGGATGTGCTGAACAGCACTTGGGGGTCGTCCATTGACGTGGGACGAGTGTCGGTCGGCCCGCAAGATCCAGAGACGCGGCTTAACAGAAGGCAAACGTATGGAATCTCGTGCAAGTGATTTAGAGCAATCGATCGACCAAATCATCGAGCGTTTCGACAATGACGAACGACTGCTCCGAAGTGACGCCTACGGAGACGGCGGCATCCATTTGCTTATGGGGCGATTGGGACGCGCGGCTCTAAATCAGGTAGACGATGGTGAAGCGACACTGTCACGTTACGCGATTTGGGCCAACACTGTTCGGGATCACATTGCCGAAGCGAACCGACTCATGGACAGTGATCGGGGGCAGGCCCAGCGGTTGTTGAGACACGCACACAACAGCCTGTCGGCGTTCGCGGAAATCCAAGCCCTGTTTGATCCGACTGGGCTGGGGGGTTCGGCGTAAATTTCGATTAACGTGTGCGGCACGTGTGCAACTCACTCTCCATCAAACTCCAGAATCCGATCCAACCGAAAGTGTTTTTCCATGTCATCGATGTGGCAATGGGCGATCAGATAAACACTGCCCCGCACTTCGGTCAGGCTTAAAGGCGTGATCGACCGTTTCCGCTGGCTCTTCGTGCCACCCGCGTACACGATGGAAATGGACCGGCCGATTTCGATCGCCTGGACTAGAGGTTGGAATCGTGTGGGGACGGTGACGGGGCCGGAGATCATCGGCTCAAAATAGATCGGCGAGACGAGATTGAACAGGTCGGCTGCCGTGCTGATGGTGGGATTCTGTGCCAGCAGCTTCAGAAAGGCTGACATTACGACGAGTGCGTCTCCCAATGCCCGGTGTTCGGTAGAATCGGCAATACGCAGATGCCGGGCGACCGTTTCCAGGCGGTGATTGCGAAGTCTGGGGAGCGTCCGTCTCGACAGAGCGAGCGTGTCAATAACGGGATGCTCAGGCAAGTCGGCATTGCACCGGCTGAACGCCGCCGAAAGAAAACCCACATCAAACGACGCGTTGTGCGCCAGCAGAATCGTTTCCGAGTGGCCGAGGAATTTGACGAACTCTGGTAGGACATCCTCAATCGGCGGCTGGCCGCGAGCCATTTTGTCGGTGATACCGTGGATCTGGGTCACATCTGTTGGAATGGTGCAGCGGGGGTCAACCAGCTGGTCCATCCGGTCAAGTTTCATTCCGTCAGCGCGGAACCGAACCGCTCCGACCTCAACGATGCGATTGAAATCGGGAGAGAGTCCGGTTGTTTCAAGGTCGAAGGCGATGAATTCGATGTCGTCCATGTGCGAGATACCGACTGATTCCTGAAAACCGTCATTGTCTGATACACAGTGTAACACCTGCGCGAAGGCACTCCGGCCGGACCGAACGCCGATGCTCTGCGTTTGCTTCCAAGCCTCGATTCAGTCGCCGCGCGTCGCCGCGGCGTCCGCTCGATCGAAATGATCGGTCTTCCTCAAAATGTGGTAATGCGATCCTGCCGCGGAAAAGCGGTCAGATAAATCTGCATCAAGATCAAATCCGACTTCCTGTAGAATCTTGGTGACATGTTCGTGCGGCCAATACCTGATGAGAAAATTGTCCTGGTATTTTGCCCCCTCACCATTTGGGTTCTTGACTGTCAACTCTTCCCGGTAGTTGAAAATGTTGCCAGCTTGGTTGGTCACCGATACGGAACGCTCAATCAAATGATCGTTTGTAGAATGTCCGTGGAATATCGCTTTGGATGGGATATCGAGAAGTAGGATACCACCGGATTTCAAACTGGAATGTGCTGCAGTCAACGCCTTCGTCAGAGACTCGTCATCCAGCAAATAG
>CAUZOL010000120.1:0-18198 GCA_963581435.1 Planctomycetota bacterium
TATCGCATCGCTGTGAACGCCGTGTCACCTTACGGGAAGATCACATTCACTGTGGCTCCGTTGGTGTTGTTGGGTGCGTTGATGCCGCCGTTGATCGTCAGGCCACTGAAGTTGACGGTTCCGACTGTGTTCGCTCCATCGAAGGTAGCATTCACACCGTTGGCACCACCGCTATTCAGGATCGCACTCGGTGGGGTGGTTAAGTAGGTGAAGTTAAAGGTGCTTGCAGCACCGCCACCGTTGAGCAGGAAGAACGCGCCTTCGGCAACGCTGTTGTTGGCGGTCGTCGAATTGAATGTGACATTCGTTACGGCACCTATCGCGCCACCAATAGCGCGAATCGCATTTCGACCACTGTTGTTGAACGAGCTGGTGGTGACATTCGCGGTGAAGTTGCCGTTGTCTATGTCAAACAGGAATCCATCCAGGACGTTGCTATTGGCAATGGTGTCGGCGACAGTCAAATTGGATGTCGTTCCTGCGCCACGCACTTGAGTGCTAATGCCGCTGATCTGATTCGACGAGAAGTTGCTGGAATTCACCACCGTGGTCACCATGCTATTGCCGTCAATAACCTGCCGCAGACCATTCTCCTGCGTTGTGTTTCCAAGTGTGTTAATACCCGTGATCCCTGTCAGGTTGATCGTCGCATTGGAATTCGTCGCATCGATGTTCACACCGTCGGCCAATCCAGCGGTGCCTTGTTGACCACTGTTGCTGACGTTAACTGTCGTAAACGTCGATGGACTGAGTGTTGAGTCGGTGGCGATCAGGAAGATTCCGTGTTCGCCGGAACCTGTACCGGTTGTGTTGGCGACTGTCATGACTCCCGTCGAACCGCCTGTGAGAACGGATCGAATTGCATTCCGTGTATTGTTGTCAAGCGTGTTGTTTTGAAGGATCGCCTGAAAAGCACTTCCCGTGCCGGAAACGATTGAGATGCCGTCCAGGGTGTTGCCCTGCGCGGTGACATTGCTGGCCGTCAGATTGATATTTGAATTCGCGCCAGCAACATCGCCAGCAATACCCGCGCCTGTCGAATTGCTGAACACCGATTGATTAATCGCTGCCGTAATCGTTCCGGCATTTGACGCGGTCAGCCGCACGCCATCGCCGGTCGAACTCGCGTTGACGTTGGTAAGGTTTGCGGTGACATTGGAATTGTTAGCAACAACCTGAACGCCGAACAATCCCCCCTGACTGAATGGGACGTTGCTGAGGTTGAGCGTGAACGGGGCGGCCCCCGTGTTTTGAACCACAACACCGCCGGCCGATCCAGCTTGCGTGCTGTTGAACCGTACGTTGTCGATCGTTCCAACTCCTGATGCATTCGTTAGAACAATGCCAGCTCCAGCGCCCGAGTTGTTTCCCGGCACCGCAAGTGCCAAATTGATATCGTTGTTGATGTTGTTGATGTTGAATCCGTTGATTCCGGTTCCTCCGATGGCGTTGCCATTCAGCGGGGAGATCAAATTCAAGCCGGAAACCTCGTTGTTGTTGGCCAGTGTGACAACCGATCCATTCGGTGCGGTCGCAAACGGCAACGTCCCGCTGGTATCGACGCCGGGAAGAAGGAATGTCCCACGGAAGGTCGCAATAAATGTGTGTGGCACACCCTCGCCGAGCAGCCGTTGATTGTCGGCCAGTGCCGTCCCGCCGGCGAGCAGCGTTGTGCGCGATGTTGTTCCACGTCTGACGACGATCAGGTCTGCCCCAGTCGGGCCGGATGGGGTCAGCGTCGTGAAGGGATTTTCGACCGTACCGTCGCCTGGGCCATTGGGATTCGAGTTATCGACATGGGCAACGGTGTACGCTAGACCTGTGGCTGGATTGATCGCCGGCGATTGAATCCGTGCGGCAACGAATCGCCGATTGGGAATCCGATTCGTGCGCGCGACCTGCTCGAACATGCGTTCCCGTAGAGTCTTCTTGCGAAATGGTCGCAAGGGTTGCCACGTTTTCCCAATGGCATACGACACAGCGACATTCAGAGTTGTGCCGAACAACGGATCGTTCGAGACCGCGATCTGGCCCGATGCCGCATCGGAGATGTACGCTTCGAGACGCAGGCGCGCTCCGAACTTGGATTCGCGGTCTTCAGAGTCATACCAATACGGACCGGCATACACTTTAACGCCCGGGAAGTTCGGAATGGCGACACCGAATTCAATGTCTGCGCTTGTCAACGCTTGCTCTGCAAGGGCGATATCGCTGAAGAGAATCTGATTTGTCTGGAAGAATGGGGTCGTGCCAAAAATTGTTCCCAAACTGTTGTTTCCGTGTTCGGTGGGATTGGCGATGTTCGCCCGCAAATCCCAGTTTTCCCCCAACAGTTCCAACCCAATGCCCAATTGCTCGTGTCGGTTTCCGTTGTCACTATAGTCGGTGTCGTACCAAGCTGAGATACCGAAGATTCGGTTCGCACTTTCGGAGAACCATCGTCCGCCAAGCCCCACATTTGCCGCCACCTGGCCGCGGTCGGTGAAGTTGATTCTGGAATTGTTGAAATACAGTTCGTCGGTTCCAGCCCCGATGATCGGCGCAAAGAACGAAATCGAGGTATAACCATCTTCGTATCCGCGGCCATCTCCCTGGTCGCGCCGAAAGATGAGGTATTCTTGATCGAACAACCCCGGCGTATTAAATGTCACAGGGTTTGGATCTTCGTAGTAAACCGGTTCATCCACGACAGGATCAGGCTGGCTGGCAATGCGGACAACACCCAATGCCGGGTCACTTCCCTCGAAGTAGCCCGCGCCGCCCCTCACAGCATCGTCCTGGTACGAAACGCGGACAACACCTTGCGCAGAATCGTTCCCTTCAACGTCGCGCAACCCATGCGATTTCGGATTGCCGCGGTCGGAAGTGCGGACGACACCCAACGATTTTGTCGCACGTTCGCTGAAACGCATTCCGGCTGCTGTCGGAGCGGACCGGTCGGAAGTGCGGACAACACCTAACGGCGTGCCGGATCTTTCGACGGAACCTGGGCCCGCTGACGGCCGAGCTGGCGTGTCGGAAGCGCGGACAACACCCAAGTCGGCACTCTGAGCAGTTTGGCTGGTAACTCCAGCCAGGAGCGCACAAAAAAGACTGATTCGCACCGAGCGCATCTGGGGTCTCCAATCGAAACTAGCTGTCGCCCCTCCACGAAGAGCGGGGGGATTGTTCGGATTGATCAGGTTAGGACGGTTATTATCATTCTGTCGGCTTGTGGTCCGTCGGCAAATGAGTTGATTCTCACGTTTGGTGTACTTTTCCGACCCGACAACGTGAAGAACGGTTCGAAACAGCGCACAGGTGTGCGAACTCACAATCGCGAACAGCGTAAAACTCGCCCCACACATCCGAGTCTTCCCAAGATGCCTGCCTTTTCGTGGTTGTTGTCGGCACGTGGCTCAACGTACGAGTAGGAGGGCCGAATCTGCGCAGTCTGCGATAACGGTAAAGGGAACGAGCGGCCGGCGCGGCGGGATCGAATGACGTCGCTGCGAAATGCCGGCCTGAGACGACTCAACTTGTCTTCTGACGTCTGGGACGGTGAAATCGGGTCAGAATATTCTGGTTGTATCGATTCTGACGCGAAATTCGGTTTTGCCTTCAACCAGAACGTCAGCCAACACAATTCGACTTATCCGAAGAATCCCTACACGCCGACTCTCGTTGAAGAAGCACTTTTCTACCTCACGCTGTAACGGGCAATGCATAAGGATCCACAGACATGGTTCAGAATCTTGATTCGCTCGTGCGACGTGCACTTCTGGGCGGTTTCTTTGTGCTCACTTCGTATGCCGCATTCGCTCCAACGAGCCACGCGCTTGCCCAGGACGGATTCCCCAGAACCGCATACGCGACCGCCAATCCGACCGTAGGACGGGTTGCCGATATTCGGTATGAAACTCCGCAGTATGAAACTCCGCAGTATCAAACGCCACAGTACAGAGCCGATTATGTCTGGGGACATCGCCGCCACTCTCCCAAGTTCGACCGATGGTTCTATGTGAAACAGGCGGTCATCTGTCTGCATAACACCCCATTGTTGGCCGACATGCCCAAGCTGGGGCATTACCATGTGCTTTACCCAGCGTATCCGCGGACTCCCGTCGCAACGGCTGTCAGGGTTAAGGGAAAAGCTGCCCAGGAAAAAGCCGCGCACGGAAATAATGTTCCCGGCGTTGTCTCTCTCCGCTCCAGCGGCGCAACTCCGGTGAATTACAATCCCGGTGAATTCACAAATCCGAATCGAGTGCAATTCCCAGAAAATTCGCGTCCACAGCGGTAATTGGCATCGGTGGCTAAATCGGCTGCCAGAGAGACTCCCAGCAACATCGATGAATTCTCGCAAGTGAATCGTGTCAAAGACGGACATCTCCAACGCAACCTTTCGACGCGCGATTGCTGGGATGGTTACGCGCATCATCGGTCGGTTGTCACCGAGCTGCTTGTTCGCGTAAGCAGTTCCGACGAGGGCTCGCTGTGTGTCCTCGGTGCAGGAAACTGCAACGACCTGGATTTGCAACAACTGCAACATACTTTTTCAGAGATTCACCTCGTCGATCTGGATGACGAGGCGATTTCTGAAGGTGTGCATCGGCAATTGCCGCGCGAGCAATCGAAGCTGCATCAGCACGGCAACTGCGACATCACCGGCATCACCCATCTGCTGGCAAACTGGTCTTCCGAAAGCGTACCAACCAACGACGCGTTGGACGCCTGCCTGACGGAACTGGCGCAACTTCCGCAGTTGGGCCTTTCCAACGCATTCGACGTAGTTGCGTCGGTCTGCGTGCTGACGCAACTGTTCGATTCCGTCGTGGAAACGCTCGGCGAATCGCACCCAAGGTTCATCGATTTCGTCACGGCAATCCGGACGCAGCATGTGCGCCTGATGCTCAACATGCTCCGCCCCGGTGGGATTGGCATTCTCATCACCGACGTCGTCGCCAGCACAACACTTCCGCAGCTGCTCACAATTTCCGATGCCGATCTGTTACCAACAATTTCGCGCGCCATCAACGAGCGAAACTTCTTCACCGGCACAAACCCCGCCGTCCTCCAATCCCTCTTTCACACCCAGCCAGAAATCGCCCCCCAAGTCGCCCGCGTGAGACTCTCCCCCCCCTGGCGCTGGCAACTGCTAAACAAAGTCCACGCGGTGTACGCGGTCGAAATGACGCGGGAATAGGTTGGCGGTGTGGAACGGGGTCAAATTCCGCGTTGCCGAGTAGCCGGAGGCCCCCGTTTGGTTTTTGCAGCAATTCGTGAGTTAATGACGGTCGCATGCTGAGCTGGAGAAACAGTGAGGTTTAATGAGCGCATGGCGTAGTTATCGTTAGCCGCGGCATCTCCTTCGTGCTGGATGACTCATGGAATTGGCTAATTGTCGGTTCCCTTCGCATCCTCTTTATCCTGTTTTGAATTCGCAGACTTTTCGCGAATCAACTTGGCGATCTGCGGGCGGTCGCGTTCGATTCGTATGAGGTCCACCTTCAGGCCGACTGCGTTGCCGATGCCGGTGTAGAAACCGGCCAACTCCTCATTCCATTCCCCTGAAACCACGCCGGCTGCCGTTTCGCCGCGTTTGTTTTTTGTGAGGGGAGAAGCACCTTTCTCCAGCAGCAGTCTCACGATTTCAGTACGACACATGAATGCTCCGACGTGCAGCGGCGTGTTACCGTCGTTGTTGGTGCCATTAACCTTTGCGCCGCGTTTGATCAAATACCTGGCGATGTCGAGTTTTCCGTGCAGCGCTGCCGTACTCAGCGGCGTCGATCCACCTTGGGGGCGCCGATCGTTGATCCGCCGCGCTCGGTTGCCCAGAATTTTCTTAACCAACTCCAGATCGCCTTTGGAAATCGCTCTCGCCAAAGTTTCTCTGGGGTCGCCGTGCGATTCATCGATGCCACGCTGCAATGCCGCGGCTGCTTCTGCATCGGTTGTGACGTGGAAAATGAAGTCGTTACTGAATAGCCCGTCCGCATTTTGAATCTGCAATAGGTGCATTCCGTCTAATGGCAACGTCGAAAGTTCGACCACGATCTTATCGACACCTTCCAGGCTCACACTGCCGGAAACTCGTCTTCCATCGACGATCACGTTAGCGCCCTCGCCAATATGCCGACCACTGATGGTCATGCGATTGTTGCCGTTATGCAGGATCGGAAATTTTTGACGGCCGCGTTGCTTCTCGATTGGACCAAGCGACCAGATTGCGGGTTGCGGATGATTGACATCGGCGTTCACGCCATGACGTGCGGTCAACGTGCCGATGAACTTTCCACTTGCAGCAAGGGCAACCAGTTCTTTTCGCGTGAACGATTTGCGGTCGCCATCTTTCTTGACGCCATTTTTCTTGACGTAGCGACCGCCGTTGAATGTGGCGTCGAACTGTAATTCCACGGGTTGGGAAATGGAGCCGTCGATCAGCACGCCTTCGCCTTCGAGTACGACGGCCCCTTCGCCGGCTGACAGTTCCAACGCGTTGAGCAAGTCTTCAGTCAGGTCTGCCTTGGCGGTCGATTTGCTGAGCGTCACCTGCCGTGCGAAAGATCCGGAGACCCCAGTGCTTCCTTCCAGCACCATGTCCCACACGGGATCGAAGCGGCGGCGACCACCCCACGAGAACTGCCACACATTGCGTTCCGGGATGCCCCGTTGGGCGACCCTCTCATAGAAATCAAATTCGATAATGTTCAGCCGCCCCTGCGGGAGAATCAAAAAGCGATCGTTAGCGCCGCGCCAAGTCGGCGCATCCATGCCGGTTCCCGGCGTGTTGGTGCTGACAAGGAATGGCAGTCGATGACAGTTGCCGCAGACATTTGGCCGGGGCTTGCTGGGGTCGAGATCACCATCGACATGGAACAGCCGGAATCCCCGTGCTGCACCTTCCGAAATTTCGTTGGTATAGGATCGCTTCTGAGCTGGTGGATAAGGCACGCTAAGCAGAAATGTCGCCATGTCGTCGCGCTCGGCTGCCGACAAAGCACCGGGTTTGCCTTCGTCGTTGACCTTTTCGTCCCCTTCCAGGAACATGGTTGCGGCGAGACCGCCGTCGATCACGTGTCGGGTCGTGCTTTCCGGTTCGTCAATGCTGCTGTTGGGCGGCACGTGACGACGAATACTGGCCGAGTTGATTCCGCCATAAGGGTCGCCGGGAACGCCGTCCCAGTGAAACGGAGCCGTGTCGCGCAGGCCGCGAATTGGCATGGTGGAACGCGGCATGATCTGATCGCCACCGGTGACGATCGGCGTCTTGATGACCCACAACAGCTGATCGGTATGCCCATCGGGATGACAGCTCGCACAGGAAAACGTGCCGGTCGTCGATGCGTCGGCATCGTTGAACCAGGTACGTCCGAGTTTGACCTGCCGATGCGTGGGGTCTTTCAACGGAACGAACCCGGCAATCTTGGGTTTGGCGGGGTTGGAAACATCGACCACGGAGACGGTATTGGCCACCGCGTTGAGAACCCAAGCCAGCGATGCTTTGCCCCCCTCGGCGTTTTCCAACGCGATCCCGCGCGGTACCGCTCCGACAGCGACGCGTCCCAATACGTTCCCACTGGCTGCATCGACGGTGAAGAGTTTGTCTGAACCCGCTGCCGAGGCGATCAGTGTTGAATCGTCACCGCTGATTTGAATCGCAAACGGCGTCGCCAGTGCCTGCCCATTTTCTGGCTGTTTTGGCGGCAGTGGTTCGAGGTCGATGAACTTCGGTGTTTCGGCAGAGCCTTCCGCAAATCCGATGCTGGTGATCTGGTTCAGAAAGGCACGATTCTCCAGCTCTTTCAAACCGTGCTTCTTGGTGCCAGCGCGACCGTTGACGTCATTACGTGCATCGGTCTGGGCGACGAATACGCGACCTTTCGAATCGACCGTCAGGCCATACAGCAGCGTGCCCAGCGTATCGACGGTTTCGATGAGCTTGTCGGTTTTGGTATCAAACACGTACAAGTCGCGATCAGGAACGTCGGGATGTTTGATGATGTCAACAACGTGGCCCAGCGACAAAACGTTGTTCACGCGAATCGAATGCTGCCATGCGTCGAATGTCACCAGATCGCCATCGATATCATCTTTTGAGCCGCCGGAGAGCTGCGTCTTGTTGTTCGACTCGAACGGGATAACGTAAAGACGGCCACCGCGAACGGTGATTGCACGCGGATCTTGTGCCGAAATACTGAGCCGGTTGCTCACCTCTCGCGTGGCAACGTTGATAACGGCGATCTGGTTTTCCGACGACAGGGCAACGTAGGCTTTTTCGTTGCTGGCAAATGCGATTCCCACCGGCTCATCAAAACGGGTCGCCTTGGTTTCCGGATCGAGTTCCTGAATGGTGGCGATGACCTGCAGAAAGGTTGGGCTTTGCGAATCAGAATCAATCACACTCACCGAATCGGAAATGTGATTTGATACCCAGACTTCTTTTCCGTCAGGCCGAACTGCAATGCTCACCGGATCGATACCGACGTTAACGCGGGCCAGCACCTTGCGAGTTTTGGCGTCAATCACATCGACGGTATCGGACGGCGTATTCGCGACGAAGACTCGGCCACCGCTTATCGCAATCGGCGAAGCGTGCGGGCTGACAAATGTGGGATGCCCGATAGCGGCCGGCTGCTGGGGAGAACTGACCGCTTTCGTTTCTGAATCCGCACGCGAATCCGCGTTCGCGTCTCTCCCACCGGGAATGAGATTGGCCCCCAGCACTGCAGCAGAGACGAACGCAGCGAAAATTGTGACGTTGGCTGTTTTGGTCATTGCGATGGTCCTTTAGGCCTGCGCTTTCTTGCGTCAATTGTTGTATGTGATGCTTAATGACTATCGTCGGCAATCTCTCATTTTTTGTTCGGCACCGCAACCTGCCGGTCGGGCGGGATCAGTTCGACTTCCATGACTTCCAGTCCCGTTGGGCCACCAGTCACAGTGAAAGACCAGACGCCATTCACAATCAAGCCATCGGGTCGGGACGGCAGTTCATCTTTACGGTCCCGTACGCATGGGTCGAGAGCAAAATCGCTGAGTTGGAATTCTGCCTCGAAGCGACTGTTGTTCTTAAATTGCACCGCCGGTTGACGGGCGAGAAACTTGCCGGCGAATTCCCCGTTAGCGTGTGACACCCTGATTCCAAAATAGACGTCGGCAGCGGTTGCAAGCCGGCCATGAACAATAAAACGTGAGTTGGATTCAACAACCACCGGCGAGTTGTCCGCCTGCACGACAGGGAGTCCCAGCAAGTGCAGAGTGATCGATTGATTCTCGCGTGGCACGAAAGGGATCGCCTTGACCGATGCCGGCTGCTCGGCGGTGGCCGGCGACCATTTTCCATAGTTTCCATAAGTATCGGCCGGGCCGAGTTTGAGATCCGTTTTCCAATAATGCACGGAATCCGGAACGCGCTGGGGTGTCAGCTTGCCGTCGTCTCCAGCGACGACACGGTGCTTTGCCGGGACATCGACTTCGCTGCCATCGCTGAGTTGCTTCACCCGCACCTTGCCCTCGCTGACATTCAGCACGGTTGAGGTCAGGCCCGTTTCGACGTCGAATTGCGTTCCCACAACTTCAAGCAATGCCGACCGCGTATGGACCAGCATTGGCTTGCCTGCGGGCTGTGGGGCAACATTGGCGGAGAAAATACCCTCTCGAAGTCGCAAGACTTTCTGGCCCGCGTCGGCGAACGTCAGCGTCGATGTGCCGGAGATCATCACGGTTGAGCCGTCGTTGAATTTCAGTTCGAACCACGAGTCGGGAGCCATCCCTTCAATTGTGCCGCCAGCCAACTCGGTCCCCACCTTCACGTCGCGGACGATCTGCCCGCGGTCGCCAGTCCAGATCAGCGTTCCGCTTAACCCTGTGATTCTTGCAATGGGAGGCCCGGCAACCGGCGGCCGGTTGTTCTTCGCAAACTCGGCAATCCTGCGGTCGGCGTTGGACTGCTGGTAAAACAGACCGGCCGAGAGAGTAATTATCACAATTGCCGAAACGGCCAGCAACGTCCGCAGCAACGTCGTTTTTGGCAGGCGTTCACGAATCGCCGTTAATCGCTCCGCGTGGGCAACATCTGTTTCCTGCGGTGAGACGTGACTTTCACGCAGCGTCTCAGCAATGCGCGTGTCCCACTGTACCTGTTCCACAAAATCGATCCGCGTCCCAGCATCGCTGTCGAGTCGTTCGGCGAGACGCTCTATTTCCGGCTCGCTCAACTCGCCGCGCAAATGGCGTTCGACCAGTTCTTCCCACTCGTTGTTTTCGTTCATTGATTCGCCCTCAGGCTGGTTTCCACGCATGAACGCACTTGCTTTTTATTTCGGAAGAGTGCCTTGCGCACCGCCTCAACCGTCATGCCAATCCGCTCACCAATTTGCTGATAACTCAACTCGTCCACAAACCGCCCTATCAGCACACTCCGACCTTGTTCCGACACGCGCCCGAGACAACGATCCAAAGCCTCTCGCCAGGAATCTGTGTCGTTGTCGCGCCGCGATGTTTGGAATTCATCAAACGCTGCATCGATCGCATCATCGAGCAGTCGTTCGGCTAGAGTTCTCTCCCGCCGATGCTTCTGCCTGGCCCGCAGCACTTCGATCCGTACGATCGAACGGCACCAGGCAAGGATCGACGTTCCTTCCTCAAACTGGTCGAACTTTCTTGCCACGACAAGCGTCGCTTCCTGCACAACATCTTCCGCCGCAGCGTAGTTTCCCAGCAGCGAACGCGCGTACGACATCAACTCCGCGCGGCAGTCGAGCGCCGCTTTCAGCACGCGATCGCGTTTTGCATCGGAATTGTCCATGTGATGAACCAGAGACTTTCGAACGCACAAGTCAGACGAAATGAAAGGTGGCCGGCTGCCGCAGATTGCGCCTCGTTCTGGAGGAACCAGGGAATAACCATGCGGCAAACCGGCCACACGACTATGAATTACCACAGCGGTCGAGCGATCGTGGACATCAATCTGCCGGGTTTTCGATCTTCCGGGAATTTTCAAGTCGACTTTCAGACGATCGCAATCCGGCCCCGCCTTCCGGTTACTCTATCATGGCGAGTCCGGCCTCAGCCATCTTCGAGTGGGTCGCCGTCGGATTGCCCTGCATCGTTACCATTTGCGTCTCTTTGGTGAACTCAAATACAAACGAGGTAGCAAAGCTCACCAGAAGTTCACCCGTTGTGGAGAATCGCCGAAACGATTTCAATGGATCCGGTCGGTCGGCCCGACGGCAGCCGGCTGTTTTCGGCTCACGGCGCGTTGATCTTTGGCGTGAGGACGAATGGTGCCGACAACGGCCATGACCGAATCAACGTGATCGACAACTTCCGGAGAGACGACACGGATTCAATCACCGGCGGCGGATCCGATCTGTCGTCCATTCCCTAACATCTATACGCGAGAAAAGATCGAATCGCTGAGTACGCCGGTGCTGTCGGCGAATGCGTTTGCCTCGATGCCCATCGAATGCAGGATGCTGAGGTAGACGTTCGACATTTGCGTGTCGCCGTTGCGCCAGAAGCTGCCATGCTTGAGGCCCATGTTCCCTCCGCCGGCAATCAGCGTCGGCAGATTCTTGGGATTGTGTGTGGTACTCGCACCGCTGCCAAACAGCACGATGCTGTTATCCAGCACGCTGCCGTTTTTGTCCTTGAACTCCTGCAGACGTCCGAAGAAGTAGGCGATTTGTTCGCTGAGGAACATGTCGTACTTGGCGAACTGCAGTTGCCCTTCCTTGTCGCCGGCATGCGAGAGGCTGTGGTGCGTGCGGGACAAACCGAGCTTCAGCGGGAACGTGTCGCTGATGCCCATGCCATCTTCGCGGTTCAGCATGAAGACCACGCTGCGGGTGATGTCAGCATCGAATGCGAGTGCAATCAGATCAAACATGTTGCGATAATAGTCGCGCGGCTTGCCTTCCGAGGTGACATCCAGATCGAGATGCGAGGAGTCCTGTTTCTTCAGCGGGATGTCGATCCACTTTTCCGATGCGATCAATCGCGACTCGACTTCGCTGAGTGACGTGAGGTATTGATCCATCTTTTCGCGGTCAGATCGGCCCAGCTTTTTGTTGAGCGAACGCGCGTTCTCCAGAACGGCATCGACCAGCTTGATTCGCCGCTTCAGCTTGTCGCGTTCGGCTTCGAGCGAGGCCGAATCACCACGAAACAGGCGATCGAAAATTTGTCGCGGGTTGTTTTGTGCCGGAATCGGTTTCCCTTCCAGGCTGTAGGCAATGGTTCCCGTTCGCGAGAGGAATCCAGTTCCGGCATCGATCGACAACACCAGCGAAGGTTGGCGGCAATATTGTTTGGTGTGCCTCGCGATAATCTGATCGAGTCCAACCGAGTTGTACATTCCCGGTTTGGGGTTATGCAGCGGCGCGCCGGTCAGCCACATGTCGGAGCAGACATGGGGATCGGCCTTGGGGCCGCTTGGGTGATACAGCCCGCCCATGAAACTCAATTGCTTGCGAAACGGACTCAGCGGCTTGGTCGAATTGCCGAACGTGAATTTTCCGTCGTCATCGGTGACCGTCGGGAACCAACTCCAGTCGTCGATGCCATTGGCCGTCTTCGGCAGCGACATCCCGTTAGCTGTGTAAAGCGCACAGAATCGCCGGGGCGTTTTCTCTGCAACCTCTTTGCCCATTGCATCCAACACGGGCAGCGCCAACGTCGCGCCGGCAATACCTTTAAGAACAGCGCGACGACTCATTTTGTGGGTGGTTGTCATTGGCTCCGCCGGGTTGGATGTTGCTCGTATTACAAGTCGCTGAAGTTGGCCGCGTATTATTCAATCGGCAAACGGGCCGCCGCTACTTCTCAAGAAACCCGCTGCTATTTTTCAAGAAACAGGGGACTCTTGATGACGAAATGGACCATATCCCGCATTCTGTAGCCTTCGGGCCTCAATTCTAGTCCTTTTTCCTTGAGGAATTCAATCTCATTGTAGGTGAGGGTGCGGCCGGTGGCGTAACTGGCCAGATGCTTGAGGAAGCTGAACGCCACCTGATCGATGCGGTCGTCGGCCAGGTAGGTCTTCAGGCCATTTGTGCCGCTTACTTCTGTTTCGTCCGGCAAAGTCGAGCGGGCATCGATCTTCACGTTCTTCTTGAACAGCCCACCGGCGTCGAATTCTTCGAGAGGAATCCCCCACGGATCGATGCCCTCGTGACATTTGACGCATCCCTGCTGATTGCGATGGCGTTCGAGTTTCTGACGAAGCGTCAGGTTCGCGCCTGCGTCTTCCGGCAAGCCGGGGACATTCGGCGGCGGATCGTCCGGTGGTTCGGCAATGATTTTGCGGGCCAGCCAAGCGCCCCGTTTGACCGGGTTGGATTCCCGGCCGTTCGACAGTCCCGCGAGAATGCCGGCTTGCGTGAGAACGCCGCCCAGGTTTTTGTTCTCGTGAATGATGGGGACAAACTCAAACCCACTGTCGGTTCGGTCGGCGAGATCGTAGTAGCTGGCGACAACTTCGTTGGCCACAATGAAATCCGATTGGACCAAATTCCGCAGAGGCAGATTGTGCTGAAACAAATACTGCAGCGTCTGAATCGGCTCGTCTCGCAACTGCGTCTTGGTGTCGCGGGTCAATTTGGGATACTGCTTGCGATCGATCTCGACGACATCGAACTTATCGAGACTCAGCCACTGCGATGTAAATTCGCCGGTAAACTGGCGGAACCGAGAATCGCCGACCATGCGGGCGATTTCTGCGTCGAGCGACTGATGCAGCCTGTTTGTGGATGCGAGTTTGAGCAGCCGTTCGTCGGGGGCCGTGTTCCAAAGAAAGTACGACAGCTTCGAGGCCAACTCGTAGGAGTCGAGTTTTTCCGGTTTGGGGGTGGCACTGTTCTCGATGACGAACAGGAATTGCGGTGAAACCAGCACGACGAGCAACGCATCTTTAATGCTCTGCTGGAAATCACGACCGTCAGCTATCGAGTTCTTCCAGATGGAAAAGATCGACGCTTCCTCGGCATCGGTCATCGGTCGCCGAAACGCCCGCGTGGCAAACGACCGAATGATGGCGCGCGCGTAAGCGGCCGAATCATCCTTGTGGGATGAATTGATGAAGATATTCCGGTGAGTGGCCGGTGGCCAACTTTCGTAGAACGGACCTTCGAACTCGACAGACTGAATGAGCATTCGCGGCATGTCACGGCCGTCGGTGTATTCGCTGCGGACGCCGATCTCCCGGATTCCCGCCAGATAATTGACGTTGTCTTTTTCCACATCGGGACTGGGGAAGTTGGCGATGGCCCCCTCGAAAACAAAATCATTTGTTTTCAACGACGAGACCGCTTGGGGCGGCCCGACGGCGGTAAGGGTGCTTCCGCAGTCGCGACGCAAACCAACGTGCACGCCAATTCGCGGTGCACGTTTCTCAAATGTTAGAAACTGTTTGGCCACATCGTTTGTCTCTTTCAGCGGTGTCAGCACAACTCGGTGCAGCGGTGAGTTGTTGCCGTACTTCGCCGAAACGCTGAGCGGACCGGCGGGCAGCCGAACCGCCAGGAACGCCGGCTGCGAAAGTTGGCCGGCGAAGTGTCGCTCGCCGAGTTGGATCGCCAACCGTTGCGGTTTTTCGCGGGGCGGCTTTCGAGCGAACTGCTTGCCCGGCTGTACCATCGCCTGAATTTCTGCGACGCCGAGTGCACGGCGGTAGATGCGGACCTCGTCGATTTCTCCGGAAAACAGCTTTGATTTTTGTATGCGACCGATGTGCAACTCCGCTTTCGGGTTGTCGAGATTCGCCGCGTTGATCGTGCCGACTGCCACTTCGTAGCCGTTCACGTATAGCCGCGTTTTGTTGTCGCCGCGGCGAACGACGGCGGCCACGTGTTGCCACTGGTTGGCGCGGATGATTCCCGGCCGCGATTGGACCGTGCCATTGGACTGGCGGCCCGCATTGGCGGTTTCGATTCGTAAGACGCCGTTGCCGTCGGGCATGTCGAGATACCATCCCTGCGCCCAGTTATAGAAGCCCAGGCAGACAATGCCGCCCTGCTCCAACTTTCGCGGATGAATCCAGGCTGCGACCGAGAAATCGCCTTCGCCAACGTTCATCGAGCCGTGGCGGGGGACGACAACGGATCCGGATTTGCCATCGACCGAGACCGCCTTGCCGAAGGGAGAATCGACAAACTTTGCACCGTCTGCGAGTCGGCCGGCGAGTTCCTTTTTCGCCGGATCGCTGTTCGCGTCCCCGTTGAGTTTCCAGTATCCAATCAGACCTTCGTTCAGTTTCGACGCGTTCGGCGGGACCGAGTCGGAAGCGGTGGGATCGAGGAAAACGTCTGCCTGATAGATGCCCGCCTTCTTGATGTTGACGGTTTGCGTTTCCGTTGGTTTCTTAATCGTGATGGCTCCTGCGGTCGATTCGAGCTGAGGTTTTGCACCCCGCTCGAATAACAAGCCATCATCGTACCTGGCTGCTTTGACTATCACACGAAACCGGCCCTGATCGGGAAGTTCGCGGAGTGAGATTTTGAAGTTCGCTTTCGGGCCGTACGTACTCGACTCACCGAACAGCTCTGCACTGGGAATCGCCGGCCGTAACAGCAGCCCATCGGGAACAGACTGATACGCGTCGCCTTTCGGATATCCGTCGGTGCCACGCACGCAGGCGAATACCGAATGGTAAATGCTGTCGTATTCCCGCCAACCCCGAACCGTCGCATTTCCCTGGTACCCTTCGATAAACCGATACGACGTCCGCATCGCCAGCGGCTCGTAGTCGAATGGTTTCGGCGGTGCCAACTCGGTCACGAGAAAATCCTCGTTCTTGAGCAAACGGCTGAGTGCGCCGAGAATCAAATTCTCCGGCAAAAATTTCGGATTGATCGATTCCCCAAAGTCCATCCGGAAGTTTTGAATGTCCGGTTTTTTGCCTTCATCAACGATGCACAGATCGAGTGCCTTTTCGGCAATGTCGAAGTAGGACTCGACCAGCAACGGAGAGAGTTCCAGCGTCTGCCCGTTGTTCACAAAGCCATCTTTGGATACCGCATCGGGAGGCAGCACATCGGTCAGGTCGTCATCGAGCTGCAACAATTCTTTGAGCGTATTGCGATACTGAGAAACGGTGAGCCGGCGAACGGTGCCGTTCTTATCGGAGTTGCGCGATCGGGCGAACGCCATTCCCTCGCGAATCCATGTCACCAATAACTGGCGTTGTTCGGCCGTCGGCTGTAGTTCGTCTTCCGGCGGCATCGCTTCGTCGTCGATCTGTTTCAAGATGCCTTTCCAAAGAAACAACTGCTTGTCTGGCAATTTGCCGGTCAGCCGATCAACGCGAATGCCGGACATCATCTCGTCGGCGTTGTGGCAGCGAAAGCAGAGCTTCTTCAGCAACGGGTGAATCTGCTTCTGAAACCGCGTCTCGATCAAGAGGCCCTTACTCTCCGTGTTCTTCTTCTCCGCACTCTTTTCAGGGACCGGAGAGTCCTCCGACCGTGCGATCCAACTGACGGCCGAAGTTGCGGTGATTAGCGTTGCGATCGCAACGCTGATCATGGTCGGTGATTTCGATAGTTTTCGTGTCATGTTTTCAACGTGTGTAGATTCGTTTGCGGAAAACCGCCCGATTTGTTCACCAAGCAGAGTTCCCTGTCAGGCTTCAGCAACCCCACATGGAAGCCGACCTTCCAAGCTCCATTATACGAAATCATCTGGCGAATTGGGCCGACAGTCGGACGTTGCCCCGTTTGAAAACAGCGATTCCGAAGCAATTTCAGCTGCCATGTCCGACCATTCGCTGCCGATCAGGCCATTAGAATTCGCAATGGGAGACAATCCGAATTCCCCGTGGTCGCGGTGATCGTTAACATGGGGTGACCCGGCGAGGACTGTTGTCGTCGTGGTGGCTTCCAGCCTCCATTTTACATCGAAAGCTGTGGCGGCTGGAAGCCTCCACTACGGGACATTCGACACGTATTTATTGCTCGTTCCTCGATACAGGAAACCTCTATGCCCACGACTGACTGGCCAAAGCTCCAGCCTGATGTCTCAACAATTCTCGCGGCCGAGGCGAATCCCATTGGTCGGGTGGCTTCCGGTGACGTCGCGGCGCTGGTGATACGGCAGGCGTTTCCCGCGGCCGATTGCGCGGCACTCATCGAGCGGTTGATTGAAGAAGAGCTGATGTTCGCCGGAGACGATCCGCGCGTCTATCAACGGGCGATCAAGAATGACGTGATTGGCAAGTATCTCGGCCGCGGTGTCAATCCCGATGAAAGCGCCCGAAAGCGGATCGACATCGGCACGAGCCTCGGCAATCTCGGCGACGACAAATCGTTGTTTCTTGAAAAGTCGGCCGAAACTCACAGTCTGTTCGAGCGGCTGTTCGCCGATCATCCCGATCCAATTCGCGCGATCTACGATAACCTTCAACAGCTAGCGCCCGAAAAACAGGTCGTCACCGCGCATGAGCCGGACGGTCGCAAATACGGCCCGGCCATCTTTCGCGTGCATTACGGCGGGTTTACCTACGGCCCACATTTCGACAGCGTCCGCAACCGCGAGCAGCGGACGAACTACGCCGTCCACCGATTCGACCGGCAATTGGCCGGCGTGTTGTGTCTTCAGAACACGAGCGTTGCGGGCAAGTCGGCACAGGGAATTGTCCACCGACAATTCTGGAACGAAGAGGTCGATCCCTATCTGAAGAACGGCGGGTTCCACGATTTCGCCACTCAAGAGAACATTCCCAGCGCGGGCATTGAACTCGAACCGGGCGACCTGTACTTCTTCAACACCGGCCTGATCCACGAAGTCCCCGGCGTTCCCGGCGAACTGCCACGCATTGTGCTGGCCGTTTTCGTCGGCTACTCGGAAGACGACAACGAAGTGATGGTCTGGTCATGACGGAATAAAAAATGTACGAAAAATGATGAAGGATGAATAACACGAAACGGTCCCAACTCTCCGCCCTTCTTCATTCGAAATTCCTTGTTCAATATTCGATATTTCCTTTCTTCCGTTCAATCGAATCATTGGGACACAATCAACACGCATGACCACACCGGACGACTCAGCCGCCGCATCGCCGAAGACATCCCGTCGCTGGATCTGGGTCGGCTTGAAGTGGTCGTTGTTTGCTGCGGTCATTCTGTTCGTCGGCTTGCGGGCGCGGCGGCTTTGGCAGCAGGATGACGGGACGCTTTCGGGGATTGCCATCCAACCCGGTTGGCTGGTTTTGTCTGG
>CAUZOL010000121.1:0-18178 GCA_963581435.1 Planctomycetota bacterium
AGTCGCGTGGCCACCGAATCCTTCGGTCCGCTCAATTCGCTCGCACGCCAACCCGCGAATACAACCGTCGAGCCGCTTCACGCTGCGCATACGAATCGTCAAAATGGACATCCACCGACCGCACCCGATATGGCCCCGATGACAACTGGCAGGACCGGGCTGCCTCGGCCGCTTCTATTCGACCGTTGGCGTTGTCTGGGCCGCCCCAAACTGGTTGGCCGCCGAATCGGATCTTCGACTTCAATGATTTCCGGCATCGTCAAATGTGATCCAACATCGGCTTGCCACTCTGATCCCAATGCCGTTATCCGCATCAATTCGTTGCAATCGGGACACTTCACTAAGGTTCCATCTGCATTCGGAGGAATTTGCAACTCCACACCACAACTGGGACAGTCACCAGTCTCTGATCGGTTGCCCCTTTCACTTGATGGAGGCACAGTGATCGACCTTCGGCAGTGTTTGCACTTGCCTTTTCGTCCGGCAGATTCAACGCTGAGCTTCAATCCTTTGCCACAATGAGGACAATTGAAGTTGATCATGCCTCACCAGAACAACGGAATCTCAATACGTGACTGCTTAGGCGGCTATGCGTGTATTCGCAGTACGACGCCATGTTGCTCCATCTTGCTGATCACAGTCTTTGAACCGTACCCAACAGCATGTCGAACAAACGATCAGAATACAACAAGAAAACCGCAGTCTGAATCTGACTGCGGCTCTTGATGTTCTTGGCGGCTTTTGAGTAAGTCACTTTCTTGAGTGCAACGTGTACCGCGTACTTTCAGTCGGAGTGAATTGGAAGACTTCACCTTCCTTCATCGTTTGGCATTCCACAATATTTATGCAGTGGACAACGCCCGCTTGTGTGACCCTCTCTACTCGGGCCACCGGGTTTTTGACTAGCCCGAATTTGGTGGTGAGCAAGTCGCCTTTTTTGAACCTCATATGATGTCCCCCTGATTTCGTCACGCAGCCAACTTCTGCTTCCGTCGTCGGTAACCGATGAGACCGACGGCAAGGGCGAGCAGCACGAGGCGTCTGTTGGTTTGGTCAGTCAGCAGCGGAAGTTGGTGTGGTTTCCCTGAAATACAGATAGATATATGTAGCCCAGCCAAACTGATGGGCATCCGTCGAGACCAACTCAAAGCCTTTCGAGCAATAACTGTCAAGCAGTTCTTGAATGTCATTCTGTGCCTTCTTCTGGAGCCAGAAACGATCAGTATTGAAAACTTTGCTGTAGTAGCACAGTGTCTCTACGGTTGTCTTTTGCATGACAGAATTTCCTCTCTGAGTTAAACCGATACCATCCTGCCCACCCTGACAGAAATGTGCAAGCCTGCACACTGTCTCAGCCCTTCAACACCAACCCGACCCAACCATCAAACGGCAGTCTGATCGTCGCTCTGGTGGACGCTGAAAGGCTGGAGAATCTCTTCCCAGAAGCCTGCTGTCTGGCTAAAACTGCGAGACCTGTATGTTCAAACCGTCCAGAACCCAAATAGCCGGACGTGTTCACATCGGCCGTTTCCCACCGCGACCGGTGAATCCTGTGAGTCCAACTCTCCATGCAATTTATTGTAAAACGTCTTTACCTGACCACTAACAATTGGCAAACCGCACTTCTTGCAGAGGTATTGTCAAAACTTGTGTTCATGAAGAGTTGAGAAAAAGCGGGGTAGCCGGGGCGTCGGTTTGCTCTCTGAACCGTCCAGGGCAACCCGCGTCCGTGGCGACGAATGGCTTCCGCGCGAGGTCACCGGAAATTGATCCGGCATGGGTGGGGGGTTGTTTTGGAGTCCCGAGGATATGGGTGTGAACTGACGGGCGAATCTCACTTGCTATTGTGGGTCCATGAATGTGGAGGTAGGCCACCATCGCAGCGGCCGTTGAGATTGCAATGTATCTCATCCCACACGCCGAAGCCGTTTTGAACATGATGCAAGCGAAAGAATCGCCGGGAGACGATGACGCCCGTTATGTGCTGCGGGGGATCAAACATCACGGCCGTCGGGAGTTCACAAAACGCGACGCCCAACAGCACGGCAAACGGCGATTTCCCAAAGCGGATGATATCGACCTGGCGTTGGACGAATTAGTGCGGCGGGGATACATTCGATTACGGGCGGCGGAGAAAGCCGGAACTGGGCGGCCTCCATCCCAATCTTACGATGTTAACCCATTGGTTTTCAGAAATGAAAACACTGAAAAGCGCTCTCAATATTCTCACAATACCGTCGAGCAACCCGAAATCGACAGTTCTGGGAATAATGAGAGCGCTTCAGAGCAATCTGAAGATGAGAATCGCAGGCAGGTGACGATATGACCGGCTTGGCGCAACTGCTGGTGGATTGCGATGCCAACGGCATTCGGCTGTTGCCGACTGGCGATGGCAGGCTGACGATTGACGCTCCGCATGACGTCCTGACGCCCGCCCTTGTGGATCGGCTGAAGTCCCAAAAGGTTGAGTTGCTCGCATTGCTTGCGTTTCCTGCAGATCTTCCTGCACCTCTCGCTGTCCGCAGCGACGATGTACCGGGTCTGAGTGACACGGTTATCGATTGGGCGATGAATGTGTGGGAAACGCCGCGTGAGGCCACAACATCGCCGACAAGGAACATCAAACGACAGCCAGACCCGCCGATAGCCTGGGCGGCAAATGTTGCGGAACTGATTGACTGGTACGCTCAGAACCGCGAACAGTTGCCGACCGCGCCGTTCATGCTTGGGCCAGGTCGCCGCGTGACTGGCGAGCGGGCCTTCTACAGCAGTCTCGACCGCGACATCAAAAACGGTCCGGCGGGGGTGCGTGCTGTCGGGCTGGGTAGCGACCTAGTGGACCTGCGGAGAATTTGTGAATCCGAGAACGCCCAAAGCAGGACCATTGACATATAGGATATACGTCCTACAATGAAAGTCAAAGGTGGACGTTCAACATGGCAAAGAGAAGACGGCAAACGACAATGCTATCCGACGTGTTGCAAGACGCGATCCGCAACAGCGGGCAGACTCACTATCGGATTGCGAAAAATGCAGGTGTTGGGCCAGAGACAATTGACCGGTTCATGGCCGGCCGCGACATCCGCATTTCGACCGCTGCGAAAATCGCTGAAGCGTTGGGACTGGAACTGAAACCGAAAGAGAACAAGTGAGGCGAAACGATGGCACGACTCTACAAGCCGACGATTACGCGCTACGCCAACTTGAACGGTAAGCGTTGTCAGAAGGGTGACCCGGGTGCCCGTAAGAAGCGGATGAAGAGCAAAGTCTGGCGGGGCGAGTTTCGGGACGCAGAGGGGATTCTGCGGACGGAATCGCTCTGCACGAACAAAGAAGCGGCACGGCAACTCCTGGCCGAACTGGAACGCAAGGCCCAGCATGAACGTGCGGGGCTGACGAGCCCGTTTGAAAAGCACCACAAGCAACTGCTGTCGTCCCACCTCCAAGACTTCGTGGCGACGCTCGGAAACGGCGACGATGCGTCCGAGCACGTTTCGCGCCGATCTCGATCCCCGGTTGGAAGCCATTTGCTTGAAGATGATGGCCCGCAAGATCGAAGAGCGTTACGGGTCCATGCGCGAGGCGGCAACAGCGCTGTCCGATTTTCTCAAGAACAAGGGACAACAGTCGGATCATGCTACCCAGGCATCGTTTCAAACCGTCGCCGTCGCCAACTCCCCGCGACATGCCACGGTCAAGGCCGAGGAACAACGCCAGACATTGGCCGGGCAGAGAACAGCGACACCAACATCACAAACTGTTGCAAGCCTGCGCGGCGCGGTTCAGTCCGCTTCGCTCAAGTTCAAAGACGCAGTGGCACACCTTCCCGGCTGGGCAAAAGGCGTGATCGGCACGGTAGTGGTGATGTTGCTGATCTATTCCATCAGTCTTCCGTTCCGCGCTGACAGGAAGCCGGTGCCAGACGTTCCGAATCTCGATCCCCCGACTGCGTCAGCTGCTAGTCAGGCGAAGAAGCCGAAGCTTAACGCGCTGGGACAGGATCCTGTAAAGCTTGAGCAGTATTATGTGAGGAATCCAGCGGCGCGTCCCCCGACGCCCGTAATTTCTGACGCGCCGTCCCCTCCCGAAGCTCCATCGACTCCCGCAGCTTCTGACACGTCGTCTCCTGCCAAAGCTCCGTTTCCCTCTGTTCAAGCGAAAGCTCACCAGCAGGCCTGGGCAAAGCATCTCGGTACCGCTGTGGAGACCACCAACGGCATCGGCATGAAGATGGTACTGATCCCGCCTGGTGATCGTTCTGATTGGGATCACCTTGGGATTGTACATGCCCTACCTGGTTGTGTTGAACTTCGGGATCGCGACGTCGCTGTACTTGGCGCGGAAACCAGCCGTCGAACCGGATACGGCTGGTATACCCGAGGACGCAGCGGCGGAGGACAGACAGGACGGGGAAGGCGAGATGATTTAAGATTTGCTGACCAATGGCACTGGTCAATCGAGCGTGAGATTGCGCACACGCGAAAATAGATCGGTCTCGAAATCGACGTTCCACTCGCGTACCGATCGATCGGCACCGGCCGAGAAGAGAGACTTGCCGTCCTTGCTGAACTTGAGGTTGTAGACCGCACCGTTGTGACCACGAAGAACGGCGATCGCCTTTGCCTGCTGGAGATCCCAAATCCAGATTTCCCCATTGACGTCTGCCGAGGCAGCAAGCCGACCGTCGGGGCTGACGCGGACCGCTTCGATGGGAGCGCCGTGGCCGGTCATGGTCTTAAGTGGCTTGTGCGACTTCGCGTCCCAGATGCGGACCGTTTTATCTGAACTGCAGGAAACAATGCGGTTACCGTCCGGTGACCAGTGCACCCGCAACACATCTGCGGTGTGTCCCGGGAGCGTCGCCACTTCTCTTCCCGTCTCGGCATCCCAGATCTTAATCGTCTTATCGCGGCTGGCGGTGGCGACCTGTTTTCCATCCGGACTGAATTCCGCTCCCATAACGTCACGGCTGTGCCCGACCAAACTGACAACCTCACTGCCCGCGTCGATATCCCAGATCTTGGCCGTATCGTCGGCACTGGTCGATACGAAGTTAGAGGTCTTGTCCCAGCGTTTTAGAGTGAGTCGTTTTGGCACTGATGAGTCGATGGTCCATTACCGCGACACGAACACCAACTTGCGAACGCAGTTGTTGCGAATCATCAAGCGGGCCGGCTTGAAGGTGTGGCCGAAGTTGTTCCAGAATCTCCGTAGCACTCGCCAGACGGAACTTGAGGAACTGTTCCCCTCGCACGTTGTGTGTGCGTGGATCGGCAACAGCGAAAAGGTCGCCCGCAAACATTATTTGCAGGTCACCGACGAACACTTCGCGAAGGCGGTGCAAAATCCGGTGCAGCAGGCGCACGCATCGCAACGATTCGCAAGCCAAACCGACCGAGCAAAAAAAAACACCTGATTTGCAGGGGTGTGCGACTGAATGCGAACACTTGCAACTCAGTCAAGTAGCCGAGGCGGGACTCGAACCCGCACGCCCTTTACGGGCCCGGGATTTTAAGTCCCGTGCGTCTGCCAATTCCGCCACTCGGCCAGGCTGCTTTTTAAGCGGTTTTCTCGCAATTCGCAGTGGAAACTCTCCTCGTTGACAACCATTTTAACAACCGCTATGCTGTTTTCATCGAAAAAGACAACCCGACCCGTGGGGCGATTCGAGTCGTCGCGACGCTATCCCTTTTCGGTTTTCAAGCACGAAATACAGACGTCATGGCAAATTCTACCCAAAAGAAGCCGCGCAAGAAACCCGCTAAGCCATATCCGACGTTCCCACTGACCGACCACCCGTCCGGGCGATGGTGTAAGAAGATTCGCGGCAAGCTGCATTACTTTGGTCGGTGGGCCACCCAGATAAACGGTGTGCTGACAACTGTTGACAACCCCGCCGAAGCTGCCGAAGCCGCGTTGAACGAGTATCTCGAAGTGAAGGATCAACTTCACGCTGGGCGGACTCCACGTCCGAAATCGGATGGCGTTTCGGTAGCAAGCGTCTGCAACCCGTTTCTTGAAGGTAAGGAAAACCGGGTGGAGTCGGGCGAGTTGTCCGCCGAATCGTTCCGGGATTACTACGACGTCTGCAAGCTGATTGCCAAGTTCTTCGGACGCAATCGGCTCGTCGAAGATTTAACCGCGACCGACTTCGCGAAGTTTCGATCGTGGCTGTCGAAGCGGCACGGTATTCACCGGCTGGCAAAGGACGTTCGCGTCACGCGGATGGTCTTCAAATTCGCATACGATTCGGAACTGATCGACAATCCGGTTCGGCTTGGGTCGGATTTCAAAGAGCCGAACAAGAAAACGAAACGACGAGCGGCTCGCGAGACTGGCAAGAAGTATTTCGACGCCGCCGAACTTCTCAGTATCTTGAAGTCGTCCACCCCGCCGATGCGGGCAATGATCTTGCTAGGCATAAACTGTGGGTTTGGTCAGACCGACGTCGCGAATCTGACGCACTCTGCGATTGACCTTGAAGGCGGCTGGGTTTGCTTCCCGCGTCCGAAGACCGAAATCGACCGACGTTGCCCTCTGTGGCCGGAAACGATTGATGCATTGCGCGAAGCCGCCGGACACCGTGGCAAGCCGAAAGACGACACCGATACCGATTGCGTATTCATCACTCGGATCGGGAACCGGTTCGTTCGGATGACGCCGAACGACAACCCGGCGAAACGGGCGAGGGTGGATTCGGTTTCCCGCGGCTTCAGGCGACTGTTGGATTCGCTGGGCATCGTCGGTCGTCGTGGTTTCTACGCTTTGAGGCACACGTTCGAGACAATCGGAGGGGAGTCCCGCGACCAAGTGGCGGTCGATGCGATCATGGGACACGTCGATCCGAGCATGGCGGCGAACTACCGGCATAGGATCAGCGACGAACGTCTGCGGGCTGTTGTTGAGACGGTCCGTGAATGGCTGTGGCCGGCGGATGACTCGGGCGATCAGGTTCAGTAGAATTGTCAGCGTGAGTGGCTAGGGTCTGCAGCTCGAAAAGCCGGACGCTCTTCCGGCCTGCCACTTTTCCCAATGGAGCAGCCGCAAGATGGAGCAGCGGCAATGAATCTACAAAGAAATATCCTGGAATGGCTGCGATCGGAAGTAGCAGCAGCGAACACGGAAATCAGCAAGTCCGAGTTTCGCAACGGTATGGCGGTGCTGCTCAGAGAGGCGAAACAATCCCCCAAGCCACCTGATTCATACGACAAGCTGGAAGCTATTTGTGACAAATTTCCGGAGCAACTCCGCGGCTACGAAGTCCTCATAGAAACGGTCAGCACGAGAACAAGCTGGGTGTGCCGCATCGATCGCGATCGACTTGATGAGATGCGGCACCTGCTGATTCTCGATTTTGAGGACGGTCCGTATGCCACAAACAGGCTGCGAAACGAAGGCGAAGAGACGAGTGTGAAGCCGACAGCATGGCTGTTGCTGAAATTCATGTGGGAACGAGATGAGGCACTTTGGGACGAGACAACTCCTGACGTCTGGCCAGACTTTCCGACGACCGGCGGCGTGAAATCTGCTGTATTTCTCGCGAATGAAGCACTTCGCGATGTGTGCTCAAGTAGAGTGTTGACGCAGTCCGCAGGAAAAACTTTGAAAATATTTTGGGTAAAATGACAAGCGTTTCCAAACGGAAACCGAACAGAAACCTTTGGTTAATAAAATCGCCCCGTCAACACATTTGGCGGGGCTTTTTTTATGACCAATCTGAAAACGTACAGCGATTTTGTTGAGTCGATCCCTTCAGCGAGAGAGCTGCGGGAGCAGCTCGCAAGGAACCAGCGCGAGCGCGACCTTATCAAGCGGCTCATCCAGCTTTCGGAGCAAAAGGAACGGCTCCGATTGAACCGGGACGGTCAGGAGGTCGTGCCTTGTCAGCAATAAGCCCCCCGACCTACGCCAATCGAATCGGCGTCAAATCCGACACCGTTCGGTATTGGATCACCACCGGTCAGTTGGATGCTGTCGATTTCTCCAAGAATTCGGGCGGCCGGCCACGCTGGAAGATATTTCCCGAAGCGATCGCTGAATTTGAGGCGCGTCGCGCCGCCAAACCGGCGGCACCGAAGCCGGCGCGGCAAAAAAAATACTGTTGAACTAGTGGAGTATGTCTGAGATGGCGAGCAACGGGGGGCGGAAAAATCACCGGCAAATCTCGAAACGGGATCTCGCACCGGAGAGATCCCGTCTTATCAATTTGATGCAGCGCATCAATTTCGGTCGGTTTGAACGGCTTCAGATCCGCGACGGGGAAGTCGAAGAGTTGATGGACACCGCAGAACTCGTCGAATCCGCCTGCGCGGAAATCGTTGAGCACACCGACGACCGCAAGTCGGTATTGATCTTTGCCAGCGGGGTCCAGCACGGACAACACGTGGCCCGCGTCCTGCGAGAAACGCACGGCGTCGAATGCGGATTCGTCTGTGGAGACACACCCAGCGCTGAACGCGATGAACTGCTCGGCCGATTCAAGGTCGGCGAATTCAAGTTTCTGTGCAACGTCAACGTCCTGACGACCGGATTCGATGCGCCGAACATCGACTGCGTCGCCATGCTGCGGCCGACGAAGTCACCAGGTTTGTATTACCAAATGGTCGGACGTGGTTTTCGGCTGCATCCCGGCAAACAGAATTGTCTGGTGCTCGACTTCGGAGGCAACGTGCTTTGGCATGGTCCGGTCGACGCGATCGACGCCAGCCCCGCCGACACTCGGGGCGCCGGCACCGCCGCGCCGGCCAAGCAATGCCCGGAATGCCAATCGGTGATCGCCACGGGCTACGCGATCTGTCCGGACTGCGGATTCGAGTTTCCGCCACCCCAGCGCACGCAGCACGAGCCGAAAGCGAGTGACGCTGGCATCCTCTCCGGCCAGGTGACCGATGAAGAATTTGAAGTCCTTGACCTCGAGTACATGATTCACAAGAAACGTGGCGCGGCCGACGACGCTCCCCGTTCTATGAAAGTCGAATATCGGCTGGGACTCGAGCACTGGCGATCCGAATGGATCTGCTTCGAGCACACCGGCTATGCGCGGCAAAAGGCAGTCGGTTGGTGGAATCGCCGCTCTACCGATCCCGTTCCCGATACCAGCGAACAGGCCGTTGCCATGGCCGAAGCCGGCACGCTGGCATCCACCGATGCGATTACCGTCCGCAGCATCGTCGGCGAACGGTTCGACCGCATCGTTGACTACGAACTCGGCCCAGTGCCGGAATCGAGTCCCATCGCGATCGACGCCGGTCTGGAAGATGTGCCGTTTTGAGAAACCACAAAAACTCAAACTCGACACTGCTGACAGCGGCCATTGAATACCGCGACGTGGGACTGTGCGCCTTGCCCGCCCTGCACGGCGAAAAGCGGCCTGCCGTTGTGAGTTGGAAGGAATATCAGACTCGCCTGCCGGAAACAGCCGAACTCACCGCCTGGTTTGCCAACGGCTGCGATTCCGTCTGTCTCGTGTCCGGCGCTGTTAGCGGCAATCTCGAGCTGATTGATTTTGATCACGGCGGCGAGCTGTTTGCGGCCTGGTCAAAGTAGATTCCGAAGGACCTGTTGGCGAAACTGGTGATTGAAACCAGCCAGTCCGGAGGTCGTCATGTCGTCTACCGCTGTCAGGATCCCGTCAGTGGCAATCTCAAATTGTCACAGCGACGCCACGAGGGAGGCATCGTCACGCTGATTGAAACACGAGGCGACGGCGGACTATTCCTCTGCTCGCCATCGACGGGTTACGAATTGGTCCAAGGCGAATTGACCGCGCTACCTGTGCTGACAGCCGAAGAACGCGAACTCCTGCTGCTGGCCGCCTGGGAATTGAACGAGTATTGGTCAACGACGCCACCGTCAGCCCCGTGTGGCGATCTTTTGCAGAACCCGGACAACACGCGACCCGGCGACGATTTCAACACACGTGGCGACGTCGCGGCCCTACTGGAGCAACATGGCTGGCATCCATGTGGTGTTCGTGGCGACGGCAATCAGCACTGGACGCGTCCCGGTAAGTCCAGCGGAACGTCGGCCACGTTGAAAGATCGTACGTTCTATGTGTTTTCATCCAACGCGCATCCGTTCGAGCCCAATGCCGCCTATTCTCCGTTCGCCGTCTTTACGCTGTTGGAATATGGTGGGGACTATGAGGTCGCCGCCCGAGCGCTGCGGACTCAGGGGTTCGGTGGTGAGGCAGCGACTTCGTCTGACGTCGATCTGTCGGGCCTCATCGGTAGTTCCGCAACACCTGGGAGCGAAGATTGGCTGTCTGATGGTATTACATACCTGGGGCCAGAACCTGATGCATCATCCGCACGTGCATGCGATCGTGACCGGTGGCGGCTTATCCGCAGACGGTTCCCGGGCGCGAAGGGGGCTTCTACGTGGGTGCGACGGTCATCGATCATGTGCGGCCCGACATGAAAATCGCACAGGAAGAGGTCTTCGGTCCCGTGTTGGCAATCATTCGAACCGCAGACGTCGATGAAGCGATGGCCATTGAGAATACATCGCCTTACGGAAACGCAGCAGCGGTCTACACCCGCGACGGCGGTCAAGCACGTGCCATTGGTGCGCGGGCAAGCTCGGGAATGATCGGCGTCAACATCGGCGTGCCGGTTCCGGTCGAGCCGTTCGGATTCGGCGGCTGGAACGATTCGCGCTTCGGCCACTTCGACATTACCGGCAAGAGTTCCATCGAGTTTTGGACGCAGTCGAAGAAAACGACGACGCGATGGCTCGATTAACAGCCTGTGCTACAGGATTGCCGCCGCCATGATCTACGCCGTCATCATTGCCTACTTCGCCGTGCTGCTGGTCATCGGTGTTGTTGCGTCGCGGCAGATTCACAGTTTGAGCGACTTCTACGTCGGCGGAAAACGTCTCGGCTATTGGGTTGTCGCTTTCTCGTCGCGTGCCAGCGGTGAATCGGCCTGGCTGTACCTGGGGCTGACCGGTCTGGGGGCCATGGTCGGCGTTCGCGCAATGTGGGTTGTCGTCGGAGAATTGTTGGGGGTTGCCATTGCGTGGTTCTTCATGGCCGCGCCGTTCAAGCGCGCGACCGACCAATACGGGTCGATCACCGTGCCGGATTACCTGGTGAGCCATTTCACACCCTCCGACCCAAATTCTCGTTCTGCACTCATTCTCAGGCTCACTGCCGCGGTCGCGTTGTCGCTGTTTGTCACGATTTACGTCAGCGCTCAAATTGATGCGACAGGTACGGCGTTCGAAACCTTTCTCGGTTGGAACTACTTTGCCGGTGCCATCTTCGGATTCCTGATCGTCGTCGCCTATACGCTGTCGGGCGGATTTGTCGCGGTCGCCTGGTCGGACTTGTTTCAGGGACTGTTGATGCTGGTCGGCCTGGTCATGCTGCCCGTTGCAGCCTTCATCGTTCTCGCCAGCGATTCGAACGTCTGGAGCCAACTCGAGTCGATGCAAACCGGGCTGACCAGTCTGTGGGGACCGGGCGGCGCGAATACTGAAAACGTCTTCATCATTGTCGGTTACTTGGCCATCGGCCTGGGATTTCTCGGGTCGCCACAGGTCTTCGTGCGGTTCATGTCGATTCGCGATGAAGGCCAAATTCGCCGGGGCCGTTGGGTGGCAATCACCTTTACGGTTCTGACCGATGCCGGAGCCGTCCTGGCCGGCCTTCTCGGCCGATGTTTGATTGCCCGCGATGCCGATGTGTCAGCGCTGTTCGGCGTCGATGCGATGCTCGGACCGGGCGGACAGAACATTCTACCGCTGACGGTGGAGTACTTGTTCCCGCCGATCATCGTCGGCCTCTACATCGCGGCGGTGCTGGCGGCAACCATGTCGACCATCGACTCGCTGTTGGTCGTGGCGTCGAGCGCCGTCACTCGGGACGTGTATCAACAGACGCTCTATCCCGATGTCGATACCGCCCGGTTGACGCGGCTTTCCCGTTGGATCACATTGGCATTGTCATTGGTCGCGTTAGCCCTCGCATTGACAATTGCCTGGCTGGTGCCGGGCCGTACGATTTTTTGGTTCGTCATCTTCGGCTGGTCGGGCATCTCAGCCACGTTTTGCCCGGTGATTTTGATGTCGCTCTTCTGGCGGCGGTACAATGTTTACGGCGCGCTGTCGTCGATGCTGACCGGGTTCGTGTGTGTGCCGTTGTTCAAGTTCGCCGTGCCGCTGATTCCAGAATGGGGGCCGCATTTGTCCAAAATCGAAGAGTTGGCTCCATCATTCTTGCTGGCAATCGTCGCCGGTGTGTTAGTGACACTGCTGACGAGCAAGGGCTGTGAAGTGCCGTCAACTACTCCGTCGCAACCACCGGGAGAGACATCGTGAAGAGCTCGCAATATTCTCGTAATTCGGCGATCGTTTCCTTTCTCGTTAGCATCTGCTTGGGATGTGTTGCAATGACTTCAACAATTCAGGCCGCCGAACCAAAACCTCGTGCCCGTGATCTGGGAATTCCTTTCGAGGGTACGCCGGGACCGCTCAATGCCATCACCGATGTCAAAGGCGTTGAAGTCGGCCATACCACTCTGATTCGCGGCGAAGGAAAGCTAGTGGTCGGCAAAGGCCCCGTGCGAACGGGCGTGACGGCTATCCTCCCCCGCGGTAAGAACTCGCCCGATCCTGTATTCGCAGGCTGGTTCTCGCTCAACGGCAACGGCGAGATGACAGGCACGACGTGGATCGAAGAATCGGGTCTGCTGGAAGGGCCGGTGATGATCACCAACACGCATAGCGTGGGTGTCGTGCGCGACGCGGTCGTCGAATGGCTGGTGAAGCGCGACCCCAACATCTCGTGGTCGCTGCCGGTGGTGGCAGAAACATGGGACGGATATCTAAACGATCTAAACGGCTTTCACGTGAAGAAAAAGCACGCCTTTGCGGCTCTCGACACTGCCAAAGCTGGCGCGGTCGCCGAAGGCAACGTCGGCGGTGGAACGGGCATGCGAACACACCGTTTCAAGGGCGGCATCGGCACGTCGTCACGAAAGCTGGTGAAGGAAGAGGGTGGTTATACGGTCGGCGTACTCGTGCAGTCGAACTATGGGAAACGCCAGTACCTGCGCGTAGCCGGCGTACCGGTGGGGAAGGAGATCACCGACCTGATGCCGACCGCAGGCAAGGTGGCCAAAGTGGATGATGACGGCGGTGACGGTTCGATCATTATCGTGGTCGCGACCGATGCGCCGTTGCTGCCGCATCAACTCAAACGCGTCGTCAAGCGGGCCGCGATGGGACTCGCACGCAATGGGAGTGTGGCGGAGAACACGTCCGGTGACATTTTTCTCGCATTCTCGACGGCCAACCGTGCAGCAGGAAATCGGAAGGATGTGACCGATGTCAAAATGCTGCCGAACGACCGAATTTCCCCACTGTTCGCCGCCACGGTGCAAGCAACTGAAGAAGCGATCATCAACGCGATGATCGCCGCTGAAACCATGACTGGTATCAATGGCAATACCGTCTACGCGATTCCTCACGATCACCTGCGACAGGTACTAAAGAAGTACAACCGGTTGAACGCGCCGTAGCACAGGCTGCCAGCCTGTGCTACGTTCGTTTTTCGCGATGAGGCAGGCGAGGGGCGGCGCGTTGGGCTACAATGACGCGGTCGCAAAGAGCTGTCAGATTGAACGACCCAATTCGAAAGTCGGCAGGATGAAAACCATGAGACGAGCAATCTGTTTTTTTACATTCGCGTGCGTCTTGGCATGCGCGGTCAATCTCGCCGCCGCCGAGGATTGGTCGCAGCTCCAGGGGAACGCATCGCGATCGGGCAACGCCCCCGATGTTGCACTGAAGACGTCGTTGAGCCTGGTTGCGGCGGTTCCGTTGACCGACGGCATTTATGCGTCGCCGGTGGTCAGTGACGGGACAGTTTACGTCATCGACGGTGCCGGTGTCATTTTTGCAATTGACATCAAGACACAGAAAGCTCTCTGGAAATTTGCAACAAAAGGGGGGCCGGGAAACTGCAACAACGTTGCGGCACCCGCCGTTGTGGGAAACTACGTCCACGTGGGCACGACGGCCGGATACTACTATGTCCTCGATCGCAACAGCGGCAATGTCGTCAAGGAAATCGACTGCCGCGAGCCGATCTTTTCCGCACCGGCAGTTGGGGATGATCGCGTTTATTTCGCGACGCTCGGCGCGCAGGTTTACGCGGTCGAACCGGATGGAGAGGTCATTTGGACGTGGGATTTTGTGAAGGAAGTTATTCAGTTCGAGGGGGATCGTTGGAGCGGGGCGGATTGGCTTGCCCATCGGAAGGAACGCGTGACCTGGCGGGACCACTTTGTTTGCTCGCGAGACATCTGCCTTGTCGGCAAGACCGTCGTCATGCCGGCGGGTGGGCGAACGATTTTCCTCGACGACGACGGCGACGCGCCGAAGCTGCGGACGATCGGCTTGATTCCCAGCTACGCCGGCTCCGAATACCCAGCCACATTTGGACAAAGTGCCGACGATGCGGGCAACGTCTACGTTCAGTGGCATCGTCGCGACAACGCCGGCCGCGTGGAAATCATGCGGCTGGAGGGTGACGAGATTGAGACGGAATTCGTTGGGGGAACCGACACATCGATCCGCAAGCACGGGCTGTTGAGTTTCGCGCCGGTCAGTATTCGGGGCAAGAGTGTTTTTCGCGTGCGTCCGGAGCACGGCATCGGCTTGTGCCGGCATACGGTTGGAGAAGAACGAACTGTTGTACTCGGTGCCGCAGCAGCCGTTAGTCCGCCGGTCATTACCCGCGATCACGTCGTCTATGGCGGGTTGGATGGGAAACTGCACGTCGTACCGTTGGATGGTGGTGAGGCATCCTCTTTTGCGACCGCTTTCGGTTCGCCCATCACCGCACCGGTGGCGGTTGCCGATGGCCACGTCTACGTTGGTTGTGAGGATGGATATCTCTACATCCTCGGCGCGGATGGAGAGGCTTCTCTGCCCACAAAGAAGCTGAATATCTGGAAGATCCGCAGTCCGTTGACCGGACCGTTGGCCGACGAGAAATACAACTGGTACACGAATTACGGCGACTTCGGCGGTTCCAACGCCAACGACCAGGGCCTGAAGCCGCCACTACGAATGCGGTGGGCCAGACGATTGGAAGGTACGGTCAAGCATCTGCCGGTTTGCGGTGGCGGACGGCTGTATTCGCACACGGCCGAAGGCCAGATCATCGCCGTCGAACAGGACACCGGCCGGCTGTTGTGGCGGCGACATTGGCCGGATGTGTATTTGTCGTTTACCTCGCCGCTTTACATCGACGGCAAACTGCTAGTGCCTCAGGCCGGCATCAAGCGGTCGATGATGCGTTGTCTGGACGCCGCGACCGGTCGTTTGCTGTGGGAGGCACCGTTCACCGGATCGCCGAGTTGGAGCCGACAGTTTCCGCCGGTCGTGCAGGGCAACGTCGCCATCTATGCGTCAGGTTCGGGCAAATACGCGGCGCAGGGTTCGGAAAAATATTTCACCTTCGGTGGTAAGCCTGTTGTCGATACGAACGGCCGCGAAGTGATGAGTTGGATTTATTCGAACGACAACCCGTATTACCCCAGAGACCACAAGCCGCGCGTCTGGGCATGGAATTTGGAGACGGGCAAAGTGATGTGGGAAAAGGATTTTTCAAAGTACGGGAGTGGCGGAAATGACTGCGGCATCTGCATGCACGACGGCAAGTTCTACTATTCTGCGTTCTTTGGATACGCTGCGAGTCAGAAGAAGCGTCGCGGACTGCCATCGACAAACAACGGGCTGACGGCATGTCTCGATCCGGAAACGGGCAAGGTTTTGTGGCTGACGACCGACTATTACGTGACGTCGAAATGCACGCTGAGTTCCCGCAGCGGCCGCATCTACATTGGCGGCAATAACCGGGCCAGCGAAAACACGAAGGATCGATTCGTCTGGTGTCTCGATGCGAACGACGGCAAGTTGATTTGGAAATCCGACGCGGTGACTTCGGCACTGAACGTGGTTTCGGTCGGCGAGCGGTTCATCTTCTCGAATGCCCTGCGAGGCAAGGGGAACATCTACGACCGCAAGACCGGCAAGGTATTCGCCGGCATCGAAACCAACTATGCCTGTTGCCGGTTCACACTGTCTGAACCGTATGTGTTGGGTGCGAACATGGACATGATCGACCTGGGTGCTGAAGGCAAACTGGTCTCGACCGGACCGGCCATCGATTCGCGCGAGTGTCTGGGGGCCGTCGTCTCGAACGGCCGAATCTTCTACATGTCGCAGGCGAGCGGATTTGTAGTCTCGCAGACATATGGTCCGGCGTCTAAGAATCTCCCTGCAGTGTGGGAGCGGCCGTGATTCGACTTTGGCTGATGCTGTATTGCGAGAATTGAAAGACAAGAATCTGTACGAGGAGTGACACGATGAAGTTTGCCACAATTCCTGTCCTCTTGCTCGGCCTCATTCTCACCGGTGTCAAAGACGCACGCGGTCAGGACGTGTACCAAGAATACGCTCGCTGGTGGAAACAGCGGCAGGAAAAAAAGCCCATTGCGATGAACAAGGATGGCTCGCGCAAGGGATACTTCGGCGTGCAATTCAAGCCGAAGTCGATTTCTGCCGCCGAAGCGGAAGAGTCGGGCCTCGTGCAAGGGCCGACCTTTGTGCTTGGCGTTTCCATCGGCAAGCAGTCCCGCGCCTATCCGCTTTATGCCATCGGCGAGCTGCAGAACGATACGGTCGGCGGCGTGCCCATCGCCGCGTCGTGGTGACCTCTCTGCCAAACGGCGATCGTGTATCGCCGCGAACTGGATGGCAAAGTTTACGACTTCGATCATTGCGGCTACGTCTACGAGGGCTCGTTCGTCATGTTCGACAAACAGACCGGGTCCGAATGGATTCACGTAACCGCCGAGTGCGTGATGGGCCCGCTGAAGGGAAAGTCACTCGATCTTGAGATCGCCCAAGTGATCACGTGGCAGAAATGGGAAGCCCTGCACCCGGACACGACCGTGTTTTCATCCCGCCGCCGTTGGACAGAAAGATCGCGCAACAGAAAGGCATTCTCTACAAAGTCTTCACGCATGAGACTCGGCTTAAACGTGGTCGTCGCTCACGCATCGAAGCTCTACCCGTACGAATCGCTCGAACCTCAAAAGGTAATCAACGACGTCTTTCAGAAGACTCCTCTAGCTGCCGTGTTTGTTCCACAAGCTGATTGTGCGGTGGCATGGGTACGCAATGTGGATGACCGCACGCTAACGTTTGAGCCGATCACCCGCGAAGGTGAACTGCACCGCCTCAAGGACAAAGAAACCGGTTCGTTGTGGGGTCCTCTCACCGGCGAGTGTGTTGAGGGCACATTGATGGGAAAACAGCTTGAGCCGCTGGTTGCCATCGCCATTTTTGTGCGACGCTATCGCGGTTTTTACCCGGACGGGGAAGTATTCGGGACGAAGCCAAGTGAAAAACCGACACGTGCCCAGACTCGTAAAGCTCAGCCGTAGAAAACCACAGCCAGCGTGGTCTTCAAGATCGTACCCGGCGAAGCCAGCGGACTGAAAAGACCATCCAAGAATGATGTGGGGCGGCCGGGAATCGGGTTGCAATTCTTGCGCGATACGTAATCGTAGAAACAGTCGTCGTCACGTCTCGCGAGATCAACCTTCATCTTACGGGTCGAGACTCCTACTTGGGCGGTGCCGTCGTTCGTCCCGACTGCAATTGATAGGGGACTATCTTGTGTTCCGGCTTGTGTTCGTCGTTTTCTTCGATGGCGCGAAGCAGCAGCCTCATCGCTTGGCGTCCCAGGTCGTACCAGTCGAGTTCCGCGCAGGTCAGGCCGACGACATCGCCGCCGCCACCACCAACAACACTTAGGTCTTCGGGCACTCGCAGGCCGCGCTCCGACACGGCATCAATGACAAAATGAGCCAACGGGTTGCTGAAGCAGATAACGGTGCTGCGCGTCACAACATTCTGGACTTTTTGCGCGAGAACTCGCCACTTGGGGTCTGCGACGATGGAATCGGGGGCGTCTTGATGACCCGGTCCCGCGTGTCAGTCGATGTCGCCGGTCTTTTCCAGGAATTCGGACGTGATTCCAACGTCGTGGTGTCGATGTTCTCGGTAATTTGAGCTCTGCGTCAACGGTTTCTCGATCGCCAGGCGTTACGTTACCTCGCCGTCGTCTCCATGATCGGCAGCTTTCGCTCAGCCG
>CAUZOL010000122.1:0-18159 GCA_963581435.1 Planctomycetota bacterium
AGAGTTTGGGCCGCTGCACGAAACAGGATGCCGTAGACCACACGTTTGTTCTGAAGTGCCAGCGGTCCCAGTTCGTGCGGCAGCGTGAAGACCACGTGGAAGTACGGTACCTGCAGCGCCGACACCCCGAGCGCGGCGTGAGACCGCCGCAAGCGGCTGATAGTCCCAGCAAGTCGTTGTGCGTGAGCACGTGCCAACGAACAACCGTTTGATGACGTGCGCTTGCCGTTCCGGCCACGTTCCGGCCACGCGTGCCCGACATTGCATGGTGGCTACTCGACGTCAAATCGTGTAAACTGAGCTGTATTGACTGGTTGTGTGTCGAGCAGCGTCGAGCAGAATCGGCTTCCCACAAACTTTTAATCCGTAGGTCCAGGGTTCAAGTCCCTGCGCCCTCATTTTTCCTAACCCGCTGTCCTGCAGCGGGTTTTGTCATTTCTGGTCGCTTGTGAGTTTTCTGGTCGACTGTGAGTTGCGGCTGATGTATCCTGTTCCGACCATGATCGAAAATCGCTCGCGGTTCAGCGGATGCACGGCAAACCGACGTGTCTGACCCCAGCCCGCGGAGTCCATCATGCGAGTTGTCCAGTTCGAGATTCCCGGCGAAGGACGCCGCGTGGGTGTGATTGACGGCGACAGCGTCCGCGACGTCACCTCTGTCCGACCTGACTTGGTTCGCGTTTACGACGTCTTCGCCGCTGCACAACAGGCCGGCCGGTCGTTCGACGAGTTTCTCACCGAAGTCGCGAGCAGCGAAAACGTTGCCACAATTTCTTACAAATCGCTGCACGAAGGTTCCCCCGGTGATGATCGGCCGTTTCTTCATCCGCCGCTCGACCATGCCGATCCCCATTTTGTGCTGATCGCCGGTACCGGCCTGACACACACCGGCAGCATGCAATCGCGCGACGAGATGCATACCTCGGACCAAGCGGAAGTGGCGAAACCGAAGACCGATTCGGCGAAGATGTTCGATTTGGGATTGGACGGGGGGAAACCCTCTGCCGGGACGCGCGGTGCGGCGCCGGAGTGGTTCTATAAGGGCAGTGGAACCAATTTACGAGGGCATCGCTGGCCACTTGAGAAGCCGGCGTTTGCGCTCGACGGCGGTGAAGAGCCGGAACTGGTTGGCTGTTACATCATTGATGACACGGGCACCCCACGGCGTTTGGGCTTCGCGCTCGGCAACGAATGGTCGGACCACGCCACCGAGAAAATCAACTATTTATACCTCGCCCCATCGAAGCTTCGCACCTGCGCCGTCGGGCCGGAATTGGTTACGGATTTCGACTTCAGCCGACTCAGCCTGCGCTGCACTGTCGGTCGCAACGGCGAAACGATCTACGACAGCGGTGGACTTTACAGCGGTGAAGAGTTCATGTGCCATTCGTTGGCCAACTGCGAGGATCATCATTTCAAATACCCGCAGCATCGCCAACCGGGCGACGTACATTTACACTATTTTGGCACGAGCAAATTGAGCCACACCAGCCGTGACTGGAAGTATCAGCCGGGAGATGAAATCACCGTGACCGCTGAAAACTTTGGCGCTCCGTTGGTCAACAACGTTGAAGCCGGCGATCCGATTTTAACTCAACCCATAACCGTCAAACCCGCGTAGCGCTGACGAACATCGTTTGCGGTTTCGCGCAACCCAGTCATACTCAACCCAGTCATACTCAACCCAGTCATACTCAACCCAGACATACTCAACCCAGACATACTCAACCCAGACATACTCAATCGAAATCAACCTGCATCCGGAGCCACAATGCCCAGCCTCAACGCCGAACAACTTTACACAATTGCCGCGCGGATTCTCCAGGGAGCCGGCGTCTCTGCCGCCAATGCCGATGTTGTTGCGACGGAATTGAAAGACGCGAACCTCGTCGGCCACGACAGTCACGGCGTGATGCGGCTGATGCAGTACGTCGACTACATCAACGAAGGATTCATCAAGCCCGATGCCGAGTGTGAAGTGATCCGCGAGGAATCGTCGTTCGCCTTGCTCGATGGACACTTTCAATTCGGGCAGGTGGCCGCCACCAAGGGCCTGCAGTTGGGGGTGGAGAAAGCTCGTGCGGGCGGGACCGCCACGATTTTTATACGCAACTGCAATCACGTCGGACGTCTCGGTTCCTACTCGCAAAAAGCGGCTATGCAGGGGTTAGCCGCCATGATGTGTGTCAACGCGCCCGGTCCCGGTGGCGTCGCTCCGTTTGGGGGAATCGAACGGCGATTGGGGACCAATCCCATTTCCATCGCCGCACCGCGTGGCGAGAACCCGCTGGTTCTCGATATGACCAGCAGCGCGACGGCCGAAGGAAAAGTTCGCGTCGCATTACAAAAAGGCGACAAACTGCCGGAAGGCTGGATTATCGACTCCGAAGGCAACCCGTCCGTTAACCCGGCCGATTTGTACGGACCGCCCGAAGGAGCCATTCTGCCATTGGGAGGGGCGATGGGTTTCAAAGGATTCGGGTTGAGCGTGATGATCGACGTTTTCGGCGGAATCCTCTCGGGCAGTGGCGTCTGCCGCGACGACTTGCCCCGTGGTGCCAACGGCGTCTGGATGTACTTCCTCGATGTCGAGAAGTTCATCGCCCCCGGTGAGTACGACGCGCTGATGGAAACATACGTGGCGTCCATAAAAAGTTCTCGCCGTGCACCCGGCGTCGATGAGATCCTGATGGCAGGCGAGATCGAACTCCGTCGGCAAGCCGACCGAATGGAATCGGGCGTGCCGATTCCCGATGAAACCTGGCGTCAACTGACGGAACTCGCCGAGAAAGTCGGCACAACAATCGACGACGTCTAACCCAAGATCAAACAAGGCCTGCCGTTTAGCGGACCCAAGAGATAACGCTGCAGAAACCCGGTTTCTCGATCCTGGGTTTCACAACCGGGAACTCGCCCCGTGCAAATCAACATCGACGACACCATTGCCGCATTGGCATCGGCGGCCGGATCGGCCGCGCGGGGAGTCATTCGCCTCAGCGGCTCCGGCGTTCAGACTTCGCTCCAAAATATCTTCACGCCCGACGACAACACTCGTTGGAATGCCGCAACGCGAGCGCAGCGGCACCTTGGCGTGCTGCAACTTCGCGATTTCCGCACGCCGCTGCAAGCAGCCGTTTACCTCTGGCCCAATGCGCGCAGCTACACCGGGCAACCATCAGCCGAACTGCACCTACCCGGTTCACCGCCCCTGCTGGAAGCCGCGCTGGGTGAAATTTACGCACACGGTGCGCGGCCGGCGCATCCCGGCGAATTCACAATGCGGGCCTTCTTGGCCGGTCGCATCGATCTCGTGCAGGCCGAAGCCGTCCTCGGCGTCATCGATGCCGACGATCAACCGCAATTAAAAACGGCGTTGTCTCAACTCGCCGGCGGAGTCTCTGGCCGCGTCGATGCAGTGCGCAGCGATCTGCTCAATCTGTTAGCCGACCTCGAAGCGGGCCTCGATTTCGTCGAAGACGACATCGAATTCGTTTCGCGCGACGAATTGTTGACGCGGATTGAAACGGCGCGGGACACGATGGCGCTGCTGCTATCGCAGGCCTCCTCGCGGATGTTATCGACGGGCCGTCGGCGCGTGGTCATCGCCGGCTTGCCCAATGCCGGTAAGAGTATGCTATTCAATACGCTGATCGGTCGTGATGCCGCCCTCGTTTCCGACAGTCGCGGAACGACTCGCGATTACCTCTCGGCCGACTGCGATTGGAACGGGACGGCAATCAACCTGATCGACACCGCCGGTTGGGAGAAAGCCAACGACGAACTGACAGCCGAGGCGCAAGAGCGGCGTCGAACGCAACTCGAACAGGCCGACCTGGTGTTGTGGTGCGTGCCGGCCAATTTGGAGATTGGCGAACAAGTTGATGATCGGCGCTCGCGGCAGGAATTGAATGACACGCGGTGTCCCCTGCTGGAAGTGCGAACGAAGATCGACCTGGCAAACACGCATGCGACAGACAACGAGTTCGAGGTCAGTGCGGCATCGGGAACCGGTCTCGCGAATTTGATCGTGGCCGCCGCTGCAGAACTTTCACGGGATCGGGCCGAAGGACAGGAGTTGGTTGGCACAACAGCCGCACGCTGCCGCGAGTCTCTCGAAAACACCATCGGAGCGCTCGAGCGCGCTCACGCTGCCGCGGCGGGCGGCGAGGGTGAAGAAATTATCGCCATCGATCTGCACGAGTCCCTCGAACATCTCGGTCAAATTCTCGGCACCGTCTACACCGACGATATTCTCGATCGCATCTTCAGCCGCTTCTGCATCGGCAAGTAATTCGTGCAAGACAACTCAGATCAACCAATTTCAGGAACGCAAATAGACGCTAATCTCCACCAATGAAAAGAACGGGGCGTCGTCTGAGATTAGTGAGGATTAGCGGCGATTAGTGTTCCAACATCACTCTGCGGCCTTCCCGGCTCCTTTCCAAGTTGCGGTTCCAATCGCAAAGTACTTGTTCACAAATGGCGGCTTGCGGCGCGACGCGTACCAAATGCGGAAACTGCCGTCGGGTAGTCGCAGAACCGATTGGCTGGTGGTGTAATGCGATTCCCACGGTCGGCTGACATCGGGGCGGAAGACCGGATTGGCGGGGTGTTTGTGCCAGTGAATGCCATCAGTGCTGACAGCACAACCGAGCGCCGTCTTGTTCCTTTCCGCCGTCCAGTAGCTGCCGTACCACATCAGGTAGGCGCCGTTCGCTTTGAGCACCGTGGGATAAAACAGCCGCGTGCGTTCCCACTTCTGATCGACTTTGACAACACCGCGATCCGTCACCTTCCACTGCTTCCCATTTTTGCTTGTCGCGTGGCTGATCACCCAAGTGTCGCGTGAAACGTCGCAGAACCACATGCGATAACCGTCCCGTTCTCGCAGAATCGTCGGGGCATAGATGCCTTGCAGTTGAGCCACGGACGGCTTGCTCCAACGCACGCCGTCGGCGCTCGTGGATTCATGCAGCGTGTGCGTTTCGGTCCCTCCGGCAAAGTGGGTTGAACTGAACCACATTCTCAGGCGACCCTGTTCGCGCAGAACGGAACCGTCGGGATTTCTTAACATCGTGGCCGTTAGCACCGAATGTTCGCCGTCGCCGAAGTCAAAGATCGGGTTGCCCTTCGATTTCACGAACGTCCTGCCGCCGGCGCTTTCGGCCATCCCCAACGAAAACACGCGGTTCGCGACATCGCGCCGCGATCCGCTGTACCACAGGCGATAACGGCCTTTCTCTTGAACAACACCCTTTTCCCAAATCACACAGGGCGCAAATAAATGCGTATCGTCGAACGATCCCGCCGGCCCCAAAGAAATCACCGGCCCCTCGGTGTCGCGAACCCATTTCTGGGGACCGAACCATTGCGAAACGCTCGGCGACAAGGCATCGTCGTTGGCGTACGCTGCAACAACTTCAAACGGCAACACAATTAACAACACGCATTTCAATACGCTGACAATTCGCATTTTCGTAATGTCCCATTCGATTGGAGAATGTCGCAGAGAACTCGTGAACCAATCACACCGGCCCGCGATTGTCGTCTTTTTCTTAATCTTACTCTTAATCATAATCTTGTTCCGAGGTGTGAACAGTCTGTACCATCAAGTGGCAGATCAACGTCGTGGCTCGTGTTCCAGATTACAAACGTCCGAGGCCGCGGAAGAGACGACCGGATTATGATTATGACTAAGATTAAGATTAGGATTAAGAATAAGAGGGAGACCTTTTTTCGTCTTCCTACCGAAATAATCCCCGCCGCAAAACATCAAGCGGATAAAACGTATCCCGCCAGCGCACACCGCGTTGACGCAGCGTAATCCATGCCGACCGCCAGAATGCCCAGATCAGCAACACACCCGCCAACGGCAGCACGGGAAACACCAGACAGCTGCCACCAAGTTGTCGCGACATCAAGGCGTAAGACGTATGCGTAAACAGAATCGCCGCCGCGAAACCGAGTCCGCGCGCATCGGGCAGTGTGAGTGCCACGACATACGGAAGCAAACTCACCGCCACCCAGAACAGGGTCACCAGCGACAATCGCCACAGTGAATATTCCACCGCCGCGAACGCATTCTTTTCCAGTCCGCGAATGACACCCGCCGCCGACTCCTGCCATTTCACCTGTACGAGTCGATCGGCGATCAGAATGTCGCAGCGATAATTGAACCGCTTCATCAGCTTGCCCAGCTTCACGTCGTCCAGCACGTCCAACCGAATCGGCTCATGCCCGCCCGCCGCCCGATACGCATCGGCTCGCACGAGATTGAATGCCCCAATGCCGGAGTAAACCCACTTCAACGGCGTCGGTACCAGCCAGATGAAAGTCCCCGCCGTCATCAGAAAACCAAAGTAGGTCGTCAGTGCACTTTCCCAATAACCGTCGGTCACCATCCGCGGCATCAAACAGAGATGATCGACTTTCGCGTGCTGCACGTATTGCACGGCTCGCTGCAGAGCGTCATCGACAAACACCACATCACCGTCGGTGAATAACAGCAACTCACCCGATGCCCCCGCAGCTCCAAGGTGCAGCGCGTGGTTCTTGCCCAGCCAACCTTCAGGCAGAGTATCGATGTGAATGACCCGCAACCGGCTGTCCTCGTCGGCCAGCCGGTCCATGATCGCGCCGGTGTCGTCGGTCGATCGGTCATTAATAGCAATCAATTCCAGGGCAGGGTAATCGGAAGCCAACAACGACTGCAGAGCCGCCTCGATGTTCGGCCCCTCGTCGCGCGCCGGCACAAGCACCGACAGCGTCGGCCAGGTTGTTGGCGGGGACAAACCGTCCGTCATCCGTGGCAGGGTGCGACGAATCAAGAAAAACATCGTCGGCACAAGCAGCAACGTCCACAGGCCGAAAATCGCCCAGCCAATTATGCCAATCCATGGTGATATCATGTCGGCATCATCAGCAGCGCGTGGACGTCGTGTCAATCATTCGGTCTAATTGGATTGAGCGGTCAGCTCTAAGCAGTGAGCTGTCAGCTTTTGAAGTCGCGGCCTTGCCGGGAGTTTTGACTGAAAGCTGACGGCTGACCGCTTGCAGGAGACAATAACATGACGAATCGTTTGTCCTCTCACATCTGTCGCGCCGCGTTTGTAGCGATGATCGCATACAGCGGCGCGGGTCTCAGTGCCGACGATGGTCCGGTCGTTCGGTGGCAGGTTCCAGCCGACTTTCCCGTCGGGGTTGAAACCATCGTCAGCGGGCACGGAGTGGGATTACATCAGGACACGCCGAACGTCGTCCTGTTGAAAACTACTGATGGGCGTTCGAGCATTGCGCAGCGCGACGGCGACAGCGATCGGTTTCTCTGGTTTGGCGAGGTCGATGAGAAGTCGCGGGGCCGTGCAACGACACTTCGCGTTAGCGGCACAGAAGCAAAACACGTTGTCAATCTCCGCAAGGTCGAAGAGGGTTTCGAGTTTCGCGACGGTGATCGCAAGGTGATGCATTACCAACGAGAGAAGAAGTCTCTTGGCGGAAAATCGCCGCGGGCCAATTATGTGCATCCACTGCTTGGGCTGGACGGTGCCGAGTTGACGCAGGATTTTCCGGCCGACCACATCCATCACCGTGGCATTTTCTGGGCGTGGCATCAGATCTATGTCGGCGACCGCCCTGCCGGCGACTCGTGGGAGAATAAGGGATTGCAGTCGGTCGTCCGCACGGCGCGCATCGTCGAACAGGGGCCGCTGTTTGCCACGTTGGAAGTGATTGTCGATTGGACGTCGTCCGTCATCACCGACGCGGCGGGAAATCCGTCACCGATCGTGGAAGAGACGACCCGCATCCGCCTGTTTCACGCAACCACCAACTTTCAGTACGTCGATTTCCAAATTGCATTGAAGCCGTTGGTTGAAAACGTCCGCATCGGCGGAGCCGACAACGTGAAGGGCTACTCCGGCTTCACCGCACGCATCCGGCCACCGCGCGAGATGGCAATCACCGACGAAAGCGGCCGAATCTCCAAAGACGCCGTCGGCACAAAGAGCCGCTGGGCCGACGTCAGCGGCCAATTCGGAACTGCTGCCGACGTCTCGGGCGTCGCCATTCTCAGCCACCGTTCGCTGCCGGAGTTCCCACCCAAATGGCTACTCCGGCACTACGGCATGCAAAACATCGCCTATCCCGGCCGACATCCCATCACCCTGTCGGCCAAAAAACCGTTAGTGCTGCGACATCGCCTGATGCTCCACCGCGGCGAACTGAAAAGCGTGGCAGTGTCGTTGCACCAACAGGCATACGAGTTATTGCCATAGCCCGCTGGTTCCTTCACGGTGTCGCGAACGCTCGGTAGATCGCCGCCGCTGCCTCTTCGTCGTTCATCGTTACGGCTTACTGGCGTGGTTCAACGCCCAGCAGATGGCGGACGAAGAAGTCGCTGCGGCGGCGGGTGCCGTAGCGGCTTTCGGCGATGCCGTGACCGCCGCCGGGGACGACGAGCAGGTCGAAGTCTTTGTCGGCTTTGATTAACGCATCGACCACTTGCATCGTGGATGATGGATCGACGTTGCGGTCCATTGCCCCGACGACGAGGAACAGTTTGCCGGTGAGCCTGTGTGACGTTCGATTGCTCGCTGTAATGCGGTCCAATTGGCCAGCCCATCCAGGCTTCATTCCACCAGATTTTGTCCATACGATTGTCGTGACATCCGCAATCGGAGACGGCCACCTTGTAGAAGTAGCCATGCGCCAGCATGGCCCGTGTCGAACTTTGCCCGCCCGCCGATCCGCCGTAGATGCCGACGCGGGTGATGTCCATGTACGGGTACTTTTTCGCGGCCGCCTTGATCCAGAGAATGCGGTCGGGGAAGCCGGAGTCGCCGATGTTCTTCCAGCAGACATCGTGAAAGTCGCGGCTGCGCCAGTTGGTTCCCATGCCATCGATTTGCACGACGATGAAACCCAACTCGGCCAACGCCTGCGCTTTGGCGTAGGGCGAAAACCGTTTCGGCACGAATGCCCCGTGCGGGCCTGCGTAGATTTTTTCGATGACGGGGTACGTGTTCTTGGGATCGAAATTGGTTGGCCGCAAAATGATGCCGTGTATATCGGTCTTTCCGTCGCGGCCCTTGGCAACAAAACGTTCGGGTTGCTGCCAACCGGTGGCAATCAATTCCGATGCATCGGCCCGTTCCAGTTCACAGACCAACTTACCGTCGGCGACTCGCCGCAACTCGGTTACCGGCGGCAGATCGACGCGGGAGTAACTGTCGATGAGGAATTGTTTGTCGGGCGAGTAACGGATCGAGTGCGTGCCGTCGCCTTCGGTGAGAAACGTCAACCCGGTGCTATCGAAATTGACGCGGCCGTAATGAATGTCGTACGGATCTTGATTCGGATCGACGCCGCAGGCGCGAAACCAGATTTGCCGTTGTTCTTCATCGACCCTTGCGACACTGCGGACAACCCATTCACCCCGCGTGATTTGGTTCTTAACCTTTCCTGTTTGCGAATCGTAGAGATAGAGGTGATTCCAGCCGTCGCGTTCGGACATCCAGAGGATTTCGTTCGTCTTGTCGAAGTAACGCGAAAATGTTTTGTAGGCATAATCGATGAAGGTCTTGCTTTCCTCGTTGACGATTGCGGTTGCCTCACCAGTGACAGCATCGACGGCGACGACGCGCAGCGTTTGGTGGCCGCGTTGGTTGTAGAGGAAGGTGAACCGCGACGAATCGGGCTGCCAGCGAATCTCTTTGATGCTCCACGGGTTGGGGAACAACTCGTCGCTGATCGGAATCGGCTTTCGTGCTTCGACGTCGAACAGATGCGGTTTTGTGATTGGAATGTCGTCGCCCGGTTTTCGATAGTTGTACGAGTGCAGTTTGGGTTGCAGTTGGTCCTTGGGGGCCGCTTCGACGAAAAAAACTTTTCGTTCGGTCCCTTTTGCGGTTTGCAGCGCGACGAGTTTTTTGGAATCGGGTGACCAATAAACGCGCGAACCATACGGGTTGTCGGCGGTCCCGTCATCCGATAACGCGATCTCTTCGCCCGATTTGCGATCGCGCAAGAAGATGTTGTGATCCTTGACGAACATTGTCCGTTTTCTCGGTTCACTTTTGTCGCGACGCTTGGGACGTTCTTCTTGCTTCGATTCCGGGGATTCCGTCTTGCTTGGTGGAGCGGGTTTTTCGTTTGTGAGTTTGTAGTCTTTCAGTTCGCATTTCCAATCTTTGCCGAACGCTCGGAAGTAGACGGCCTCGCCCGGCATGTGGGACGTGATTCGCTCGATGGGCAGATGTGTGGGTTTCACTTCTTTGTTGGCCGCCTTGGCAAGTTCGTTCGCCAGTCGCGTGTGATCGAAAGCGCTTTCCCGCGTTCTTTTCGTGGCATCGACGACGATAAACTCCCGCGCACCGCCAGCGAGGTCATTGCGATACCAGAACATCGTGTTGCCGGAAAACCAGTGCGGCTCGACCTTGCTTTTGAAGACCTTGTTTGCCGTCAATTTGCGGAGGCTCCGTGCCCGCGTGTAGTCGGCCTGCGTTCCCTGCGCTCGAACGGCAAACGGAGCGACGAGAAACGAGAACAGGATGAGCGTCAGCAGCGATTTGTTCATATCACACATGGATTCTTGAGAGAGCAGAAAAGGGAGCACGCCGGTGCAATGTGTCGTCGGCACGTTGCTCCATAATGACCGCGTTACGGATTCAATTCAACTCGCTGTTTGTCGATGACTCAAATCCTGCCGCCAAGCCATTGCTGCCGAATTCGTGACGACTATGACGACTGTGACGGCAATCGCAGGCGGTTGCGGATGACACAACGGGGGCCGCGCATCTATTCTTGACAGGAGGGAGAAAGGCGCATCAGAATTGGTTTGCAGCAAGGCGTGACGCTGCAACGTTCTTTACGGTTTGGGTCAGAGCAGTGGGTGGTACGTGGACGGGTTGAGTGCCTCACAAGTTCATCACTGGGTTCGTTCGGCCGGCCGGATTCGACAGGCGCGTCTTTCGCGCTGGCGGGCGACGGCCGCGCAGGTCGAAATATGCGCGAAGGATCTGTCGGCGCTTTCCGATGCCGAGTTGCGTGCGAGTTCGCGTGAACTGCGTTGGCGGGCAAAGACGGGGATTCCGTTGAATCGGCTGATCGTCGAAGCCTTTGCACTCGTTCACGAAGCGACCCGGCGGGCGACCGGAATGGAATTTTACCCCGTGCAATTGATGGGCGGAATGGCACTGTTCGAGGGCCACATTGCAGAAATGCGGACCGGCGAAGGGAAGACGTTGACCGCGGTTCTGCCGGTCTATTTGCGGGCGCTGGCGGGGCGTGGATGTCACGTTGTTACAGTGAACGACTATCTTGCGGGGCGCGACGCCGAAGAAATGGGCGTGATCTATAACATGCTCGGGCTGAGTGTCGGCTGCATCGATTCCGATATGGAAGACGATGACCGGCGTGCCGCCTACGCGAAGGACATCACCTACGGAACTGCCAAGGAAATGGGGTTTGACTTTCTGCGCGATCGCCTGCGGTTGGGATCTGGCAGTTTGTCTCAGCGGCCTCGCAGGGCGGGTGGTTTCGGCAACAACGGCCCAGAGGGACAAGTCCAACGCGGCCATTACTTTGCACTGGTCGATGAAGCAGACAGTATTCTCATCGACGATGCACGAACGCCGCTGATCATTGGCCTCACAGTGCCGAACGACGCCGGGACAATTAATCTGTTGCGATGGAGCCGGATGGTGGCGGAGCGCCTGGAACCGGGGACGCATTTCATTTACGAACCGGACAAGCGCAACGCCGGCCTGACCGATCGGGGATGCCGCCGCGTGTTGTTGTTGAAAAAGCCTTCTTTGCTCGACTCTGTTGACAGCGAACAGATTTACGAACACATCGAGAATGCGTTGACGGCAAAATATGGCTTTTTGCGGGGACGCGACTACGTGGTCGTCGATGAGGAAGTGGTGATTGTCGATGAGTCGACCGGTCGCATTATGGAAGGGCGGAAATGGCAGGACGGCTTGCATCAGGCGGTTGAAGCGAAAGAACGTGCACCAATCACTGCGGCGACTGGTCAGGCGGCGAAGATTACCGTCCAGAGCTTTTACCGTGAATACATTCATCTGGCAGGGATGACCGGCACCGCGGTTCAAGCGGCCAAAGAATTGAAACGGACGTACGACCTCAAAGTGACACCCATTCCAACCCACCGGCCGGAGATACGCGAAGCATATCAAACAAAGGTATTCGCCACCGCCGATGCCAAGCGCAACGCGATTGTGAGTAACATTCTGCAGCTTCATCAAACGGGTCGAGCCGTCTTGATTGGAACGCCATCGGTCGAGGCGTCCGAAGCGCTGAGCGAACTGATGACTCAGCATGAGATTTCGCACACGATTCTGAACGCCGTCAAACATGCGGAAGAAGCGGAAATCGTTCGGCTTGCCGGTCAACCCGGCGCGGTGACGATTGCCACCAACATGGCCGGCCGAGGCACGGATATCAAATTGCACGAGGATGTTCTGGCTGCCGGCGGACTGCACGTGCTGGCCACGGAATTTCACAGTTCTTCACGAATCGACCGTCAATTGATCGGACGGTGTTCGCGACAGGGAGATCCAGGATCGTTTCAGTTCTGGCTATCGCTGGATGATGAATTGCTGCGAATGTTCACGCCGACCGCTCTAGAGCGACTGAAACGCGGTGCCCGCCCGAACGCCAACGGGGAACTCCCACAGCGGTGGGTCGGCGTGTTTCACCGCGCACAACGCCGCCTGGAAAAAATGCACATCAAGCAACGCAAAGACCTGTTGAAAGAGAAGCAAAAGCAACTCGAAGCGTACGACCGGATGGGGATTGATCCGTACCTCGAATTGATCGAGTGACGGCGAAGACTTACAGCCAGAGAAAACGGCGAACGGTTTCGACGACGTCGCCGAACAGGACGTAGCCCAGGCTGCGTTCGCCGCAATCGATTTTGGCTCGCACCTCGGCGCCCACGCGGCGATGCCGGAGCGTTTTGGGATCGAACGAGACGAGGATCGGCACGATGTTGCTGTCTTCGGACGATGTTTCCGTCCGGGTTCCTAGCGTCTGGAGTGTGCCCCTGTATGACGTTTCCGGGGTCGTGGCTGGGATGAACTCAACCGAGAGATTGGTTTGGCCGGGAACTTGTTGTGCTTCGAAAATGTGTCCCATGCGGCGATCATCGACTTCCAATTCCAGATGCCATTTCCCCGTGTCATCCATGATTTCAAGCAGAACCTCGCCGCGGCCAACAGGGCGAGCGGTGAGTTGTTCCAGTTCTCCTTGAAATGTCACGACAATTCCATCTCGCGGCGCGCGAACGGTCAGCGATTCCGTTCGTTCATTGAGGATATCGATCTGCTTTTCTAAGCCTTCGATTTCGATCATTGTTTCGGCGACTTGACCGCGTAGCCGCGTTGCATCTTTGCGATCATCGATGCGGATGGCATTTTCCATCTGCCCTTCCAGCGACTCGACGGTTTGGCGTTTCTCGTTGAGCGTATTCTCTTGGGTCAGCAATTCGGCGTTGAGATCGTCGTTGCGCAGTTTGAGAAGCGTTTGTCCGGTATGGACCTGCTGTCCGCCGATGACCATGACGTCGATGACTTCACCGTCCCAAGGCGCAAACACGGTGCGTTTATCATTCGGGAACATTCTCCCCTGGGCTTCAACTCGGTACTCCCAGGGAATGAAAAGCAGGGCCAACACGATCGCGGATATGCCGGCGAGTATGGCCAGGGTTTTCGCAAGTTTGCGTCCCTGAAACCACTCCAGGCCGTGTCCTAATGCCTTCCAGATGGGCAGCAGTAGCACACGCTGGTGTATTCTGGCATTGAAGAGCGCTGCGGCGACCTGATCGGCCATCAACTCGATGCGCTTTTCCAGTTCGGAAACGGGCTGGCTTTCGCCAACCTGTTCTGCCACCAGACAGCCGATGACTTCCGGCGGCTTGTCCGATTGTTTTCGAGATCCGTCCTTGTCGTCCCGTGGGACGAGAGGCTCTGGATTCACCAACGGCACGACCATCACCATCCGCGAACCGCTCTCCTGGACGAAATCGCCCAGCGACTGTTCAACGTGCGGGGCGAGTTCTTCCTCGGTGCCGGAATATGTCAGCGACTCGCCCGTCGCCATGACATCGGCGATAAGCGTCCGCATCGTGCTGCACAGATTTGATCGCGGATTGACGTGATCCTGCCCGCTGATTGCCTTGATGACTGTTTTGCGGCCGCGACGGTAGGCGACGCTGAGACGGTCGCAGCCCAACAGCAATCGACCATCGTTGGCTGCGACCATAGCCACGTCGCCGGCATCCAGCGACCGATGCAATTCCAGCACGAACCGTTCGAAGTCTTCCCAGAACCGGGCCGACGATGATTCGGTTTGCGGTCGCAATCGGCAGCGTTCGAGGAACCGCGAGGCATGACCGCACATCTGCTCGACAAACTGAAGATATCCCGGTCGGGCCTCGGTTGGTGGTTCCGCTTGCGCGAAGATTTCTACGACGCCGGCACAGCCATCGGTTGTGTGCAGCACAGCAATCACGATGAAATGGTCGGTCGGAAGCGGGGTGTCTGTTCGGTCATCGCTGGGGCTGAACGTGTTGGCTTCGCCAGTTGCCATTGCCGTGGCGACGATGCCGTGATTTTTTTGCCCGGCGGCCGGATCATCGAGGATCCCTGTTTCTGCCAACGCCAAATCGCAGGTCAGATTGATGCGGCCATCGCTTTCGGCCGTCCAGATTGCCGCCGCCGATGCTCCCAATGCCGAGACCAGCAACTGCAGAAAATCCGGGAAGAACTCCTCGGGGGGGACATCCTTCTGCGAAAGTTGTTCGATCTGTTGTGCTGATTGCACAACGCGCTCGCGAATTTGATTGACACGAGTGGCTTTCGCCATGACATGGCTTCCGTTTAATGTCTCGGGCTATCTGCCTCGACTATACCGCAGAATTAAACGCTGAAGCGTGCAAGGGATTGGTTTCGTTCGTTTCGCCGATAACACGGTGGGAATGTGCCGATTGGTCCAATTATAGGCGAAATGTGAACGTTTGCCGGACGTAGCGCCAGCCCCATTGTGCGAGCGACCGCTGATCGACAACAAAGCGAGCCTGTCCGCGCATGCCGGTCCGAAACAGAACCGGGTCTTTGTCGATGGTGACGGTTGCCTGATACACGCTGCTTAGTAACCGCTCGCGTCCCTGTGCGTCGGTGACCGTCGATAATCGTCCACCGAGCTTGTTTGTGAGAGCCTTGGGTGCGAAATCGAGGTGTCGGCGGGAAATCTCGGTAATTGCGCCGGTGTGGATCTGTCCGGGAAGATGTTCAAATTGAAGCTGGACTTCCTGGCCGACCGACAGGTCGTTGCGGTCCGCCTGATCGATAAGGATCACCGCGACGAATTGATCGTCAGGAGCGACACTAAAGAGGTGAGTCCGTTCTTCGATGTGGCTGCCGATATTCGAACGGTCCAGTGGGCTGCCGTGCCACTTGGAAAGAGCGTGACGATCGGGATCCCGCTTGGGTTCTGGAATGCGCGGCGGAGCAACGACTTTTCCGTCGCATGGGGCCACGATGGTTAAACGGCGCAGTTGGCGGTCGAGATCGGAAATCTGCTCGTCGAGACTCTGCAACTGCTCTCTCGCGAGACTTTCGCGCGCTGGATCTTCCAGCACGTGATACAGATCGGTTTCGCTTTGCTGCAACTTCCTGGTAACCGACAGCGAGCGACTCTCGTCCTCTTTCTCCGGGTTAAAGAGTTGCATGAGAATCTCGCCGTTATGCACCTGCTGACCGGGACCGACCGAAAGTTCGGTGAGTTGGCCGGGAGTGATGGCGTAAACGCGTTGCACATTGTGTGGTTCGAGCAGAAACGGGGCCTCGATGTGCAGCGGGATCGGGACCAGGAATCCCACTGCCAGTAATAGGGAAGCCACCGTCAGCGTCGCGGCCAGTTTTGGGCGACTCATTGGTTTACTCCTGGGTGCTGTGATGATCTGGAATACGTTTCGCCCCAAATTGAACACAATGCCCAGGAGCGAAACCACCGCCAACGTAATGCCGATGCTTTGCAGATCGTATGGTTTCAGCACGGTATACAAAAACAATGTGATGCCGAACATGATGACCCAGCGGTACACCGATGCGGCGATTGCGAAAAGCACGAACCACGCCCGTCCGGTTTTGGGCATGAAGGGATCTGGATTCGTCTCGATTCCCAGGCAGTACCAGGAGAATTTTTCGCGGACCATTCGGTCGGCTTTGGGCCTCAGATTAGGGATTTCCAGCCAATCGCTGAGCATGTAGTAGCCGTCGTACCGCATCAGAGGATTGGCGTTGAAGATCACCGTAGTGACCGCCGTCACGAAAAACGTGTTCAAGCACAAATGATGCACCAGACCGGGTTCGGTATTCCACCACAGGAAGACTGCAAAGGCCGAAATGACAACCTCGATGTACATTCCAGCGGCACCGATTGCGATGCGTTGCCATTTGTTCTTGAGCATCCACGAATCTGAGACGTCGCAATACAGGCAGGGAACGAAGACCAACAGCATCATCCCCATTTCATGGCATTCCCCTTTGAAGTGTTTGCACGCCAAACCGTGGCCGAACTCGTGAATCACCTTGGTGAATCCCAGCATCAGCCACATGTAAATCAGGTTCGGCCAGCCAAAAAACTGTTGGAACTCCGGCAACCGCTTTGCGAAGGCCTCATATTGAGCCGCCATCAGCAGCATCGATGCAATGATGAACGCGACCGCGAGAAACACCGCCCACGGGTGAAACACGAACCGAACCTTGGGGTACATCCACTGCAAGGTTTGTTCGGGATCCCAGCCCGGCAACCGCAGGTAGAGGACGTTCGTCAGCGCCTTCTTCAGTTTCTGGCTTTTCCGTTTGCTGAACAGTTTGATCAGACCGGGTGCCTGACCGAACCGCGAACTGGCGGTCAGGTCTTTGTCGTGAAGATCCGTGATGAGATGCTGAATATCGGCCAGAGTGACGTGCAGCGTGGGAAACTCACGGCGTAGTTCGTCCCGAATTTGCTGCAGGCTGCGTTTTCCGTCCAACAGAGTCAGGACGTGGTACTGCTCCGGATGCAAACGATGGTACTTCAGCGCAACTGGATCCTTGATCACCCAGGACCCTTGACCCTGATACTCAATCCATTGGTTTCGCAGGTCGTTTCGGCAGGTCAACGGGACGGGGCGTCTGGACGAAGGCACAGAACTGGAATCGGGAGCAGGCATCGGCGGAAATGGCCTCACACCGCGGCAATAGTTGGTAGCGTCCCCGGCAGCGGTCAGTGTGAGCGCGGGGGCAAGGATGAACCGTTCACTGCTATTCTACCATCCTTTTTGGTTAGAGGAATGTGGTATTCGGATATCGCGTCGTCTTGCGGGGGAATTTGCCGTTTGCCTGTACTCGGTGGCAGTCTTTCCGAGTGAACCCCTCCTTCCTGGGTTAACACTGGGAGACTGCCTTTTTGTGATTCAGGGGAATGTCAAGTCGTTTCCCCCGAATTGGGTTAGATTAAGCGGCGTTCTGCATCCTTTAGGGAGAATGGGTCCATTGTATTATTTTTGATCATTTTTCTTGACTTTCCAAACTCACGACCGTCATACTCGATTGAAGCGCTTTCGGTAACAGTGGGGGCCGCCGCTGCGAAAGCCCACGATTTTGTTTCTTAGAAGTGGTCAATATTCCAGTTTATTTGAGAATCAGCCGCTATGTTAATATCTTCCTGGTTGGGTGCGATTCGCTCTCAGTTTCGTGCCGCTACTTCCTCGCGCCAGCGATACACTTCACGACGAAGACGGCAAGCGACGCGCCGACGGGATCATCGTGCGGTTGCAATCGCGGTGGAGACGCTTGAGGACAAGACACTTCTCTCGTCTCAAGGGATCGACGTCAACGTCCAAGAGGATGTCGTCCAGCTTGCCACCCCCGGCGAAGAGGCCTCGTTCGACTTCGGGACGAGTACTTCGGTGGTGGAAGCGGGTTACGTCGGTGTGACGGGAGATGATCGCTACGACGCGGCGACCAGGTACGGATGGCTCAGCGGCGTCGTCATTGGCAGAGACAAAGGCACGGGCGGCGATCCGGTGGCGCTGACACAGGATTTCAACGCCACTCTGGATGGAACGTTCGCGGTGGACGTGGCCTCTGGCGT